>JAEWPB010000132.1 GCA_023399465.1 Pseudomonadota bacterium
GTTCAGGGCCGCAATGGAGCTGCTCGGCGCCAACTTCGTGATGGGTGCTGGGAGCAATCCAGATGTCAAACGTATCATGGATGCTTACGCGTCCATGATGCCGAAGGTTGAAACAAGCTGGCCCGGCGCTGGGATCGGATTGGTCGCATCAGTCGATCAAGTGCGAAAGACCATCTTCCCCGTCATATTCGGCCAGAACGCTCTACAGCCCTGGCAAATAGCAGGTTTTGAGAGCGGCGAAGAATGGTGGAATTGGTGCCGCCAGGACCGGATGATAGCTGCGGGTGTCGCCCTAGCCTGCGCGGACATTCACGACTTAACGATGGGCCTCAATGAGGCCGAGCAAGGCAATGCCGATGCGGTGACGCTTTGGCGGATGGCCGGGTCGAACCTTGAAGACGCGGCAAATACATTGCCGACCGCGTTCAGCCACGACTCGGTAATCCAACCGATCTGTATGGTGGCGGAGCTGTCGATGAAAGCCGCATTGGTGTGGGATGGCACCGATCCTGAATCTTTCCGTAAAGGCAAGGATGGCCACAATCTTGCTCTACTTGCCCGACGCATGGCTGCGGCGCGACCACACCGCGACGATGCGCGGGTTCAAGCTGTAGTGGCGAGCCTGCCACCTTATGTCGCGAGCCGCTATAAGCCCGCAGGCTTAAAACGGCTTCAGGTGGTCAAGCTGGCAGTTGGTGTTCAGTTCATTGCCGCATCGACACTGCGACGGATCGCAAAGCCGGATCTTGCCCACCAGATGGAAGCGGATTCCGACTGGCCGGGGCCAAGACCGACATTTTCGATTTGATCCCCGAGTCCTGACAGCCGCCTAGCGCGCAACCCTAGCAGCCCCGCTCGATAACCTTACCCGGAAGAGGATTACGACGCCGATCTTCAGTCCCGGATCTCCCCGCGTCCCCCTGAGGTGGCAGGATTTGCCGGCATAAAGGCAACATAGAAAGTCTCGCCGATGGCAGGGTTTTATCCATTCCATGTGTGGCCCGGGTCAACAGCCGGCGACCTTCTTGTTGATTTCGTCGACAGCCTGTTCAGTGCCAAGCAGCTGTATCGAAAGTCTGCTAAGTGGCTTTTTTTTTTGGCACTGCCCATTTCGCGTCTGAACCCGGGACTAGTTTGCCTCGGCGAATGTCTGCTTCCTCTGCCGCAGGCTGATATTTGCCGCACTACCGTCAGGCTGGTTCCCGCCCAATGCGGACATTCGAGGGATGCTCTTGGAGCGTGACTGATGGTAACAGATCCTATGACCCTGCCTAGACATCACCCCGATGATCACTGACCTGCCCCCCTTGGGTCCCTCGTTCATAACGAGAGTCTGCGGGTTTGAGATTGGTAGTCGGGTCGGTCGTTCCGGGCAAGCGCGCCGGGCGCGGAGCCTTCAAATTGCTCAAGCGTTCGGCGCGCTTCGAGCGGCGTCTGGTTCCCGAGCGAGGAATGCGGCCTGACCGCGTTGTAATCATAGCGCCAAAGCGCCAGCTTCCGGCGGGCGTCGTCCAGAGTATCGAAGATCTCCTCGTTCAAGAGTTCGTCGCGCAGGCTGCCATTGAAGCTCTCGATGAAAGCATTCTGCTGGGGCTTGCCCGGGTCGATGTAATGCCAGGGCACTCCGTTCTTGTCGGCCCACTTCAAAATGGCCCGACTGGTAAACTCGGTGCCGTTGTCACTGACAATGCAAGCGGGCTTTCCGTAGATCCGCACCAGCGCATCCAACTCGCGGGCTACGCGGGCGCCCGAGATGCTGGTGTCGGCGGTCAGGCACAGGTTCTCCCGGCAGCAGTCGTCGATCACCGCCAGAATGCGGAACTTGCGCGAGGCGCCGAAGCTGTCCGCCAGGAAGTCGAGCGACCAGCGAGCATTAGGATGCGCCGCTGCCGGCATCGGCGTGCGTGACCCGCGAGCCCGCTTGCGACCACGCCGTCGCCTCACCGACAGCCCTTCTTCGCGATAGAGCCGATACAGCTTCTTGTGGTTCATGGTCATGCCCTTGCGCTCCAGCAGGATGCCGATCCGGCGATAGCCGAATCGGCGCCGTTTCCCGGCGATCTCCTTCATCTCCTCGCGGATCTCGGGGCAGTCCGGCGGGCGTGTGCGCCGGACGGTCTTGGGATCGACACCGACAAGCTGGCAGGCCCGACGCTGCGAGATGTCGTGATCCCGTATCGCCCTGAGCGCCGCCTCTCGCCGCCTGGTCAATGTCGTCAGTTCTTTTCCAGCAGATCCTTCAGGACGACATTGTCGAGCATCGTGTCGGCCAGCAGGCGCTTGAGCTTGGCGTTCTCGTCTTCCAGCGCCTTCAGCCTGGCAGCCTCGGAGACCTCCATGCCACCATACTTGGCTTTCAGCTTGTAGAACGTCGCCGGGCTGAGACCATGCCGGCGGCACACCTCAGCTGTTGGCATGCCAGCCTCCTGCTCCTTCAGCATCCCGATGATCTGCGCCTCGGTGAAACGGCTTTTCCTCATTCGTCTGCTCCTTTAGGTCGGGCAGACTCTACATCAGACTGAGGGATCTCGCGGGGGGCAGGTCAATGTCCTTTCCCACATAGGTTTTCATCACTTCGGAGGCGCATCCCGAAAGAAGGAGCATCGTGAGAAAGGCGATCTTTTTCATGGCTATACCGTCGTTGTATGACTGAGCCGGTTTATACAAGAACGCGCGCGTGAGGCACTCGCAAACTCGCTAAAGTACTTCAGATTCAACTCGTGAGCGACATTTCGGTACCAACCGACGCAAAACGCCCGCAGCCATCGCTGCGGGCGTTCCGGTGGTCCCGAAGGGAGCGTAGCCTTAGCGGCGCAGGCCCAGCTTGCCGATCAGCGCGGTGTAGCGCGATTCGTCCTTGGCCTTGAGGTAGTCCAGCAGCTTGCGGCGCTGGGCCACGAGCTTCAGAAGGCCACGGCGCGAGTGGTTGTCCTTCTTGTGGGTCTTGAAATGCTCGGTCAGCGTCGCGATGCGCGAGCTGAGGATCGCGACCTGCACCTCGGGGGAGCCGGTATCGCCTTCCTTCGTCGCGAAATCCTTGATGACGCGGGCTTTTTCTTCGACGGTGATCGACATCGGGGTCTCCTTTCAGGAAAGGGGTTATGGCGCAGGCCGGGATGTCGTCCAGCACGGGCCCGTGGAGTGTCCGTCCGGCAGACCGGGACGGATG
>JAEWPB010000137.1 GCA_023399465.1 Pseudomonadota bacterium
ACCGATGCACCCGCCAGCATTACCGTGATCAGCCGCGAACAGCTCGAGCTTGGCAAGTTCCGCGATCTGACCGACGCACTGCGCGATGTCCAGGGCGTCTCGGTAACCGGTGTCGCCAACGAAAAGGATATCTATATCCGCGGCCTTCCCGGCAGCTACACCCTCATCCTGGTCGACGGCAAGCGCCAGAACACCCGTGACGCCCGCACCAACGGCAACTCGGGCTTCGAGCAGAGCTTCCTGCCGCCCGTCTCGGCAATCGAGCGAATCGAAGTGGTCCGCGGCCCGATGTCCTCCCTCTATGGCTCCGATGCCATGGGCGGCGTTATCAACATCATCACCCGCAAGGTCGACACCGTGTGGTCCGGTTCGGTGACGACCGACGCGACGATCCAGCAGCACTCGCGATTCGGCAATTCCGGTCAGAGTGCGTTCTACCTCAACGGCCCGCTGATCCAGGACACCCTCGGCCTGCAACTCTGGGGCCGAGGCCTCAAGCGCGGTGAGGACGAGGCGCTCGGCGGCATCGCCGGCAACCGCGAAATCGACTTCACCGGCCGCCTGACCTTCACGCCGAACGAGGACCACGACATCTACCTCGAGGGTGGCCACACCCAGGTGCGTCGCGACCAGTCGGCGGGCTACACCCTCGACCCGACCGCGAACGGCACACTCAACGACAACACCCGCGATCACTGGTCGCTGTCGCACACCGGCCGCTGGGGACCGACCACATCCGAGTTCTCCATCCAGCAGGAATGGGCACAGCGCGAAAACAACGCCTATGATCCGCTGGCCGGGCGCTTCATCCTCAATCCGCGCGCGCCGGAAGTCCGCAACACCGTCATCGACGGCAAGTTCACCACCCCGTTCGAGCTCTATGGCCAGCACACGCTGGTGACCGGCGGCCAATATTTCGAAGCCCGCCTCAACGACCAGAACCCTGGCCGGCGCACCGGCGAGAACGAAACCTTCACCGCCACCCAATGGGCGCTTTTTGCCGAAGACGAGTGGCGGATCGTCGACAACTTCGCGCTGACTGTCGGTCTGCGTTCCGACCATCATGAGGAATACGGATACCACTTCAGCCCGCGCATCTACGGCGTCTGGAACGCGACCGACGAACTGACGCTGAAGGGCGGCATTTCCACCGGCTTCCGCGCTCCCGACATCCGCAACATCGCACCGGGCTACGCCTACACCACCGGCGGCGGCGGCTGCTACTACGGCTCGGCGGCAACGCTTCCTACCGGCAAGAACCCTTGCGGCGTGATCATGGCGGACCCGTCGCTCGAGGCCGAAAAGAGCACCAGCTACGAAATCGGCGCGCTGTGGGACAACGGTGACGTCCAGCTCGGCGCCACCTACTTCTACACCGATTTCCGCGACAAGATCGCGAATGCACGCGTCCTCGATGGCAACGGCGATCCGGTGCGCTGGAGCGAAGATCCGAACTATGTCCTGTGGCGCAACTTCAATGTGGACAATGCGGTCCTGCAGGGCGTGGAACTGACGGCAACCTGGGCGGCAACCCCGGATCTCACCCTTCGCGGCAGCTATACCTACACCCATTCGGAGCAGCAGACCGGTGACTTCGCCGGCTTCCCGCTGGCCCGCACGCCCGAGCACATGGGCTTCATCCGCGCCGACTGGATCACTCCGGTCGAAGGCCTCGACGCCTGGATGTCGGCCAATTATCACGGCTCCGAAATCGCCGCCGGCGCCCGCATCGGCACCAACGGCAAGCCTGTGACCATCAACGGCGTTGCAGGACGCAAGTACGACCCCTATGCAACGCTCGACCTTGGCGTGAAATACGCCGTCAACGATACGGTGACGCTGCACGGTGCGGTCTACAACGTCTTCGACAAGCAGCTGGAGGCAACCGACTTCAACACCGTTGACGAAGGCCGGCGCTTCTGGGTCAGCCTGACCAAGACGTTCTGAGCACTTGTCCCACTTCTTCTGCCCCTCTTCCCGGAAAGGCTGAACCAATGATCGCAATGAAACTGAAGATCGCCCTTGCCGCCTGTGTGGCGCTCGCCGGAGCAACCCTTGCTGTACCTGCTCTCGCGCAGGACATCGTCATCAAGCACAAGCAGGGCGAACTGACGCTGCCGAAGAAACCTGAGAAGGTGCTGGTCTTCGACATGGCAAGCCTCGACACGCTCGACGCCCTCGGCGTCGAGATCGCAGGCGTCCCCGGCGGCAAGAAGCCCGAATACCTGAAGGCCTACGAAGGCGACAACTACGCCAAGGTCGGAACGATGTTCGAGCCCGACTACGAGGCGGTCAATGCCGCCGCGCCGGATCTGATCATCGTCGGCGGCCGCTCGGCCGCCAAGTACGGCGAACTGGCGGCCATCGCACCGACCATCGACCTATCGACCGATACCGCCAACTTCCTCGGCAGCGCCGAAGAAAACGTCCTGAAACTCGGCGACATCTTCGGCAAGAAGACGGAAGCGGAAGCCCTGATCGCCAAGCTGAAGAGCAGCGCTGCCAGCCTCAAGGAAAAGGCACCCGCTGCGGGCAAGGGCCTGCTGATCCTGACGACCGGCGGCAAGATGAGCGCTTACGGTCCCGGCTCCCGCTTCGGTGCGCTGCATGACGACTACGGCGTCGCCGCTGCGGCAACCGACCTGAAGACCGGCAACCATGGCCAGGCGATCACCTTCGAGTTCATTCTCGAAACCGATCCCGACTGGCTGTTCGTGATCGATCGCGACGCCGCCATCGGCCGCGAAGGCGCTGCCGCCGCCCAGTTCCTCGACAACGAGATCGTTCGCCAGACCAAGGCCTGGAAGAACAACCACGTCGTCTACCTCGATGGCGCGAGCTGGTACCTGATCGGCGGCGGCATCCAGGCGATGCAGAAAACCGTCGACCAGCTGACCTCGGCCTTGATCAAGAACTGAAAACATCGCTAGAAGCGCTGGCCGCGGCGGTCCGAATCCCGGATCGCCGCGGCCGCTGCAATTCCCGGCAATGCAACCACCGGTCCCGCCATTGAAGTTCCTCGCCGCCTGCCTCTCGCTCATCATACTCGCCGTCGTCAGCATGTTCGTCGGCGTCAGTGACGTTGCGCTCGCGGCCCTGCTCGAGGGCGACGCGAAGGCCTGGCTGGTCCTGCTCGACAGCCGCGTTCCTCGGACCCTCGCACTGCTCTTCGCCGGCGCCGGCATGGCGGTCTCGGGCATGATCATGCAGATGCTGGCGCAAAACCGCTTCGTCGAGCCATCAACCGCCGGAACGGTGGAATCGGCCGGCTTCGGCATGCTGCTGGTCATGCTGTTCGCCCCCGGCCTGCCGGTCTACGGCAAGATGCTCGTTGCCACGACCTGTGCGCTTGCCGGCACGGGCCTGTTCCTGGCGATCCTACGGCAGATACCGTTGCGTTCGACCCTGATGGTGCCGCTTGTCGGCATCATGCTTGGTGGCGTGATCAGCGCGGTCACCAGTTTCCTCGCCTACCGCTACGACCTCCTGCAATCGATGGGCGCCTGGACGACCGGCGATTTCTCCGCCGTGCTGCGCGGCCGTTACGAACTGCTGTGGCTATCACTCGGACTGACTGCGGCAGCCTATCTTGCGGCCGACCGCTTTACCGTAATGGGCATGGGCGAGGCCTTTTCCAGCAATCTCGGCATCAATTACCGGCGCGTCGTGATGTTCGGCCTCGTCATCGTCGCCATGGTGACAGCGAGCGTCGTGGTCACCGTCGGCATGGTGCCGTTCGTCGGCCTGATCGTGCCGAACATCGTCAGCATGGCGCTCGGCGACCGGCTGCGTCGCTCCCTGCCGTGGATCGCGGCCTTCGGCGCCGGTCTCGTCATCGCCTGCGACATCATCGGCCGCATCGTCATCGAGCCATTCGAGATCCCCGTCGGCACGGTGCTCGGCGCCGTCGGCAGCGCCGTCTTCCTTTATCTCGTGCTGCGGAGGAATGCCCGTGCGGCCTGAAGCCTCGACCGGCCTCGCGTCCTTCCGCGTCCTCGCCATCACCGGCGCGCTGGCGCTGATCGCCTGCGTGTTGTTCATGACCCTTGGCGCCAGGGGTAGCTGGGCTTTCATCCTGACCTTTCGCGGCACGAAACTGGCAGCGATGCTTCTCGTCGGTTTTGCGATCGCAGTGTCGACGGTACTGTTCCAGACGATCACCAACAACCGTATCCTCACGCCCTCGATCATGGGTTTCGATGCGCTCTACGTGCTGATCCAGACCTGCCTGGTGTTTGCGCTCGGTGCCCACGCCGTTTCCTCTTTCGACCCGCGCGTCATGTTTGTCGCCGAATGCGCGATCATGATCCTGTTTTCATGCCTGCTCTATCGCTGGCTCTTTTCGGGCGCGGTGCGCAGCCTGCATCTGCTGATGCTGGTCGGTGTCATCTTCGGCGTGCTTTTCCGCTCGCTGTCCGGCTTCCTGCAGCGCGTCATCGATCCCAACGAATTCATCGTGTTGCAGGATCGGCTGTTCGCCAGCTTCAATGGCGTCGACACCAGCCTGCTGGCGATCTCCGGCGCTCTGGTAGCGGCCGCAAGCCTTGTCGCGTTCCGCATCTTCCACACCTTCGACGTACTCGCGCTCGGGCGGGAGACCGCAATCGGCCTCGGGGTCGAGCACCAGCGCATGACAACGATCATCCTCGTCATTGTTGCGGTGCTGATTTCGGTTTCCACGGCGCTGGTCGGGCCGGTCACCTTCTTCGGGCTGTTGGTCGCAAGCCTTGCCTACCAGCTTGCGCCGACGGGCAAACATCGCGTCGTGCTGCCGCTTGCCGTCCTGCTTGCCGTGATCGCGCTGGTCGGCGGTCAGCTCGTCCTGGAGCGCCTGCTCGCTTTCGACACCGCGCTCGGCATCGTCATCGAATTCGTCGGCGGCCTGTTCTTCATCGTCCTGCTGGTCAGAGGAGCCCTCAGATGATCCGCATCGAAAACGCCACCAAGTCCTACGGCGAGACCCGCGTGGTCGATGGCGTCAGCCTGACGCTTGCCGCCCGCGGGGTGACGTCGATCATCGGCCCGAACGGCGCCGGCAAGTCGACGCTGCTGTCGATGATCAGCCGTCTGATCGGGATGGATGCCGGCAGCGTGACCGTCGACGGCCTCGATGTCACAAAGACGCCCGGCGACGTCCTTGCAAGGCGGCTCTCGATCCTGAGACAGGACAACAGCCTGACG
Source organism: Pseudomonadota bacterium (assembly GCA_023399465.1). Classification (GTDB taxonomy): domain Bacteria; phylum Pseudomonadota; class Alphaproteobacteria; order Rhizobiales; family Rhizobiaceae; genus Ferirhizobium. Next base: position 5,182 of record JAEWPB010000137.1, read on the forward strand.
GCGCGCCTCACGGTTCGCGACCTCGTGGCCTTCGGCCGCTACCCCCATTCGAGAGGCCGGCTGACCGCGGAGGACGGCCGCCGCATCGATCAGGCACTCGCCTATCTCAATCTCGAGGATCTCGCCGGACGCTTCCTCGACGAGCTTTCCGGCGGCCAGCGCCAGCGCGCCTTCGTCGCCATGGTGCTCTGCCAGGACACCGACTACATGCTGTTCGACGAGCCGCTGAACAATCTCGACATCAAGCACGCGGTGACGATGATGAAGTTGCTGCGCCAGGCGGCCGACGAACTGCGCAAGACCGTGGTCGTCGTGCTCCACGACATCAACTTCGCCTCCTGCCACTCCGACCACATCGTCGCCATGCAGAACGGTCGCGTCTTCCGGCAGGGATCGCCTGCGGAAATCGTCCGCCCCGACGTACTCGAGGCAATCTACGGCACGCCGTTCAGTGTGCAGGAAATCAGCGGCAACCGGATCGCCAGCTACTTTGCATGACGGCCGGTTTCGGCCGCCCGCATCGCCCATGACGATGCGGGGCCTATCCGGTCTCTCGGTGAAGCGGTAGCTCAGCCGGTGCTCAACGCCACGGCCGGCTGCAGTTGCGAGGCGTTGCGCGCCGGCAGGTAGCCGAACACGAGACCGGTCAGGAACGAGCAGGCGAACGCGAGCGCGATCGGACCGAGGGTGAAGCTCACCGATATGCCGAAGGCCTGCGCGATGGCACCTGTCGCCAGGCCGATCGCCACGCCGATCGCGCCACCGATTGCCGAAACCACCAGCGCCTCGATCAGGAACTGCATGAGGATGTCGCGCTGGCGCGCGCCGGTCGCCATGCGCACGCCGATCTCGCGGGTGCGCTCGCGCACGCTGACCAGCATGATGTTCATGACGCCGATGCCGCCGACCAGCAGCGAGATCGCCGCGACCGAGCCGAGGAAGATCTTCATCGTGTTCGAGGTCTCGGTAAAGGCCTCGCGCACCGACGACATGTTGGTGATCTGCGTATCCTGGACCTTGTGCCGTTCGTCGAGCAGCGCCTGGATGGAATCCTGGGTCAGGTCGATTGCCGAGGCATCCTCGACCTGCACGGTGATGCTGCGCACGTTACGCTGTCCGAACAGCCGCAGACTGCCGGTCGAAAGCGGCACGAGGATGGTATCGTCCTGGTCGTTGCCGCCGGCGTTTGCGCCCTTCTCGCTCATCACGCCGATCACCTGGAACGGGATCTTGTTGACCAGCACGTATTCGCCGAGCGGATTGCGCCCATCGGGAAACAGCGTCTTGACCACCGTCCGGCCAAGCACGGTCACCGGGCCATAGCCGTTCATGTCGTCGGCGTTGATGAACTCGCCGCTGCCGACCGACCACGACTTGGCCTCGGGAAACTCCGGAACCGTGCCGTTTGCGGTCGTCTGATAATCGATATTGCCGTAGCGCACCGTCACCGTGCTGGTCATTTCCGGCACGGCGAAGGCGACGTTCGGCAGTTCGCGAATGGCGTCCGCATCCGCCGGCACCAGCGTCACCGGCATGCTGCCGCCGCCGCGGAAATTGGCCATGCTCGGACGCACCAGCAGCAGATCCGAGCCCATCGAGGAGATGCGGTCGAGAACCGACTTCTGAGCGCCGGTGCCGATCGCCAGCATCGCCACCACCGAGCCGACGCCGATGACGATGCCAAGCAGCGTGAGTATGGTACGGAACAGGTTGGCCCGCAGCGCCCTGAGCGCCATGCGCACCGCTTCGGAAACATCGGTGATTGCCGCCGAACCGGAGTCGAGCACCGAAAGGCCGCTGGCGACCTTCTCAGGCTGCTGGCGCGGCTTGCGGGTGCGGTCCGAGATGATCCGCCCGTCGCGGATCTCGATCAGGCGATCCGCCGCTTCGGCGACCTCGCGCGAGTGGGTGATGAGAATGACGGTATGGCCGTCCTGGTGCATCTTGCGCAGCAGGGCCATCACTTCCTCGCCGCTCTGGCTGTCGAGGGCGCCGGTCGGCTCGTCGGCGAGGATGACGCGCCCGCCGTTCATCAGCGCCCGGGCGATCGACACCCGCTGCTGCTGGCCGCCGGAAAGCTGGGTCGGCCGATGGTCGAGCCGGTCGCCGAGCTTCAGCGACTGCAGCAGCGCCTCGGCGCGGTGCTGGCGCTCCGCCGCCGGCATGCCGGCATAGATCGCCGGCACCTCGACGTTCTCGCGGGCGCTAGACGTCGGGATCAGGTTGTAGCTCTGGAAGACGAAGCCGAACGTGCGTCGCCGCAACGCGGCAAGCTCGTCCAAATCGAAGCCCGAGACCAGCTCGCCGTCGATCCGGTATTCGCCGGATGTCGGCTGGTCGAGGCAGCCGATGATGTTCATCAGCGTCGATTTGCCGGACCCGGACTGACCGATGATGGCGACGAACTCGCCGGCCTCGATATCGAGCGAAATGTCATGCAGCACGTTCACGGCGACGCCGCCGTTGGCGTAGGCCTTGCTGATGTCCTTGAGCGAAATGAGCGGTGCCATCGTTATCCTCAGAACATCGGCGGCATGCGCATGTTGTTGCGCTGCGAGCGGTTGCCCCTGTCACCTGCGCCATCGCCCCCGCCGACGACGACCTGTTCGCCCTCCTTGACGCCGCTGCGGATCTCGGCGCTGACGCGGTTACGGATGCCGACCTCGACCTCGCGGGTTTCGGTTGCGCCCGACGGGGTGACGACGGTCAGTTCGGCCTTTTGAGGGCCGCCTTCCTGGCTGCGGCCGCCGGTCGTGCGCAGCGCGCTGCTCGGCACCACCAGCACGTCCTCGGCGGCGGACTGGATGAAGAACACCTGGGCGCTCATCGACATCATCAGCTCGCCATCGGGGTTCGGAACGTCGAACAGGGCATTGTACAGGATGACGTTGTTTTCCGTGGTCGGCAGCGGCTGGATCTGCCGCAGCGTCCCATAGAAGCGCTTGTTGGGCTGGCCGAGCAAAGTGAAATAGGCTTTCATGCCGATCTTCAGCCGGCTGACATCGGCCTCCGAAACCTCGGCGCGCACCGTCATCGTCGACAGATCGGCAATGGTGACGATCGTTGGTGCGGTCTGGTTGGCGTTGAGCGTCTGGCCTTCCTTCGCCGGATTGTCGACGATCGTGCCGGCCATCGGCGCGTAGATCTTGGTATAGCCGAGATCGACCTGGTCGCCGTCGAGCGTGGCCTGCTGCTTGCGGATCTGCGCCGTGATCGCGTTGACGTCCGCTTCGGCAGCGGCGAGTTCGGCAATGGCCTGGTCGAGGGTCTGCTGCGAGGCAGTGCGGCCGGCAACAAGGGCACGCTGGCGCTCGATATTGGCCTGCTTCAGCACCAGCTGGGCCTTCATCGCAACCAGCTGCGCCTCGAGATTGGCGAGCTCGGCGCGGTTGATTTCCATGCGGTTCTCGATGGTGGCGGGATCGATCTCCGCAATCAGCTGGTTGCGCTCGACATGGTCGCCGATCTCGACGTGGAGCGATTTCAGCTGCCCCGAGACCTGCGCGCCGGCGTCGACCGAATTGATCGCCTCGAGCGTGCCGACCGCAGTCACCGCGTTTTCGATGTTGCCGCGCACAACCGGCTGGGTAATCACCGTCGATGCCGCCTGCGACGGCTGGTAGAGGCTCCAGCTATATACTCCGACACCGGCGACGGCCATCACCACCGGCAGCCAGAACCACACGCGCGAACGGCGCTTTTTCCGGGCCAGCGGAACGGCTCCGGGAATGAAGGTCACATTGGAGTTGCCCCCTTCGGCCCGTTCATCCTTTGCAGTGCCTGCCGTCCTGTTCATCCGAGTTCCTTTCGATCTACGCCGCACACTCCGGCGGCGAAACGTATCCTCCCCCAAATGACACTTTACCTTGCGGTATAGAAGTCGTTGGCACCATTATATTTTTGTAATGTTTCGCGCCGCCGGAACGAGATCCGCCGGCACCGATGCCGGTGCCTGCCCGTGCCAATCCCGGCTAAGGTAAGGCCCCGATGCGAATGCGTCCAGTTTGCTGCGCGGCGAATGCGTGCCCTGGCCACGACGGCAGTTCCCCTCCCCCGTTCCCGGCGAAGGGGATCCGGAGACCTCGTCAGGCGGCGGCGCCTGCGCGGGCATTCATCGCCATGAGTGCGCGGGCGCGCTCCAGGCTCGCCGGCTGCTCGCGGCGATAACGGCGGCCGATTTCCATCATCATCACGGTGCCCGGCAGGAACTGCAATTCGCTGAAGATCGCATCCCAGTCGATATCGCCCCAGCCGAGCGGCATGTGCAGGTCGCCGATGCCAAGCGCGGTGTTCTCCTGGAGGTGATAGCCCTTGAAGAAGGCCTGCGGACGGCCGAACGAGTCATGGACATGCAGGTGCCCGGCGACCGGCGCCATGGCGCGAAGCTGCTCGTGGAAGTCGAGGCCGCGATAGGTGGATTCGAGATAGGCGTGGCTGAAGTCGATCAGAGCCACCAGATTCGGGTGATCCACTGCCTTGACCGTCGCGGCCACTTCCGCCGGGGTCTGGCGGTACTGCCCCGGTTCGGTGGTGAAGATGTTCTCCAGCGCAATGCGGACGCCGTAGGGACGGCAGAACTCGGCAAGCTCGAACAGAGCCTCGCGTTCGCGCTCATCCGCTCCGGCGCGTTCGAAGATCTGGTCGCGGCGCAGATTGCCGCCGTGCTGAACCAGGACGCGGGCATCGAGACGATCGCAGAGCTGGACCAGCGCCTTGGCGGCATCGAGCTGGTAGCGCACGGTTTCCGGATCCATGAAATTCGACGCCACGAGGCCGTGGACCGTGTAGCGGAAGTCGAACTGGCGCGCGATCTCCACCAGCTTGTCCGCCCGCTCGGCGACGATGCGGCCGCCGGCGATGACATCGAGGGTCGTCAGGCCCAGTTCGACCGTGTCGACGCCGATTTCGGAAAGCTCGCGAAGTTCCGTTTGCAGAGTTGCGAGTTCGCCGTCGGTGGAGCCGGCATTGAAGCCCGTGCCAATGATATTGCTCATGTCGATAGGTTCCTGTGTTTATCGAGTTGAAACTAGAGGCTGGCCGACACTTCGGCCCGGCATGCGAGCGCGAGGTCGGGGTTGTCGCTGGTGAAGTGGCCGACGCCGCGCTCCAGCCACTTGCGGATGGCTGCCTCGTCGTTGACGGTCCAGACGCAGAGCCGGTCGAGCGGCAGGGCAGCCGTTATCAGCTGCCACTCCGCTTCCAGCAGCTCATGATGGATGGCGACGATATCGACGAGGCGATCGACTTCGGCGAGGAACGTCTGCAGCCCGCCTTGCCTTTCCGCCCAGGCTGCATTGACCGAGACCAGCCGGGCCATGTCAGGCGCGATACGCCGGCATTCGAGCAGCACCGCCGTGTCGAAGGAGGTGAGATGGCAGCGATGCCCGATTTCGAAACGGGCGAGTTCCGCGACCACCTTCTCGACAATCCCGGGATAGGGCTCGCCGTTCTCGTCGGACTTGAGTTCGACATGCAGGCTGATGGTGGCGTCAGTCCCCGAGCACCTCCAGAACGTCTGCAAGCGTCGGCACGGTTTCGTCGCTGTCTCTCAGGCGCGTGCTGCTGCGTGCCTCGGGGGTGAGCCCCCGCACCGGTCCCTGCCCTTCGGTCGTACGCTCGAGCGTTGCATCGTGGATGACCACGAGCTCGCCTGCGTCCGTCAGGTGCACGTCGAACTCCACGGCATCGACGCCGAGGTCGAGGACGTTGCGAAACCCTTCGAGGGAATTTTCGGGCCAGAGATTGCGGCCGCCGCGATGGCCGGTGATGAACGTCATGATCAGGGATCCAGGTTTGGTTGCGGGGATGTTTTTAGCGCAGCGTCGGATCGAGCTTGTCGCGCAGCCAGTCGCCGACCAGCGAGATCGCCAGCGTCGTCAGCATGATTACGAGAGCCGGGGCCAGCATGATCCACGGCGCGCGCGTCAGGTATTCGCGCCCGAAGCCGACCATGTTGCCGAGGCTCGATTCCGGCGGCTGCACGCCAAGGCCGAGGAAGGAGAGGCCGCTTTCCATCAGGATGATCTCAGGGAAGGTCAGGGTCATCGAGACGATCAGCGTCGAGGCGACGTTGGGAAGGATGTGTCTGAGATAGACCCGCGAGGGACGGGCTCCGAGCTGCACCACCGCGGCGGCATAGCCCTGGGCGCTTGCGGAAATCGCCACGCCGCGGGCGATACGCGCATAACGTTCCCAGCCGTAGAAGCCCATCAGGCAGACCAGCAGCGTCATCGAAGAACCGAAGAAGGCAAGCACCGCCAACGACATGATGAGAAAGGGCAGCGCTGCCTGGAAATCGGCAAGGGCCAGCACGGCATGTTCGACGATGCCGCGAAACTTGGCCGCGGCAAAGCCGAGCGCCGTGCCGAAGCTGGCCGAAATCAGCGTTGCACCGAAGGCGATGACGAGCGAAACGCGGATCGACTGGATCAGGCGCGATAGCACGTCGCGACCGAGTTCGTCGGTACCGAGCCAGTGTCCGGGCGTGCCGGGCAGTGCCAGCCGGTTGCGGAGATCCATGGCGGTTATGCCGTAAGGTCGCAGCAGGTCCGCGAAGACGGCAACCATCACCATCAGCGCCAGCCAGAACATGCCGAGCGCCACGCTGAACGGGACGTGGCGGCGGAGGAAGGCGCCTAGGCCAAGGATGCCGCCCGGTGCGGTTTGGGTTTGTGTAGCTTCTGCCGAACTCATTGCAGACTCCTCAATGTGCGGCACGGCTGTGCAGGCGGGGGTCGAGCCAACCGTAGAGCAGGTCGACGACCAGGTTGGAGATGACCATGGTGGCGGCGATCAGGAGCAGGATGCACTGGACGACGGCGAGGTCGCGGTTGGTGACCGATACCACCAGCAGGCGACCGATACCCGGCCAGGAGAAGATCGACTCGACGACGACTGCGCCGGCGATAAGCGAGCCGACCATGAAGCCGACGATGGTGACGATCGGCAGCGCTGCATTGGGCAGCGCGTGACGCCAGACGACATTGCGCCAGTTCAGTCCCTTGGCCGAGGCGGTGCGGATATAGGGCTGCCCCATCACCTCGATCATGGCGCTTCGCGAGAAGCGGGCGAGGATGCCGATGCCGCCGATGCTCATCGTCAGGGTCGGCAGGATTCCGTGCATCCACGTGTCATCGCCGCCGGAGGGAAGCAGGCCGAGGATGACCGAGAACACCAGCACCAGCAGCAGCCCCATGACGAAGGACGGGATGGTGAACCCCAGCACCGCCAGCAGGATGACGCCGCGATCGGGGAAGCTCTGGCGATGAAGCGCAGCGTAGACGCCGGCCGGAATGCCGATCATCACCTTGAGCAACAGCGCCGGGATGGTCAGCTGCAGCGTGGCGGGGATGCGCTCCAGCACCAGCGCCATGGCGGAACTCTTGTCCCGCATGGAAACCCCGAAATCACCGGAAAAGATCGATTTCAGATAGGCGAGGTACTGGATCCACAGCGGCTGGTCGAGCCCCCAGGTCTTGCGGAAGGCATCGACCGCATCCTGTGGCACATCCGGCCCGAGCATCACCTGTGCCGGATCTCCGGACATGCGAAGCACTACGAAGGCGAAGGTCACCACCGCGAACACGGTGATGATCGCGCGCAGCAGGCGCGTGGAAATGAAACGGATCATGATTGTTCCCTCTAGGCTGCCGCCGGCGTGCCGGCGCCGGGGATCAGGTGGCACGCCGCAGTCCTGCCGCTACCGATCGAATGCAGTTCCGGCGCATTCGTCCGGCAGATCGGTGCAGCCAGGGGGCAACGGGGGTGGAAGACGCAGCCCGTCGGCCGGCTGGCCGGGTTCGGCGGTTCCCCCTGCAGGATCATGCGTCCCTCGAGCGGGCGACCGGGCACCGGCACGCTCGACACCAGCGCGCGGGTGTAGGGATGCTGGGGAGAACGGAAGATCACGTCCGAGGAACCTTCCTCCACGATCCGTCCGAGATACATCACTGCCACCCGGTCCGCGATGTTGCGCACGACCTTCAGGTCATGGCTGATGAAGACCATCGCGATGTGGTGCCGCTCCTGCAGATCGCGCAGCATGTTGACCACCTGCGCCTGGATGGACACGTCGAGCGCCGAGACGGGCTCGTCGCAGACCAGCAGCTTCGGCCGCGTCGCCAGCGCCCGGGCGACCACGGCGCGCTGGCGCTGGCCGCCGGAAAGCTCGTGGGGATAGCGCCCGGCCTGGTCGAGGCGCAGCCCGACCGCAGCCATCAGTTCCTCGACCCGGGCGGCGTGATGCTCCCTCGGGATGGTGTTATGGATTTCGAGCGGCTCGCCGATCTGCGCCGCAATCGTCAGCCGGCGGTCGAGCGCGGCAAGCGGGTCCTGGTAGACGAGCTGCATGCGGGCCCGCAGAGCCCGCCATTTCGACGTTCCCGGCTCCGGCATTGCCTGCCCCTCGAACAGAACCTCGCCGGACTGAGCCGGATCGATGCCGAGCAGCATGCGGCCGAGCGTCGACTTTCCGGAGCCCGATTCACCGACGATCCCCAGCGTTTCGCCCGGCATCACCTTGAGCGAGATGCCATCGACCGCGCGAACCGGGGCCACCCGGCCGAATATGCCGCGACGGACCTGATAGACACGGACGAGATCCCTTGCCTCGATCAACGGCGCGCTCACGATACCGCCTCCAGCAGGAGCGGCAGCGTCGTGCTCGCCATCACCGGATGATGGCAGGCGACCCGGCGTCCGTCGGCCATCTGCTCGAGTCCCGGCAACTGGTAGCGGCAGGAAAGCGCCGTATGGCTGCAGCGCGGGGAGAAGGAACAGCCCTCGGGCAGGTTCTTCGGATTAGGCACCGTGCCGGGAATTGGCACGAGACGGGTGCGCGGGCCATCGAGAAGCGGGATCGCATCGAACAGGCCGCGCGTATAGGGGTGGCGAGGTTCGGAAAACAGCTGGTCGATCGGTCCACTCTCGACGATGCGGCCGGCATACATCACACAGACCCGCTCGCAGACCTGGGAGACGGCGCCGAGATCGTGGCTGATGAACACCGTCGCCATGCCGGTCTCGGCCCTGAGACGATTGAGCAGATCGAGGATCTGCGCCTGGATCGTGGCGTCGAGCGCGGTCGTCGGTTCGTCGGCGATCAGCAGATCCGGTTCCCCGGCCAGTGCCATCGCGATCATCAGGCGCTGGCACTGGCCGCCGGAGAACTCATGCGGAAAGAGGTTGAAGCGGCCACGGGCATCGGGAATGCCGACCATGTCCATCAGCCGCAGCGCCTCGGCCCTGGCCTCCTCTCCGCGCAGGCCGCGGTGGATGGCGAGCACCTCAGTGATCTGGCGGCCGATCCGGATGACCGGGTTGAGGGAGCTCGACGGATCCTGGAAGATCATCGCGATCCTTCCGCCGCGAACAGCTTCCAGTTCCCGGCGCGAACCATTTGAGATCTCGCGACCGTCTATCCGGACCGAGCCCTCGATACGGGCCTTGCCCGGCAGGAGGCCGAGTGCGGCCAACCATGTCACCGACTTGCCGCAACCGGACTCGCCGACCAGTCCGACCGCTTCTCCGCGTCTGATATCGAGATTGATGCCGTGCAGAACCTGGACGCCATCGAAGGCGACCCTGAGGTTGCGCAACTCAACGAGGCTGGTGTTCATTTCTGCCACCTCCTGTGCTGGTTGAATGCCTGCGTCAGGCCGGCGTCAGGCCGGACCCGATGAATGGCATCGGCTGGCAAGGCCCGCCGATGCCCGGGGATGGCTGGATCAGCCGTTCCAGTTGCCGGCGCGGAAGTCCATGGCGAAGGCCGGGGCGGCCTTCCACTTCAGCGACGACTTCATGCCGGTGAAGACGGCGTTCTGGTGCAGGACATTATAAACCGGGTCCTCGCGCTCGCAGATCTCCAGCATGCGGGCGAAGGCCTTCTTGCGCAGAGCGCGGTCGGTGCTCGTTTCCAGCACCACCGAAAGCTCGTTGACCTCGGCATTGGTCCAGTCCTTCTTCTGCTGTGCCTCGCCGTTCGGGCCGAACTGCGACACCATCGGGGTCACGGGGTCGTTGATGTTGGCGGAAGCCGACCAGTCGCGAACGCCCTTGACGCCTGCCGGGTCGTGGATCTGGGCCCAGTTTTCCTTCATTTCGATCTCGACGTTGAGGCCGACCTGCTTCCACATCTCCACCATCACCTGTCCGGTCGCGGTCTGGTTGGTGTAGTAGTTGTTCAGCAGGCGGTAGGGGATTGCGTCACCCTTGTAGTTGGCTTCCTTGAGAAGCTGCCTTGCGAGGTCCGGATTGAATTCGGGCGCGGCCCAGCCGTCGATGAACATGTCGCTGGACCTGAAGGATTCGAACTGCAGACCGGCCGGGATGCCCGTCTGTCCGGCCCATAGCGCCTCGACGATCGCCTGGCGGTCGACCGCATGGGTCATGGCGCGGCGGACGAGCGGGTTTGCGAGGATCGGGTTCTGGACGTTGAACACCGAGATGCGATGGTTGAGGATGGTCGAGCCCTGCACCTCGAAGCCCGGTGCGGCCTGTACGGCGCCAATCTGGTCCGGCGGCAGGTCGCAGGCGAAGTCGTATTCGCCGGACAAGAGCCCGTTGACGCGCGAGGCAACTTCCGGAACCTCGACGAAACGGATCTGCTCGAGCGGCGGACGGCCGCCCCAGTATTCATCGAATGCCACCAGCGTCAGCGACACGTCCGGCCGGAACTCGGCGACCATGTAGGGACCGGTGGTGACCGGCTTGTTAGCCCATGCGGCGTAGGTCTCGGATTCGTCCCAGGCGCGACGGTTGGCGATCTGGCTGCCGAAGGCATAGAGGCGGCCTTCCAGCGTCACGTCAGGCGTGGCGTTGTGGAAGCGGACCGTGTACTTGTCGACGGCCTCGACGCCGGCGAGCGCCGGCCAGAGGCGGCGACCGATGCCCGGAACTGCGGCCGGCAGTTCCTTGGCTGTAGCAGGCTTGTTGTCGTCAGCGAAAATGGTCTTGCCGCCGGCCGGCTGCGTGTCGCCGAAGAGACGCTGCGACGAAAAGCTGAAGACGACGTCCTCGGCGGTCAGCTCGTCGCCGTTGTGGAACTTCACGCCCTGGCGCAGCTTGAGTTCGATGGTCTTGTCGTCGAGGCGGCGCCATTCGGTGGCGAGACCCGGGACCGGGCCCTGGTTGCCCATCCAGTCACGCAGGATCAGGCCTTCCCACAGATTGGGGAAGAACACGCGTTCACCGACATTCGACTGCTCGTTCCAGATGTCGAGCGTGTTGTTGTTGGTAATCTTCTGGACGGCAATGGTGATGGACGGGCGCTTGCCCTGGCTGAACGCCATGCGCGGCAGGATCAGCGAACCGGCGGTTGCCCCCATCAGCCCAAGGGCGGTACGTCTGTTGATCGACATCATCGGGATTTTCTCCATCTCAAGAACAGCTTGAAGACAGGACGCGTGTCGTCCTGCGCCGGTTGCGCACAGTTCGTCGGTCGTCATGTCGGGTTTGGATGACCCCTCCGCGGCGAATGACGCGAAGGGTACGGGGTCAGGCGGGCACGCGTGCCGCCGTCAGGGTGTGCCGGGAGGGGCGGACGATGCCGGGGCCCATCCGTTCGAAGGCCAGGGCAAGTTCTTCCGCACCTGTCACGACCTCGGTCGCGCCGGCCCCGGCGAGTATGTCGTGCCGTCCCGGGCGCGGGTCCGCCGGATCGACAAAGCCGATCGCCGTCATTCCGGCAGCCACCGCGCCGGTGATCCCGTGCGGACTGTCATCGATGACCACGCATTTCCCCGGATCGACGGTGAGCGTTTCGGCGCAGAAAAGGAACAGGTCGGGCGCCGGCTTCGGCCGGGCGACCATGTCGGCGCTGAAGATGTTCGGCGCAAATTCCGACCACAGGTCAAAAAGCCCGAGACTGTGACGCAGACGATCCGTGGTGCTGTTGGAAGCAACGCATTTGCGAACCTCGAGCGAGGCCACCAGCCGTTCCATCCCCGGCATCGGCGTCAGTGAGGCAGCAAATTCGGGATAGAGCCTGTCATGGAACCGGGCAAAGACACGGTCGCAATCGACGACCCCGAACTCGGTACGGCAGATCTGTTTGGCATCGGTAACGGAGTAACCCGTGAAGCGCTTGAGAACCTCGGCCGGGCTAATCTCCACGCCCGCATCCTGCAGCGCCTTCGCCAAAACCCGGCTCGAGGCCAGCTCGCTGTCGATCAGCACGCCGTCGCAATCGAAGATCAAGAGTTCTGGAGTCATCAAACCGGCCTCATTTCCTTTGCTGGCAGGCCCGGCAATCGCTGACACGCGCCATCGCCCTGCCCTTTTGCTTTCGGCTGCCGACCGGCCGCTTCCCTGGGGAAGTGCTGCCGGCCCGTTCAGCTCGTGTTGGACCTGCGTTTAGACAGGCATTGTTACGTCGATATGACATTTGCCGATGACCGGCTCCCGGATCGCCTGCCAATGGGCCCGCTTTCGCACGAAGTTGCTTTCGTGTAGAGGCAATGACTGGGAACACGGCCAAAATCGTGTCACTCAATCAGGATCACAACTCGAGATCAGGCGATGGCAAGGCGATTCGAACCGGGCGGCAGGCTGGACGATGCGGCGAGAGCCGGCTGGCTCTACTATGTCGCCGGCCGCACCCAGGACGAAATTGCCGCGGCCATGGGCATTTCGCGACAATCGGCCCAGCGCCTGGTGTCGCTGGCGGTGTCCGAACGGCTGATCAAGGTCCGGCTCGATCATCCGATCGCCGAATGCCTCGAGCTTGGCCAGCGCCTGAAGCAGCATTTCAACCTCTTGCAGGCAGAAGTCGTGCCGAGCGATCCGGCTTCGACCTCGACAACCGTCGGCATCGCCGAGGCAGGTGCCGCGGAAATCGAGCGGTGGCTGAAGCGCGAAGAGCCGATCGTGCTCGCTGTCGGCACCGGGCGAACGCTGAAGGCGGCGATCGACCAGTTGCCGGCGATGGAATGCCCGCAGCATCGCATCCTGTCGCTTACCGGCAATCTCGGACCGGATGGTTCCGCCGCCTATTACAACGTCATCTTCAGCATGGCGGAAGCGGTCAAGGCCCGGCATTTCCCGATGCCGCTCCCGGTCCTCGTCTCGACGGCGGAGGAACGCAAGCTTCTCCACCGGCAGAGCCTGGTGCAATCAACCCTGAAACTCGGCCTCGAGGCCGATGTCGCCTTCGTCGGCATCGGCGAACTCGGGCCCGACGCGCCACTCTGCCAGGACGGTTTCCTCGCACGTGAGGAAATGGCCCGGTTGATCGAGCAGGGAGCCGCAGGCGAGATCTGCGGCTGGATGTTCGATCGCGACGGGGCTCCGCTCTCCGGCAGCATCAACGAGCGCGTCGCCTCGGTACCGCTTCCATCGCGCGACAAGGCCGTGGTCATCGGGCTGGCGATGGGACCGCGCAAGTTCGTTGCGATCGAGGCCGCCCTCAAGGGGCGCATGATAAACGGCCTGATCACCGACGAGGCGACGGCACGCCGGCTACTGGCGGACTGACGACCGAAAGCCCGGGATTTGCCGGCCACCCTCGGGCCCGCGCCGTAAAAAAACTCCTATTTGCGAGCATCCTTCCTCTCTTGTTTTGCAACGCAGCATCGAATGGCCGTTGACATTTCGCGCGTTATGGCGGGTAATTGCCCACGAGTGAAGCAAATGCTCATCACCTTCTGGGAGGAAGACATGAACTTGAAGACCCTTCTGCTGGGCGCATGCTCGGCCGTCGTCCTGTGCGGCATTGCCAATGCGGAAACGCTCACGATCGCCACCGTCAACAATGGCGACATGATCCGCATGCAGAAACTGACGGACGACTTCACCGCCAAGAACCCCGATATTCAGCTCGACTGGGTCACGCTCGAGGAGAACGTGCTGCGCCAGCGCGTCACGACCGACATCGCCACCAAGGGCGGCCAGTACGACGTGCTGACGATCGGCACCTACGAAGTGCCGATCTGGGCCAAGCAGGGCTGGCTGCTGCCGCTCGACAACCTCGGCGCCGACTATGACGTCGATGACCTGCTGCCGGCGATCCGCTCCGGCCTGACCGGTGAGGACGGCAAGCTCTATGCCGCGCCGTTCTACGGCGAAAGCTCGATGGTGATGTACCGCAAGGATCTCTTCGAGAAAGCCGGGCTGACCATGCCGGAGGCGCCGACCTGGGAGTTCATTGCCGACGCCGCCCGCAAGATCACCGACAAGGACAAGGAAATCTACGGCATCTGCCTGCGCGGCAAGCCCGGCTGGGGCGAGAACATGGCTTTCCTCACGGCGACCGCCAACGCCTTCGGCGCGCGCTGGTTCGACGAGAACTGGAAGCCGCAGTTCGACCAGCCGGAATGGAAGAACGCGCTCGACTTCTACGTCAAGCTGCTGAACGACGCCGGCCCTCCCGGCGCCTCCTCGAACGGCTTCAACGAGAACCTCGCCTTGTTCCAGACCGGCAAGTGCGGCATGTGGATCGACGCGACCGTCGCGGCGTCCTTCGTCACCAACCCGGCGGAATCGACCGTTGCTGACAAGGTCGGCTTCGCGCTCGCTCCCGATACCGGACTTGGCAAGCGCGGCAACTGGCTGTGGGCCTGGAACCTTGCGATCCCGGCCGGTTCGCAGAAACAGGAAGCTGCCGAGAAGTTCATCGCCTGGGCGACCGGCAAGGACTATCTGAAACTGGTCGCTGACAAGGAAGGCTGGGCCAACGTGCCTCCGGGTACCCGGACCTCGCTCTACGAGAACCCGGAATACCAGAAGGCGGCGCCCTTCGCGAAGATGACGCTCGACAGCATCAATGCGGCCGACCCGAAGAACCCGTCGGTCAAGCCGGTGCCCTATGTCGGCGTGCAGTTCGTCGCCATCCCGGAATTCCAGGGCCTTGGTACGGCGGTCGGACAGCAGTTTTCGGCAGCACTTGCCGGCCAGACGTCCGTGGACCAGGCGTTGCAGAACGCCCAGCAGCTGACCACCCGCGAGATGACCAAGGCCGGTTACATCAAGTAGGGCTCCCAAGACCCGGCGTCGGCGGCTCCGTCGCCGCGCCGGCCGAGGTTCACCCCGCTCCTGAGGTGAGCCTCTCCTCCGGCGCCGTCGAGATGAATTCCGGACCCAAGCGGAGTGCATCTTGAAGCAACGGCGCCGGTCTTTTCGCCAAACGCGCACGCCCTCTTCCCCCCGAGACTGTCCGACACGCCGGGAAGAGCAGACCAACCGACGGGGATTGCAATGTCGACCCTCCATACCCGATCCGCCGCCCGCGCGATGATGGCACCGTCAGTAGTGTTGCTGCTGCTGTGGATGATCGTACCGCTGGCGATGACGATCTACTTCTCGTTCCTGCGCTACAACCTGCTGATGCCGGGGATGGAGGAATGGGCGGGCTTTTCCAACTACTACTATTTCCTCACCGATCCGGCCTTCATCCAGGCTATTTTCAATACCCTGGCGATCGTGGTCGGCGTTCTCCTGATAACCGTGATCGGCGGCATCGCCCTGGCGATCCTGCTCGACCAGCCGATGTTCGGACAGGGTTTCGTACGCATCCTGGTGATCGCGCCGTTCCTGATCATGCCGACCGTGGCGGCACTGGTGTGGAAGAACATGTTCATGAACCCGGTCAACGGCCTGTTCGCCTATCTGGCCAAATCGGTCGGCCTTCAGCCGTTCGACTTCCTCAACAGCGCGCCGCTGTTCTCCATCATCCTGATCGTCGCCTGGGAGTGGCTGCCGTTCGCCACCCTGATCCTGCTGACGGCGCTGCAGTCGCTGGACGAGGAACAGAAGGAAGCCGCGCAGATGGATGGCGCCGGCGCTTGGTCGCGTTTCTTCTATCTCACCCTGCCGCACCTGTCGCGGGCGATCACCGTCGTCATCCTGATCCAGACGATCTTCCTGCTGTCGGTCTTCGCCGAGATCCTGGTGACCACCAATGGCGGCCCTGGAACGCAGAGCACCAACCTCACCTTCCTGGTCTATGCGCAGGCACTGCTGCAGTTCGACGTGGGCGGTGCATCCGCCGGCGGCATCATCGCCGTCATCCTCGCCAACATCGTCGCATTCTTCCTGATGCGCATGATCGGCAAGACGCTGGAGGCGTGAACCATGGCCCGTACCGTTTCCACCCAGCGCAAGATCGTCACCACCATCGTCGCCTGGGCGATCGGCATCCTGATCTTCTTCCCGATCCTCTGGACATTCCTGACCAGCTTCAAGACCGAGGCCGAAGCCATCGCCTCGCCGCCGTCGCTGCTGTTCTTCGACTGGACCTTCGAGAATTATCGCGAGGTGCAGGCACGCTCGGACTACTTCAAGCACTTCATGAATTCGGTGGTGATCTCCTTCGGCTCGACCCTGCTCGGCCTCCTCATCGCCATTCCCGCCGCCTGGGCCATGGCGTTCTCGCCGACGCCGCGGACCAAGGACGTGCTGATGTGGATGCTGTCCACCAAGATGATGCCGGCGGTCGGGGTACTGGTGCCGATGTACCTGCTGTTCCGCAACACCGGCCTGCTCGACACCCGCACCGGGCTGGTGATCATCCTGACGCTGATCAACCTGCCGATCATCATCTGGATGCTCTACACCTACTTCAAGGAGATCCCCGGCGAGATCCTCGAGGCGGCACGGATGGACGGTGCCTCGCTCGGCAAGGAGATCATCTACGTGCTTACGCCGATGGCGGTGCCCGGTATCGCCTCGACGGTCCTGCTCAACATCATCCTCGCCTGGAACGAGGCGTTCTGGACGCTGAACCTGACGGCCGCAAAATCGGCACCGCTGACGGCGTTCATCGCCTCGTACTCCAGTCCGGAAGGACTGTTCTACGCCAAGCTCTCGGCCGCCTCGACCATGGCGATCGCTCCGATCCTCATCCTCGGCTGGTTCTCGCAGAAACAGCTGGTCCGCGGCCTCACCTTCGGCGCAGTCAAATAGGGGCATAAAATGGGAAGCATCACGCTCAAAAAGGTTTCGAAGCACTTCGGCGCCCACGCGGTCATACCCTCGATCGATCTCGACATCGAGAACGGCGAGTTCGTCGTCTTCGTCGGGCCTTCCGGCTGTGGCAAGTCGACCTTGCTGCGCCTGATCGCCGGGCTCGAGGACGTCACCGGCGGCCAGATCGTCATCGACGGCAAGGACGCCACGGAGCTTCCGCCCGCCAAGCGCGGCCTGTCGATGGTGTTCCAGTCCTACGCCCTCTATCCGCATATGACCGTGCGCTCGAACATCGCCTTCCCGCTGAAGATGGCGGGTGAGAGCAAGGACAGCATCGAGAAGAAGGTCGCCGATGCCGCCCGCGTGCTCAATCTGACCGAATATCTCGACCGCAAGCCGCGCCAGCTCTCGGGCGGCCAGCGCCAGCGCGTCGCCATCGGCCGCGCCATCGTGCGCCAGCCGGCAGCCTTCCTGTTCGACGAACCGCTGTCGAACCTCGATGCGGCGCTGCGCGTCAACATGCGCCTCGAGATCAGCCAGCTTCACCAGCAGCTGAAGACGACCATGGTCTACGTCACCCACGACCAGATCGAGGCCATGACCATGGCCGACAAGATCGTCGTGCTCAACAAGGGCAATATCGAGCAGGTCGGCTCGCCGCTCGAACTCTACCATCGCCCCGACAATCTCTTCGTCGCCGGGTTCATCGGTTCGCCGAAGATGAACTTCATTTCCGGCAAGATCGCCGAAGGCTACGGTGCCCACACCATCGGCATCCGACCGGAACATGTCGATCTCTCGACCTCCTCCGGTCTGTGGCAAGGCGTCGTCGGCGTTGCCGAGCATCTCGGCTCCGACACCTTCCTGCACGTGACCGTGGACGGCGTCGGCTAGCTGACCGCCCGCGTCAGCGGCGACTTTGCGGTCAACCATGGCGACCGGGTGTTCCTCACGCCGCAGGAAGCCCGGCTGCACCGCTTCGATGAAAAAGGATCCGCATTGCGATGAAACGACTGGATGGAAAGAGCGCGCTGATCACCGGTGCGGCGCGGGGAATCGGCCGCGCCTTTGCCGAGGCCTATGTGCGAGAGGGCGCTACTGTCGCCATCGCCGACATCGACATCGCTCGCGCACGAAGCACCGCGACCGACATCGGGCCGGCCGCCTATGCGGTCGAACTCGACGTGACCGACCAGGCGTCGATCGACAATGCCGTTTCGACCTGTGTCGCGCAGGCGGGCGGGATCGACATCCTGATCAACAACGCGGCGCTCTTCGACCTCGCGCCGATCGTCGAGATCACCCGCACAAGCTATGACAGGCTGTTTGCAATCAACGTCTCGGGAACGCTGTTCACCCTGCAGGCAGTTGCGAAACAGATGATCGCCCAGGGGCGCGGCGGCAAGATCATCAACATGGCCAGCCAGGCCGGGCGGCGCGGCGAGCCGCTGGTCGCGGTCTACTGCGCCACGAAGGCCGCGGTGATCAGCCTGACGCAGTCGGCCGGCCTCGATCTGATCAAGCACCGGATCAACGTCAACGCCATCGCTCCCGGCGTCGTCGACGGCGAACACTGGGACGGGGTCGACGCGCTGTTTGCCAAATACGAGAACCGGCCGCTCGGCGAGAAGAAGCGCCTTGTCGGGCAGGCCGTCCCCTATGGCCGGATGGGCACGGCTGCCGACCTGACCGGAATGGCGATCTTCCTCGCCTCACCGGAAAGCGACTATGTCGTCGCCCAGACCTACAACGTCGACGGCGGCAACTGGATGAGCTGAGGCCGGGGGCAGCCGCCCCCTTGCCCGGAAGGAAAGAACCATGACCACAAAACTGTCGCTGGCCAATCTCGATACGGTGGGAAAGACTGCGGGTATCCCCTCCTATCCCCGGTCGGCGCTGAAGGCCGGCATCGTCCACTTCGGCGTCGGCAATTTCCACCGCGCCCATCAGGCGGTCTATATCGACGCCCTCTTCAACGCCGGGCGTGACCACGACTGGGCGATCATCGGCGCGGGCGTGCTGCCCTCCGACGAGACCATGCGCGCCAGGCTCGAGGCGCAGGATTTCCTGACCACGGTGGTGGAGCAGGACAACGACCGCACCGGCGCGCATGTCACCGGCGCCATGATCGGCTACCTCAAGCCCGGTGACATCGGCGCAATCGTGGCCCAACTCACCGATCCGGCGATCCGCATCGTGTCGCTGACGATCACCGAGGGCGGATACTTCATCGATCCGGCTTCTGGCATCTTCGACCCGGCGCATCCGGCGATCGTCGCAGATGGTGCGGACCCGGATCACCCCAGGACCGTCTTCGGGCTCATCCTCGCCGGCCTGAAGGCGCGCAAGGAAAAGGGCGTGCCGCCATTCACGGTGATGTCCTGCGACAATATCCCCGGCAATGGCGAGGTCACCCATGCCGCCGTTTCCGGTCTGGCGCGGCTCTCCGATCCGTCCTTTGCCGACTGGATCGACGCGAATGTCGCCTTTCCGAACGGCATGGTCGATCGCATCACTCCCGCAACCGGGCCGCGCGAGATTGCCATCGTCGCCGATCAGTACGGCGTCGACGACCAATGGCCGGTCTTCTGCGAGGCATTCAAGCAATGGGTGCTCGAAGACAAGTTCCCCGGCGGCCGGCCGGCGCTCGAGACCGTCGGCGTGCAGTTCGTTCCGGACGTAGCGCCCTACGAACACATGAAGATCCGCATCCTCAACGGCGGTCATGCGGCGATCGCCTATCCCGCGGCGCTGCTCGATATCCATTTCGTGCATGAGGCTATGGAAGACCCGGATATCCGCGCCTTCCTGGCAAAGCTCGAGCGCGAGGAAATCATCCCAATTGTTCCTCCGGTCCCGGATACCGATCTCGAGGCCTATTTCCAGCTGATCGAAAAGCGTTTCCTGAACCCGAAGATCGGCGACACCATTCCGCGGCTTGCCCAGGACGGCTCGAACCGGCAGCCGAAGTTCATCCTGCCGTCGACCGCCGACAGGCTGCTGCGCGGCGAGGACGTTGTCGGCCTCGCGTTCGTCTCTGCGCTGTGGTGCCGCTATTTCGCCGGCAAGTCCGATAGCGGCAAGGACATCGTCTTCAACGATGCCAGCGCCGACCGGCTGCACGCGGCGGCACTCAGGGCCAAGGATGATCCGGGCGCCTTCCTTGAGCTGTCGGATATTTTCGGCGACGTCGGCACGTCGGGACTGTTCCGCCAGCGCTTCGCCAATGCCTTGAAAACGCTGTGGGAAAAGGGAACACGGGCGACACTGAAGCTCTATCTTGAAGGCAGGCTGTCACAGTAGAAGGACCGCAGGCGAGAAATGGCCCCACGCGGACGGCCGACCGTACGGAAGAACGACATGCCCCAAAGCCCGATCGAACTGGTGATCTTCGACTGCGACGGCGTGCTCGTCGACAGCGAACCGATCTCGCTTGCGGTGCTTGTCGAGGCGCTCGAGCGGTCTGGCCTGAAGATCGATGAACAAGAGGCCTCCGACCGGTTCCTCGGCCGGAGCCTCAAGAGCATGTCCGACATTCTCCATGATGAATACGGCCTCGCGATCGACGACCATTTCCTGGAAAACATGCGCCATTCTCTCTATGCCCGCTTTCGCGCCGACCTCAGGCCGATCGAAAGCGTCCGGGCGACCGTCGATGCGCTTACGGTCCCCTGCTGCGTGGCCTCGTCGAGCCAGCCGGAACGCATCCGCCTTTCGCTTTCGGTAACCGGGCTCCTCGACCGCTTCGAACCGAACATCTTCAGCGCGACCATGGTTCCGCACGGCAAACCCGCGCCGGACCTGTTCCTGTACGCAAGCGCGGCAATGGACGCGCCGCCTTCGGCCTGCGTGGTGATCGAGGACAGTCCGGCGGGCATCATGGCCGCGCAGGCGGCCGGCATGCGCGTCTTCGCCTTCACCGGCGGCTCGCATGCCCGCAACGCCCACCACCGCGACACCCTCGCCCGCCTCAAACCCGATCTCCTGTTTGACGAGATGCCGGATTTGCTCCAGTTTGTGCAAAAAGTGCAGCCGACGGGAACATGATTTCATGCGCGATCTGATCGTTGCGGTCGATATCGGGACCGGGAGCGCCCGCGCGGGCGTGTTCGATCGAAGCGGCGGAATGCTCTCGCGTGCCGAGCACCCGATCGCCATGCACAGGCCGCGCGAAAACCATGCCGAGCATGATTCCGAAGACATCTGGACGGCAGCCTGCCGCGCGGTCAGGACGGCCTGCGATCGCGCCGATGCGCGGCCGGAACGCGTTGCGGCCCTCGGCTTCGACGCCACCTGCTCGCTGGTGGTGCGCGACCGCGAGGGTGCCCAGCTTGCCGTCTCCGGCGAGGATCCGCGCTGGGATACCATCGTCTGGCTCGATCATCGCGCCATGGCGGAAGCGGATGCCTGTACCGCCACCGCCCATCCGGTCCTCGACCATTCCGGCAAGACAATGTCGCCGGAAATGCAGATGCCGAAGCTGATGTGGCTGAAGCGCCACCGTCCGCAACAATGGGAAAAGGCCGGATTCTTCTTCGATCTCGCCGATTTCATGACCTTCAAGGCGACCGGATCGACCGCCCGTTCCCGCTGCACCACGACCGCGAAATGGAACTATCTCTTCAATGAGGAAGAAGGCTGGAGCGATGATTTCCTTGCGAAAATCGACCTGCCTGACGTGAGGCTGCGCGGCGCCCTGCCTCGGACGACAGTACCCGTCGGCACGCCTGTCGGCCACCTCACCGCCAAGGCAGCGGCCGAACTCGGACTGGACACCGACTGCATCGTCGGCGCCGGGCTGATCGACGCCTATGCCGGGGCGCTCGGCGTGCTTGGCCACTTTGCCGGCGATCCGGACCGGCTCGAGCGCCAGCTCGCCTTCATCGGCGGTACATCGAGCTGTGTCGTGGCGTTCTCCCGTGAACCGCAGTTCGGCTACGGCATGTGGGGCCCGTATTACGACGCGGTTTTCCCGGGGCACTGGCTGGTCGAGGGCGGGCAGTCGGCAACCGGCGGGCTGCTCGACCATATCCTGCGCGTCCACAGTGCCGGCGGCGATCCCGGGCCGGCGTCCCACCAGCGGGTCATCGCTCGCATTCGCGAACTTCGCGAGCAGGAGGGCGACGCCTTCGCCGCACGACTGCACGTGCTTCCGGATTTTCATGGCAACCGCTCGCCGTTCGCCGACCCGCAAGGGCTCGGCGTCATCAGCGGCCTGTCGCTCGATTCCAGCTTCGACGGCCTGTGCCGGCTTTACTGGAAATCATGCATGGCGATCGCGCTCGGCATCCGCCATATCGTCGACAAGCTCGGATACGCCTTCGAGGCTCTGCACGTCGCCGGCGGCCATGTCCACAACCCGCTGTTGATGGAACTCTACCGCGACATCTGCGGATGCCGCGTGGTCACACCGACAACCAGCGATGCGGTGCTGCTCGGCACGGCGATTTCCGCGGCCGCCGCCGGCGGTCTCTATCCCGATCTCGCCGCTGCCGGCAGCGCCATGTATCCCGGCGGCACGGAAGCTCTGCCCGATCCGGCAAAGCGCGCCATCTACGACCGCGAATACCGGCGCTTCCTCGCCCTCTACCGGCATCGCGACGAACTGGAGCGGATCGTCTGAGCCGATGCTCCGCTGCAGCACGGCACCTCTAGCCCTCCAGCGCCGCACCTCCGTATTTCACGCGACCGCCACCCTGCCTGCGGGCATCGGGTTGCTGCCTGCGGCGTGACGATCCTCGAGAACCATTGCCGCCAGCTTGGCACCGATCATGATGGCAGGCGCATTGGTATTCCCCGAGACGATTTCGGGCATGATCGAGCAGTCGGCGACACGCAGCCCGGTAACGCCGTTGACGCGCAGCCGGGCATCGACCACCGCGTCCCGGTCGGGGCCCATGCGACAGGTTCCGGCCGGATGGTAGATCGTCGTCGAATTGGCGCGCGCCCAGTCGAGGATCTCCTCGTCGCTGTTCAGTTCCGCCGACGGACGTAACTCCTCCGAGATCGCCGCCTTCAGCGGTTCGGTGCGGGCGATGGCCCGGGCGATGCGGATCCCGGCGACGATCGTCTCCTGATCGGTCCTGGCCGAGAGATAGTTCGGCGCGATTACCGGCGCAGCCACGGGATCGGGCGAACGCAGCGAGATTTGCCCGCGGCTTTCGGGTCGCAACTGGCAAACGGACTGGGTAAAGGCCGAAAACGGATGCACGCCCTCGCCCGGGCTGTCGGCCGACCACGGCTGGATGTGAAACTGGATGTCGGGGGTTGCGAGCTCCGGCCTGGTCTTCATGAAACCGAAGACGAGGCTCGCCGCCATGGTCATCGGTCCGGTGCGGAACAACGCGTATTCGAGGCCGATCCTGGCCTTGTTGAACAGACTGCGCACCTCGTCGTTCAGGGTGGCCTCGTGACATTTGAACACCAGCCGCGCCTGCAGATGGTCCTGCAGGTTCCGCCCGACATCAGGTGAATCGCAGACCACGGGAATACCGTACTCGTTCAGATGGGCGGCAGCGCCGACGCCCGACAGCATCAGAAGATGCGGCGAACCGATGGCGCCCGCGCAGAGGATCACCTCCTCGCTCGCCCGGATAACATGCCGGCTGCCGTCCTTGCGCCGGATCTCGACGCCGACCGCGCGGCGGTCCTCGAACAGGATGCGCAACACGGTCGCGTTCGTGGTCACTTCAAGGTTCGAACGGTGGCGAACCGGAGCCAGGAACGCCGTCGCCGACGAACAGCGCCGTCCCCGGTCGACAGTCAGCTGGAAGTGGCCTACGCCCTCCTGCACCGCACCGTTGTAGTCGGGATTGTAGGCATAGCCGTTGGCCTCGGCGGCCTTGATCCAGCGCTCGCAGATCTCGCGGCGCAACCTGGGGTCCGACACCTGCAGCGGACCGCTCTGTCCCCGGCCCGCCGCCGGACCGCGCTGGAAGGTTTCCAGTTCCTCGAAGATGGGCCCGACATCGGACCATGACCAGCCGGGATTACCCAGTTGCGCCCAGCGGTCATAGTCCTCGCGCTGGCCGCGTACGTAAAGAAGACCGTTGAGGGATGACGAACCGCCGAGAACCTTGCCGCGCGGCCAGTTGAGGCTGCGCCCGCCAAGCCCCTGATCGGGCTCCGTCCTGTAGCACCAATCGAAATCGGGATTGTGCATGGTGCGGAAATAGCCGACGGGGATATGGATCCATGGGCTGCTGTCCTTCGCCCCCGCTTCGACCAGCGCGACCCGTATCGAGGGATCGCTGCTTAGATGATTGGCGACGACACAGCCCGCAGACCCCGCGCCGACGACGACATAATTGGCCGTCTCCACCGTTTGAACCATGTGATACCTACTGTTCCGTCTGTTGCGGCGCACCGCGTGGCGGCATGTGACCTTCCCCTTTGCGGGGAAGGTCGTTCTTGTCACCGTTGACGGCTATCGTCGCCTTCTTCCGATTGCGATGGCGCTGACCATCGACACCAGCCCGGCGAATGCGACATAGGCGCAGAGCCAGAAGGGATCGTTTTCGTTGACCGCCATCAGATAGGTCGCGATCATCGGCGTAATCCCAGAGGCGAAGATCCCCGAGAACTGGTAGACGAAGGAAATGCCGGTATAGCGCACCGTCGGATCGAACAGATCGGCGAACAGGGCGGCTTCCGGCCCGTAGCACATGGGGTAGACGATGCCGAACGGCAGCACGATCCCAAGGACCACCAGCACCGGATTTCCGGTGGAGATCAGTCCGAACGCGGGAAACACGCTGAGCGCCAGCAGGAATGAACCCCAGGCATAGGTCTTCGGCCGCCCGATGCGATCGGACAGACGCCCGAAGAACGGGATGAAGACCACCATCACCAACGCCGCCGCGCAAACCGTCCACAGCGCCATGGTACGGTCGAGCCCGACATATTTGGTGATGTAGACGATCGAGAACACCGCGAAGATGTTGAAATACACCCCGTCGATATAGCGCGCGCCCATGCCGAGAAGCACATTGCCAGGATAACGCTTGATCATCGTCACGAAGGGCAGGCCCTGATCGCGTCCGCGGGAAGCCTCCTTGGCCTTCTCGAATTCCGGGCTTTCACCGATATTGCTGCGGATCCAGGTGCCGAGCAACACCAGCACGATCGAGCCGATAAAGGCGGAACGCCAGCCCCAGGACATGAAGTCCTCATCCGGCAACAGCGTCAGCAACGCCATCACGCCGGAGGAAATGAACAGGCCGAGCGACAGCCCGATCTGCGGGATCGAGGCATAGAAGCCGCGCTTTTTCTCCGGCGCGAATTCGTAGGCCATGAGTACCGCGCCGCCCCATTCGCCACCGATGCCGATGCCCTGGAACACACGCAGTACCAGCAAGCAGATCGGAGCGAGAATGCCGATCGTTTCATAGGTGGGCAGCAGACCGATGAGAACGGTGGCCGTGCCCATCATCAGCAACGTCAGCACCAGCATGGTCTTTCGACCGATGCGGTCGCCGAAATGGCCGAATATCAGTCCCCCGAACGGCCGGGCGACGAAGCCGACGGCGAAGGTCGCATAGGCGAGCAGTATCGATACTGTCGCGTTGTCGACCGGAAAGTAAAGCTTGTTGAAAACAATGCCGGCAACGACGCCGTACAGGAAAAAGTCGTACCACTCGATGGTGGAACCGACGAGACTGGCGATAACGACCTTCCTTAGTTCGCGTTCCTTGGTAGTTTTTGCAACAGTATCAATAGTCATATCCGCCATTACGCCCTCCCTGCGCTGTACGGTACTTCCACTACTCTGCGAATTTCCGGCATCTCCTCCACGCCGGAAATGTCACGTTCCTGCAACTTCCGGGGAGAGTCAAATCGTTTTTGAGACTTGCGGTATCATTTTTGGAAGCAAACTGTGGACTTGTTGGATGACACGCCGAAGCAGTATAGGATGCGCAGCAACCACAACCGCCCGAGCCAATGACCGCTGATCCTGAAACCTCGAACACTGCCCCCAGCCTGCGCAACCTCCAGATCCTCGAGGTGCTGGCGAGCGAGGCACGGCCGATGACGCCTACCGAAATCAACGCGGCGCTTGGCCTGCCGAAGCCGACCATCCATCGGCTCATCGGCAATCTGGAACAGCTCGGCTATCTCACGCGGCATCTTGACGGCCGCAGCTACCTGCCGGGGCCCAAGGTCCGCCAGATGATGCTCGGCGTCATGCGCGCCGGCCATCACAACCTGCCGCGCCGCGAAATCCTCAGCAGGCTCAACGAGCGCATCGGCGAGACCTGCAATCTGTCGATCCCGGATTGCGATGCCATGGTCTATGTCGACCGGGTCGAGACCCACTGGCCGCTGCGCATCGCGTTGCAGATCGGATCGCGGGTGCCTCTGCACGCCACGGCGGCAGGCAAGGTCTATCTCGGCAGCATGCCGGAACAGACCTTCGAACGCTATCTGAAGGGAGCCAAGCTCAAGACCTATACCAGCCGGACGATCACCGATCCGGCACCGCTGCGCGAGGAGATAATGCGTGTCCGGTCAAACGGTTACGCGCAGGACAGCGAGGAGTTCGTCAACGGCATGATCGCCATGGCGGTTCCGGTCGCGGGCGGTGACGGCAATTTCGCCGCGACCCTTTCCTTCCACGCGCCGAAGCAACGGCTGACGCTGGACGCAGCCATGGTTCATCTCCCGGTGCTCCGCGAAGCCGCGAGCGAACTTTCCGGCCTGTTCTGAAAGAGCTTCTCGCCGACATGATCGAACGGGAGCTTGTATAGGGTAGGGCCGTTACCTAATTGGGGCCATCGCATTTTTGTAAGGAGAATTGCGAATGACATTTTTTGATCCGGCAAACCCCGGAAAATCACTCGTTGCAGGCATTATCCTGTTTGTGCTCGGCACCCTTCTGACCGTTGCGGCTCAGAAGCTGAAAAAGAGTGGCAAATTTCCTGAATGGCTTATTTGTGCGGCATTCGGAGGCCTTACCGGATTCACAGGGTTTTCGATCATCATCAAGCTGATGGGAATAATTTGATTTCGCTACAGCTCTTGTACGAACTTGACGAAACCGTCACTTTGATCTAAATATTCCAAATCTTGTATATTTTGGTTGGAAAGAAATGACCAAGCTCGTGTTCAACAGCCTCTTCGATGCTGCGACGAACGATGCGACAGAAGCAGCTGACCTGAAGTTCCGCGCGGACGTCATGATTACCTTGCGGAAGCTTTTCGAGGATCGCGGCTGGAAACAGTCGGATATTGCCGAAGCTCTAAGCATTCCCCAACCGCGTGTCAGCGACTTGATGCGTGGGAAAATAGATCGGTTCTCGGCGGACAAACTAATTGGCTTTCTCGCCAAGATGGATGTCCGCCTTAAACCGTCGTTCACAGATCACAAGGTTATCTGTGAGGTAGAAGTGGCAGCCTAACGGCTGCCTTTCTTTTTTCTCTCTTCAATTAAATCAACCATTACGCGGTATCTTCCTTTCGCGGTTTTCATCGCGTGGCGGTCTACCCCGTCGGTTGTTTTGACGAAAGCTGAGAGGATAAATATTGTATTCTCTTTTTCGCAATAAACTAATCTATGCGCCGGTCAGCCGTTTCGTTTTAGCTCGATGGCTCCGGGTCCTATACTTTCCTTGAGGTTTGTCGTCTCGGAGAATGGTCTGTCGCCGTTCTTCAAAGCCTCGATATCCAAGGAGAAGCGTTCTTTTATTTTTGTGGGCAGCGCCTGGAATTCCTTTAGAGCTGCGTCACTTACGAATTCTATTTCTTTCATAAATCCTCGTTCTATTTTTCATATATTTCCTTTCTCCCTTTCCCCCTTTCTCGACCACCGAGACAGGGGGGGGGTGTGTTAGTGTGCTAGCCGGATTTTCTGGAAACAAAAAAATACCGTACCAGGGAACAATATAGTTCGCCTTACGGTTGCTGTCAACAAATTTTTAGGAATGTTCTATCATTTAATGTATATCGCGAAATGACGATGCCGTCAAATGATTTTTTGAAAAAAATAGGAGTCCTTTATAGGAAGGCTTTCAGGTCCTGATTTCGCTGATCATATGATGTCATCAAAAGATAGCTCCTGGATATTTTCGAGAGCGGTGGCTTCAGTTCCTCGCTGCGTTCCTCTGTTAATGTACGAATCGACGTGAGCTATTCGTTAGCAGTTGGCTTGAGGAAATTGGGAATTCCATTCGTGCCAATCTTTGATGCTGTCCGGAGATCAGATGGTTGATCCGGCTTCAACGGAAGACCATGCCGCCGTCGGTAAGGATCGCCTGACCGGTGATGTAGTCCGAATCGGGGCTTGCCAGGAACGACACCAGCGCCGCCACGTCCTCAGGCGTCTGGGCGCGCCCGAGTGCGATGCCCTCGACATATTTCTTGTAGGTCTGGCCCTTCGGCGCACCGGTGAGTTCCGAAAAGCGCTCGTCGATCTCGACCCACATGTCGGTCCCGACGATGCCGGGGCAATAGGCGTTCACGGTGATGCCGGCGCTGGCATATTCCTTGGCCGCGGCCTGCGTCAGCGCCCGCACGGCGAATTTCGTCGCCGAATAGACGCCCAGCATGGCAAAGCCGTCATGCCCGGCGATCGAGGACGCGCTGATGATCTTGCCCTTCTGCTTGCGCGCCTTGAACTTGGCCGCCGCCGCCTGGATGCCCCAGAGCACGCCATTGACGTTTATGTGGAAGATCCGTTCGACCTCCTCGGGCGTGACCTCAGAAAGCGGCTGGACCTGGGCGATGCCGGCATTGTTGACCATCACGTCGAAACCGCCGAGTTCCCTTTCTGCCAGGTCGACGGCCGCGTGAACCTCGTCACGATTGCTGACGTCGGTGAGGAAGAACGCCGCCCTGCGCCCGGCTGCCTCGACCTCCTGCTTGACCGCCTCGAGTTTGTCCGCCTTGAGATCGACCAGCGCGATGTTGAAGCCGTCCTTTGCCAGACGTAGCGCAATCCCGCGACCGATACCCTGTGCCGCGCCCGTGACCAATGCAACCTTATCGTTCGCCGACATGATTGATCCCTTTCATCGATGATTGGCTAAAAAGCGAATGCACCGCGCATCCCACCTGCGATATGGAACGCCAGGCCATGCCATCAACCCTTTGGCAGCGATTTGTTTCATCGATCGGCACGACAAGGGAACTGGGAGAACGCTTGTTTCCCGGGGGTCGATTGCGGCCTATCGGCCGCCCGCGCGCTGGAAGAAGCAGAGATTGGCCGACAGGGCACCGGCAGCGGCGCGAAGCGGATCTCCCTCCCCGCTGCCAAGGGCATCGAGGCGGCCTGCCGCGCGGGCAAGGGCCGGCGCAACGCGCGCCGGACGCCCGGCGACATCAGCCATCCGGTCGAGCGCGGTTGTCAGCGCACGCCTGACACCGGCGGGCAGGCCCGGATCAGCCAGCCGCTCACGCATCGACAACGCCGCTGCGCCGAGTGCATAGACGGCGAGGC
The DNA here is from genome assembly GCA_023399465.1 of Pseudomonadota bacterium. GTDB lineage: Bacteria > Pseudomonadota > Alphaproteobacteria > Rhizobiales > Rhizobiaceae > Ferirhizobium. The sequence continues at coordinate 34,514 of JAEWPB010000137.1, forward strand.
CGCCGTCGGCCGCCGACATCCGCTGTTCGCCCGACGCCTGCGCAAGTCGCACCAGACGCAACAGCCGGTGATAGAGGCGCGCCCGCCAGAGCGTGCGGTGCGCCGCGGCATCCGGATTGCGGGCGATGGTCTGCAATTCCCGCACCATCATGACGATCAGGTTATCGAGGCGCCGGCGCGCATTGGTCGGAAACATCGTTCTATAGCCGAAGAGCGCGATCAGCGGCGCCGTGACGACAGCCCCGGCCATCGCCAGCGAGGCGGCAAAAGTGCCGGCCAGCGGATAGGCCGGTTGCGACAGCAGCAGCAGGACCATCGCATAATCGGTTCCGCCGAGCATCGTCCGCCGGTGGGAGAGCGGCAGCACGGCGCTCAGGATGAACGGCATGAGGAGCAGGACGAGATCGAGTTCGGAAGCGCCGTAAGGCCAAACCAGCCAGCGGCAGGCGAGCACCGCGGCCGCGCCGAAGAGCTGGCCTGCCAGCACATTGCCCATCATCAGGACCGGGTTCTCGAAAGTGGAGAACAATGAAATCATCACCGAGGTTCCGAGCAGCACATAAGGCCCGTCATGCCAGCTGGTCAGCAGCCAGACGAGGCCGACGAGCAGCATGACGACGGTCGCCCGCAGTCCGGCATGCCGGGCACCGATCCAGTCGCGGTGCAGCACCACCGGGTGAAGCAGACGCTCGCGCTCTGCCGTCTCGCTCGTCGCGTTGCCGGCGTCCGTGGTGCCGCAGGCGCCAAGCCAGCCGCGCAACGCCAGGGACTGCCGCTCGAGCACCCCGACAAGGCCCCGCTCGTCGCCCGCTTCCCGTTTCGCCCGCTCCAGCGCAGCCATCGCCCTTGGCCCGCCGGCCGGATCATCGATCGCGTGTGCCACGTCGGCGAGCGCTTCGGCCAGCGGTATGTTCGGGGTTGTCGCATCGCGATCGGCCTTCAGCCACAACAGCGCCGAAACCTGCGCGGCGACGACTGCGCGCAGGCTGCGAGCCGATCGCCGTGATGCCAGCGAGCCCGCCCCATGAGGGTCGATCTGATCGTCGACAAACGCCATTTCACCGAGCAGTTCCTGCTGGGCGGCGGCGCCAGGAGGCGCCCGGCCACCGGCACGGCCCGCCATATCCGCGAAAATAGCGGCGACAAGCCGGCGGGTGCGGACCGCCAGTTCGGTTTCATGCGCCCGCGGCGTAAAGATCAGCCCGATCAGCAGTCCGGTGGCCACGCCCACCAGCACCGTCAGCCCTCGATCCAGACCGAGCGCCAGCAGATGACCCGGATGGGCCGTCTCGAGCAAGGCCACCATGGCGGCCGAATAGCCGGCGAGTATAGTGCAATAGGAAACGAAGCCGCGCAGCACGTTGCCGATGCCGGCGCAAGCGCCGACCCACAGCGCCAGGCCGATCACCAGGAACGCCGGGTGCCCTTGCGACGCCACGATCAGCAGCATGCCGACAAGCGTGCCGGCGACCGTGCCGATGGCGCGGAAGAAGCTCTTCTCGATCAGCATGTTGCGAACCGGCTGGGCGGCGGCGAAAACCGTCATTGCCGCCCATTGCGGATGCTCCAGCCCGATCACCCAGGCAATGAACAGAGCCGCGCAGGCGCCGATCGCCGTACGGAGCGCAAAGGAAAAGCGCTCCGGAATGAAGCCCCGGGCCACGGCCTTTTCTCTGAAGCTCATTCTTCCGATTCCCGGTTCTCGCGCAGTTCCTCGAGCCGGCCACCGATCCGCGACAGCACATCAACGACGACGGCAATCTCGTCGTCGGTCACGTCGCCGAGCAGTTCGCCTTCGACCGCATTGAGCTGGCCGCGGATGGCCGCCACCGCCGCGCGGCCCGCTTCGGTAAGGAACACCTGCTTGGCACGGCGGTCGTTTTCGTCGGTGCGGCGCTCGATCAGCCCCTTGTCGGAGAGAATGTCGAGGAGACGCACCAGGGTCGAACCATCAATGCTGACGAGGCTTGCCAGTTCCTTCTGGGTGATGCCGTCGCCGGCAGCCGACAGATGGACGAGCGGTGCCCAGGTCGCATCGGTAAGCCCGGCGCCCTCGAGACGATGATAGACTTCATTGCGCCACTGGCGCGCAAGCAGCGAGAACTGGCGGCCAAAGCGATAACGGGGAGGAAGGTCATTGTCGGTCATTGTTTTAATGTAGGCCTCGATAGCTTGATATTCAAATTATTTATCGAACCAACAATAGTGCTCCGCACCGGAACCGCCGCAACCATGAGCCGAATTCCAGGACCGCCCTCCGCACCTCACTCGCCATTGCCATGCTTTTCGCATTCTTCCTTGCGGTTAACGGATCAGCGACAGCATGGCGTTATCACCCGGGCGCGCGCCGGCTCGCGCTGGCGAAGGCCCCGGGCAAATGATCGGCACCGCCGCAGCCAACGCGTAGCAGCCAATACCATCTGCATCGCTCGCAAACGCGTGTATCGCTTGACGAAAATCATCTTCCGTTTTACGATTGACGAAATTCGAAATTCATCAGTCATAATTTGAGGCCATAAAATCATGTCGGACCCGGGCGACCCCGCGCTAGATCCCGTCAAGCAGGAAAACGTCACCCGTATCCTGGATGCCGCCGAGCGGCTCTTCCGGCACTATGGCTATACCAAGACCAATGTCGCCGATATCGCCCGCGATCTCGGCATGTCACCCGCCAACATCTACCGCTTCTTCGCCTCCAAGACGGAGATCCACCAGGCCATCTGCGCCCGCACCCTCGCCACGAGCTATCGCATGGCCGAGGAGATCTGCCGCTCGTCGCTCAGCGCCAGCGAACGCCTGCGCCAGTACGGCCATGCCCAGTATCGCATGACTGTCGAGACGATGATGGACCAGGAAAAGGTGCATGAAATCGTCGTGGTGGCGATGGAGCGGGAATGGCACGTCATCGACAAGCACATCGACCGCATCAACGCCCTGCTCGCCGAGGTTATCCGCGAGGGTATCGCCGCCGGCGAATTCGCCGAGCAGGACCCGGAAGTCGCGGCCCGCTGCTTCGGCGCGGCAACCGTAACCCTTTGCCACCCGCAGATGGTGGCTCAGTGTCTCACGAAGGAAAATCGTGCGATGCCCGAAGAGCTGCTCGATTACGCAATCAGAGCGCTGAAACGATAGTGACCGCCGGACGGCAACGAACACCCCGAACACGACCAGGAGTGCGAACCATGATTTCGCAGAGGGCCTCAAGCATGCGCAGTTCATCCATCCTCAGCCTGGCGTTCGTCGCCGCCATCGGCTTCACGCTCTCGGGATGTTCCGAGGAAAAGGCGGAGACACAGGAAATCATCCGCCCCGTCAAGGTGGTCGAGGTTGCCGCCACCGGCAGCGGCCGCGAGCTCGACTATTCCGGCTCGGTCAAGGCCCGCACCGAGATGAATCTCGGCTTCCGCGTCGCCGGCAAGATCACCGAACGACTGGTCAATATCGGCGACCGGGTCAAGCCCGGCGATATCCTCGCCCGGATCGACGCAACCGACTACCGGCTGGCGTTGAGGACCGCCGAGGCCAATCTGGCGGCCGCGGAAAAGCAGCTGGAAACCACGGCACTGTCATTGTCGCGTGCCGAACAGCTTTTCGACAAGAACATCACCCCGAAATCGCAGCTCGAGCAGGCGACGCTGGCCCATGACCAGGCTCTATCCGCCCGCGACGCCGCCGCTTCCGCGCTCGACCAGGCGAAGAACCAGGTCAGCTACGCCGAGCTGAAATCCGACCAGAACGGCATCGTCACCGCGATCAATGCCGATACCGGGCAGGTTGTCGGCACCGGCACGCCCGTCGTTTCCGTCGCAGTCGACGGCGAGAAGGAAGTGCAGATCGCCGTGCCGGAGATGGATATCGCCCTGTTCAAGCCGGGCAAGGCCGTCAAGGCCAGCTTCTGGTCGAACGCCGGCCTCGCACTCGAGGGCACGGTGCGTGAAGTCGCCGGCAGCGCCGACCCGCTGTCGCGCACCTTTGCCGTGCGCGTCAGCCTGCCCGACGATCCGCGCGTGCTGCTCGGCATGACCGCGAAGATCGAGGCAGCGGCCAGCAACAGCGAACAGATGATCTCGATCCCGCTCACCGCGCTTGCGGAAAACCAGGGTGAGAAGATCGTCTGGGTGGTCAAGCGCGAGGGCGAAACCGTGCATTCCCGCAAGATCGCCGTCGCCTCGTTCAGCGACGACGGCGTGCATGTCGCGGACGGTCTTCAGCCGGGCGACCTGGTGGTCTCCGCGGGCACGCAGTTCATGACCGAAAACCTCAAGGTCAAGCTCCCGGCGGCCGAGCAGCATTCGGCTGCCGCCGCCACCAGCCAAATCGCCCACTGACCCCAAGCGATGGAACGGAACGACGCCATGAGTGCCTCTCCCACCGACCGCAAGCCGTTCAACCTGTCGCGCTGGGCGATTGCCCATCCGAGCATCGCGCGCTTCCTCTTCGGCCTGATCATCATCACCGGCGTTCTCGGCCTGATGCGCATGGGCCAGAAGGAGGATCCCGATTTCACCTTCCGCGTCATGGTGGTGCAGGCAGTCTGGCCGGGCGCCTCGATCGAGGAAATGCAGGACCAGGTGGTCAACAAGATCGAGCGCAAGCTGCAGGAGACGCCGCATCTCGACTGGGTCAAGTCCTACACCCGGGCCGGCAGCGCCATCGTGACCCTGCAGATCGAGGGCAACACCGACGCCGATGACGTCGCCGATGCCTTCTACCAGGTGCGCAAGAAAGTCGGCGACATCGCCGGCGAACTGCCGGACGGCGTCCTCGGTCCCTATTTCAACGACGAGTTCGGCGATACCTTCATCACCCTGCATGCGATCAGCGGCGATGGCTACAGCTATCCGGAACTGAAGAAGTTCGCGGTCCAGGCCCGCGACATGCTGCTGACCACGCCCGGCGTCGAAAAGGCGGTCATCCTCGGCGACCAGCCGGAGAAGATCTTCATCGACGTTTCCTCCAAGGCGCTTGCCGAACGCGGCCTGACCATTGTTGACCTGCAGAACGCCATCAAGGGCCAGAACCAGGTTGACCCTGCGGGCTCCGTCGATACCGGCACGCGCTCGGTGCGCATCTCCGTCGAAGGCGGCGTCGACCGCGCCGAGGATATCCGCGAACTCCGGCTGCGCGCCGGCGCCCAGGTCATCCGCCTCGGCGACATCGCCACCGTCAGCGCCGGCCTGGAAGATCCCTATCAGCGCAAGTTCCGCTTCAACGGCCACGACAGCGTCCAGGTCGGCGTGGTCATGGCCAAGGGCTTCAACGTCGTCGACGTCGGCAAGTCGGTCGAGGCAACCTATGCGCGCTTCGAAACTGCGCTTCCCTACGGCGCGTCCGTCGACCAGATCTCCAACCAGCCCGACGTCGTCACCGACGCGATCAGCGAGTTCATGAAGGCCCTTGGAGAAGCACTCATCATCGTGCTTGTCGTGTCGTTCCTGTCGATCGGCTGGCGTTCGGGGCTGGTGATCGCGATCGCCATTCCGCTGGTGCTCGCAGCCACCTTCGCCATCATGTACGAACTCGGCATCGACCTGCAGCGCATTTCGCTCGGCGCCCTGATCATCGCCCTCGGCCTTCTCGTCGACGACGCCATGATCGTGGTCGAGATGATGGAGCGCAAGCTGGAGGAAGGGCTCGTCAAGATCGAGGCGGCAAGCTTTGCCTATACCTCGACCGCATTTCCGATGTTGACCGGCACGCTGATCACCACCGCCGGCTTCATCCCGGTCGGCTTCGCCGAGTCGACCGCGGGCGAATACGTGCGCTCGCTCTTCTATGTCGTCGGCATCGCCCTTGTGGTCTCGTGGTTCGTCGCGGTCTACTTCACGCCCTGGCTCGGCTACATGATCCTGAAGGAGCGCAAGCACGCGGGCGCCCACCACGACGTGTTCGATACCCGCTTCTACCAGCGGCTGCGCGCAACCGTCGGCTGGGCCGTCAGGCACCGGGTCCTCGTCCTGTTGCTGACGCTTGCCACCTTTGCCGGCAGCCTGTGGTCGTTCCAGTTCATTCCGAAGAACTTCTTCCCGCAATCGTCGCGGCCGGAAATTCTCGTCGACCTGTGGCTGCCCGAGGGCACCAGCATCAAGGAGGTCGAGAACCAGGCCAAGGCACTGGAAGCGCGCATGATGGACGATCCGGACAAGCGCTTCATCGCCACCTATATCGGCGAAGGCGCACCGCGTTTCTTCCTGCCGCTCGACCAGCAGCTTCGCAACCCGAACTTCGCCCAGCTTCTGGTGATGGCGCAGGACGAACCGGCCCGCGAGCGCCTGCTCGTCAAGCTGCGGAGCATCCTTGCGGAAGACTTCCCGTCGATCCGCGCCAAGGTCGACCGCCTGTTCCTCGGACCGCCGACCGGCTGGCCGGTGCAGATGCGGGTCATGGGCCCGGATCGCGACGAGGTTCGCCGCATCGCCGACCAGGTGAAGGCGAAGTTCCGGGAGAACCCGCTTCTCGGCGCAATCCATGACGACTGGCTGGAACCGGTCCCGGCGATGAAGCTGGTGATCGACCAGGACCGCGCCCGCGCGCTTGGCGTCTCCTCGCAGCGCATCCGCCAGATGCTGCAGGCGACCATGTCCGGCGTGCCGCTCGACGACTTCCGCGACGGCGAGGAAACGGTCTCGATCGTTGCCCGGGAACCGGAAGCCAACCGGCATCTGCTCTCGGCCGTCAACTCCGTCTACGTCCCGACCGATTTCGGCGGTTTCGTGCCGGTGTCGCAGGTCGCCAAGGTCGTACCCGTGCTCGAGCAGGGCATCGAATGGCGGCGCGACCGCCTGCCGACGATCACCGTGCGCGGTACCCTGCCGGACGGCGTCCAGCCGAATGACGTGACGATGAAGATGTACGACGATCTCAAGGGCCTGCGCGACGGCCTCGCCCCCGGCTACAAGGTCGAGATGCAGGGCGGCGCCGAGGACGCGACCGAAAGTCAGGCATCGATCGCCGCAAAGGCGCCGATCATGCTGTTCGTGATCGTCCTGCTGCTGATGGTGCAGCTCCAGCATTTCGGCAAGTCGATGCTGGTTCTGGCCACCGGTCCGCTCGGCATCATCGGAGCGGCCGCCGCGTTGCTGATCTCGGGCGCGCCCTTCGGCTTCGTGGCGATCCTCGGCGTGATAGCGCTGCTCGGCATCATCATTCGCAACTCGATCATCCTGATCGACCAGATCGACCAGGATATCGCGGCGGGGATGGAGCGGTACGAAGCGATCGTGGGTGCGGCCGTGCGCCGCTTCCGCCCGATCGTGCTGACGGCACTGACGGCGGTACTGGCACTGATCCCGATCTCGCGCGGCGTATTCTGGGGACCGCTCGCCTATGCGATGATGGGCGGTATCATCGTCGCCACGGTGCTGACGATCCTGGTCCTGCCGGCAGGCTATGCGCTGTTCTTCGGCAAGGAGAAGGCCGGCAAGGATACAGATGCGGGCGCGAAAACCTCCGGCAACAGCAATGACGTCGCCCCCGGCGCGACGGCGATTGCCGCCGAATGACGATAATGGCGTCCGCCTATGGGCGGGCGCCTGTTCCCCATCCTGAGAAATCATCTAGCATGGGCGCAACTGCGCTACGCTCCACTTCTTACGCCATCTGCGCGGCCGTCGCTTCGGTCGTTCAGTCGCTGACGATCTCCCAGTGGTCGTCGGGATTGAAGGTCTTGATCTCAGGGGCGATCTTGTCGGTATTCTCACCGAGATCGGTTTCGTAGATGATGCCGTTCTGGTTGACGACGAAGGTATGAATGCCGGTCTCGCCATATTTCACCGGCCAGGCGACCAGTGCGAATCCCGCGATCATGTTGTCGTTGATGACGTAGTCATAGGCGCCGCCGGTGATGTTGTTTCCCTGGCCTTTCAGGATCTTGAACTTGTAGCCGAAATAGCCTTCGCCCGCCCTGGCCTTGTCGAGTGCTGCGGCATCGGCGAAGTCACCGGCCGGGCTTTCGCCGTCGCCCTGGTCCGGTGGCCAGTACAGGCCATCGGTCTTGCCTTCGCTGCTGATCAGCTTCTGCGCGTATTCAAGCACGCCGTCACCGTCGTGATCCTCGTCGTGGTAGTCGTTCTGGGCATCAACATAGCCCTTGATCGTATCGATCGCCTCGAGTTCGTTCTCGCCGATGCGGCGATTGACGATTTCCTCCAGCCCGGCATAGGTATCGAAAGACCATTTGCCGTCATCCTCCTTGTCGATGGGAAACGGCAGCGGCCACAGTTCGTCGCCGATGTCGAGGATCCTCTCGCCATCGACATCGCGGACCACAAGCTTCTGGGCAACCCCTTCCCTGATCCTGTTGAAGGAGTCCATCACGCCCTCTTCCGAGCGGATCTTGGCAGGGTCTAGCCCGAGCAGGGTCGCGACCTTGTCGAAGTCGTCGGCCGCCAGCGCCGCCTTGAAGGCGTCGATCACCTCTTCGGGCGTATCGAAGGACGGCGGGTTTTCCTTGGCAACGAACTGCGTGATTGCCGACTGTTCCTGTGCCAGCGCCGCAACCGCCGTTCCGCAAAGCAATGCTGCCGAAAGCGCCGGGCCCAGTATCATGCATTGGATGGTTCTGATCATCTCGTTGCTCCTTGAGACCGGGGCCTACCTGCGTCCACCACCACCACGACCGCCGCCGCCACCGCGACCACCGCCGCCGCCGACATGCCGCACCGTCCGGTGGCCACCATGCATCTGCCGTCCGCCACCGCCCCGGCCCGCGCTTGCCGGCGGACGCCGCTGTTGTCCGCCACCCATGGCCTTGGCGCCGCGCTGCGACTGGAGCTGCGTCTTCTTCTTACCGGTGCGCGGGTCGCCTAGCGCCGACGGCTTCTTCGGGCGGTTATCGGCCTTGGCAGCCGGGCGGGCCTTGCCGGCAGGGCGCTCGACCTTGCCCGACTTTCGGGCGTCGGCTACGTCCCGACGTTCGGGCGTCTTGCGCTGGGCTGCGGGAGTTCGTTCGCCCGGCCTGTTCTGCGCTGTCCTTCCAGCGGCCGCCTCGCGGCGATCCTTCTCGATCTTGCTGGCGCGCACATCCTTGACGTCGATCTTGCCCGGCCGTTCATGTCCCGCGGTCGTGCGCTTGCTGCGCAGGTCGGCCGACTTGTTCTTCAGACTGTTGCGGTCATTCGCCTTGATGTCGTTGCGCAGCTTGTTGCGATCGATGTTTGCGAACTGGTTGCGGTCGAAATCGATCTTGCTGCGATCGACATTCTTCCAGTCGACATCCTTGAGATTGTTGAACTTGCCGTTGAAGTCGCGATCGTTGAAGCAATTCTTGCAATTGATGTCGACATCGTCGTTCCAGTCACCGCCCCAGACGCCCCAGTCGTTCCAGTCGACGGTCGCGGCCCAGATCGTGCCGGTGATCGCTGCCGCCCAATAGGGCGCGCTCGGATACCAGTAACTCGGATAAGGATCGGAATAGTAGCGGATTGGCTCCGGCGGATAGCCGGGGTCATAGAGCATCTGCGGCTCGTAGCGCGGCACGTACACCGTTTCGCTGCTGACCGGCTGGATCACGACATTGCCGTCTTCCTCCGAGACCTTCATTTTATCGTCGGTCTTGATGATGCCGTCGGCGACGGCCTTGTCGCGCAGTTGCTGGATGGCGACCAGCACATCCTTCTGCTGGTTGGCGAGAGCGTCGCCCAGTTGCTGGGTCCATTCGAGATCGTCGCTCATCATCTTGACGATCTGCGGATAGTTCAGCAGCGACACGACGCTGCCGTCCCAGGTATCCTTGGGCTTCAGTTTCTTGTCCTTCTTCACGTTTTCGAGGTAGCGCTCGGCTTCGACGATCTGGAGCGGATAGAGGGACGCCGAGGTGATGAGGGCGACGAGCTCGTCCGGATAGAGCGCGATGCGCGCCACCAGCACTTCCAGTTCGTCTTCGGTGAGCGGCTCCGGTGCGGCGGCTTCATCGGGTGCCGGTGCCGTCGCCACTGGCGTCGCCGCAGGTGGGGGTGCCGGCGCCGGCGTCGGCACGGGAACGGGCGTGTTGGCTTCCGGTTCCTGGGCCAGTGCGTAATTCGCCATGGGGGTCATCAGCAGGGAGGCGAGGAAGGCGAAGCCGGCATAGCGTCGCCAGATCGTGGCAGGCATCATCGTTGTTCTCCCTTGTTATGCCAGATCGCAACGCCGTGCACTGATCGGCCGGCATCCGAACCGGAATTGCGGCATCGGGAAAGAAGCAATGCATGTGACCAACTGCGGGAACACGGGCAGTGTCCGCGCGCGCAAATCGACGATTCGCGCGCAGGCTGCGGCAAGGACCTCCAGTGCGCCGCCGATTTATTTTAGCACGACCTTATTTGAAGGCATCTCAAAAATTGAGAGCGAAGCAAATGCAATCAGGCGGCAGGCCACACCCCGGGGCGCGCAAAATCCGAGCTACGATGAACTCTTCAATAGCCGCGCGCCGCGCCGGCAGCGATCCGACTGTCGGCGGCGCCATTCAGCCGCGCGCCACCGCCTTCGCGGATTTCCCCAAGGCTTTCACCGCCGATCAGGATACCGGTAGCCTGGCCCCAGATCGTCCAGTTTTCGTCGATCGTGATATCGTGGCCCATGCCCGCCAGCAGCCGCAACGTATCGGGCGAGATCGCATAGGGCTCCATGAACACCTTGTCGGGCAGCCACTGGTGGTGGATACGCGGCGCATCGACCGCTTCCTGGATGTTCATGCCGTGATCGATGACATTGAGGATCGCTTCGAGGGTGATGGTGATGATGCGCGCGCCACCCGGGCTGCCGATGACCATGAACGGCTTGCCGTCCCTGGCGATGATGGTCGGGCTCATAGACGAGAGCGGCGTCTTGCCCGGCGCGATCGCATTGGCTTCGCCCTGCACCAGCCCGTAGAGATTGGCAGCCCCCGGCTTGGCGGTGAAATCGTCCATCTCGTTGTTGAGCAGGATGCCTGTTCCCGGCGCCACCACGCCGCTGCCGAACGATCCGTTCAGCGTGTAGGTGACAGCCACGGCGTTGCCGTCCTTGTCGACGATCGAGTAATGCGTCGTCTCGGTGCTTTCGGCAAATCCTTTCGGCATCAGTTGCTGCGAAACCCCGGCGCGGAACGGCTGGATCCGCCCGCGGATGTCCTGGGCATAGGCCTTGTCGAGCAGCTTGCTCACCGGATTGTCGACGAAATCGGGATCGCCGAGCGCGGTATTCCGGTCGACATAGGCATGACGCATCGCCTCGATCATGACATGCACCGTATCCGCGGAGCGATAGCCGAGATAGGAGAGCGGATAGCCCTCCAGCACGTTGAGGATTTCGCAGATGATCACGCCGCCGGAAGACGGCGGAGGCGAAGAAATGATGTCGTATCCCCGGTAGTTGCACTGGACCGTCTCGAGTTCTCGAACGGAATATTTCTCGAAATCCTTCGTCGAGAGGATGCCGCCATTTGCGGCGCTGGCCGCGACGATCCGATCCGCGATCTCTCCCTTGTAGAAGGCATCCGGCCCCCCGTCGGAAATCCGTTTCAGCGACGCAGCCAGATCGGGCTGCCGCAGCGTTTCGCCTGCGCCATAGGCTTCGCCACCCGGCTTGAGGAAAACTGCGGCCGCAGCCGGATCCTTCGACAGCTTCTTCACACCATTGGCAAAAGTCTCGTGATCGCCCGGAACCAGCACGAACCCCTCGCCCGCCAGGCGGATCGCTGGTGCCATCAGGTCCGCGCGCTCCATCGTGCCATAGCGCACCCGCGCCTCCTCGAAGCCCATGACCGGGCCGGGCACGCCGACGGCGAGGTATCCGTCGGTGCTCAGCCCCTTGACGATATCGCCCTTGTCGTCGAGATACATCGTCCGGGTCGCAGCGAGCGGTGCGCGCTCGCGAAAATCGAGGAATGTCGTCTTGCCGTCCTTGAAGCGGATGGTCATGAAACCGCCACCGCCGATATTGCCGGCAACCGGATAGACAACAGCCAGCGCATAGCCGACGGCGACCGCCGCATCGATCGCGTTACCGCCCCGCTTCAGGATGTCGACCCCGACATCGGACGCGAGGTGCTGGGCGCTGACCACCATGCCGTTTTCCGCCTTCACCGGTTCGGGCGATGCCGCAAGGCCGGCTCCCGGGTAAAGCCCGAGGGCGATTATGACGGTGAAGCAGAGTATACGGCTCAGGGGGCGGCGCATGCGAAGTCCTCCGAAGTACATCTTTTCAGGAAAACACGCTCCGGTTGCCGCGTCGAGTCACAATTGCCACCCGCTCTTCATGCTGGCGGCGAGGTTCGCTGGAAGAAAAGCGTTCACGCCGGACCCCGGCACATCAGGCAGCGTTCACCCCGTCCCCCTTGCCGCCTCCTCGATCAGCGCCGCAACCTCCTTGGCGTGCGAGCCGAGCGAGGCGTGGCTCGCTTCGAGCGTCAGGATCTTTCGTGCCTTCATCCGCTCGGCCATCCATCGCTCGGTCTCCGGCGGGATCATGTGGTCCTTCGTGGACACCTGGTACCAGCTCGGCTTGGTCCGCCAGGCAGGCGGCCCGGACTTGTCGTCGAAACAGCGTATGGAGATCGGCTTCTGCCCGACCGCCATCACCAGCGCTTCCGCCTCTCCGAGATCGCGGCCGAAGTGCTCGCGATAGCTCTCCTGCGCAAGCCAGAGGAAGCCGTAATTGTCGGGCATAATAGCTGCTGCACCCGGCGGCTGTTCGCGGCGGGCGAGAATGGTGGACAGGCTCTCGCCCTCGTCGGGGGCGAAGGCGGCGACAAAGACCAGGCCGGCGACATTGCGCTGATGCCCGACACCGGTGATGACGGCGCCGCCGTAGGAATGGCCGACCAGCAGCGTGGGGCCGTTCTGCGCGGCGACGAGCCGAGAGGTACGGTCGATGTCGTCCGCAAGCGAGGTCAGCGGGTTCTGGACGGCGGCGAGGTTGAAGCCCTTCGAATGCAGCGTCGGGATGACATGGCGCCAGTGGGAGGCATCGGCCCAGGCACCGTGGACCAGAACGATATTCCTGACCAACGACATCGCCAAATCTCCTTCTACGATGCCCCCGGAATTCCGGCCGCCGAGCCATCGTCAGTCTACTCCCGAAACCAATGAGCCGCCATAACAGAGGCCGCGGACGGCAGAGGCAAAGCCCAATCCGGATCCGATTGCCCAAAATGGAGAAAAATGGCCAGCGACAGGGCTACTCGATCTCGACGTGGCGCAGCCGCAGCGCATTGAAGATGACGCTCACCGACGACAGTGCCATCGCCAGCGCCGCGATGATCGGCGACAGCAGCAGGCCGAATGCCGGATAGAGGACGCCCGCAGCGATCGGCACCCCGGCAGCATTGTAGATGAAAGCAAAGAACAGGTTCTGCCGGATGTTGCCCATCGTCGCGTGGCTGAGCTGGCGGGCCCGCACGATCCCCCTGAGGTCGCCCTTGAGCAGCGTTACCCCGGCGCTCTCCATCGCCACGTCGGTGCCGGTGCCCATGGCAATGCCGACATCGGCGGCCGCAAGCGCCGGGGCATCGTTGACGCCGTCGCCTGCCATGGCGACGATACGGCCTTCGTCGCGGAACCGCTTGACCACCTTGCCCTTGTCTTCGGGGAGGATTTCCGCCTCGACCTCGTCGATGCCGAGATGGCGGGCGACCGCATTCGCGGTCGTACGATTGTCGCCGGTCAGCATGACAACGCGAATACCCTCCGATTTCAGCGCCTTGATCGCCTCGGGCGTCGTCTTCTTGATCGGGTCGGCTATGCCAAGCAGGCCACCGGCCTTGCCGTCTATCGCCGCGAATATGACGGTTGCCGCCTCGCCGCGCAGCACTTCCGCCCGCGGCAGCAAGGGGGTCACATCGACACCCATCTCCTCCATGATGCGCTGGCTGCCGATGACGATCCTGCGGCCATCGACGGTTCCGGTCACGCCCTTGCCGACGGGGCTGTTGAAATCCGTCGCTTCGCCGAGTGCGATGTGGCGATCGGTGGCGGCCGTGACGATCGCCGTTGCCAGCGGATGTTCGCTCGCCCGCTCGAGCGTCGCCGCCAGACGCAGAAGCTCGTGGTCGTCAACGCCGCCTCTGCCTTCCAGCGCCACCACCTCGGGCTTCCCTTCCGTCAACGTCCCCGTCTTGTCGACAACCAGCGTGTCGACCTTCTCCATGCGCTCGAGCGCTTCGGCATTCTTGATCAGCACCCCGAGCCGGGCACCACGGCCGATCCCGACCATGATCGACATCGGCGTCGCCAGGCCGAGCGCACAGGGACAGGCGATGATCAGCACGGCCACCGCGGCGATCAGTCCATGGGCGAAACGGGGCTCGGGGCCGAAGATGTACCAGGCGAAGAACGCGACGATCGCCACCGCGATGACCGCGGGAACGAACCAGCCCGACACCTGATCGGCAAGTCGCTGGATCGGCGCACGCGAACGCTGGGCCTCGGCCACCATCTGCACGATCTGCGCGAGCATGGTATCGCGGCCGACCTTGCCGGCGACCATGACGAAACTGCCGGTCTGATTGAGCGTACCGCCGATGACCTGCGCCCCCACCTCCTTGGTGACAGGCAGGGATTCACCGGTCACCATCGACTCATCGACGGCGCTTCGGCCCTCGACCAGCTTGCCGTCGACCGGCACCTTCTCACCCGGCCGCACCCTCAGCCGGTCGCCGACGACGACGTCTTCGAGCGCAACATCCTCGTCGGTGCCGTCGGCGCGTACCCGCCGCGCCACCTTGGGCGCGAGGTCGAGCAGCGCCCGGATGGCGCCACCGGTCTGTTCCCGGGCCTTCAGTTCCAGCACCTGCCCGAGCAGGACCAGCACCGTGATGACCGACGCGGCCTCGAAATAGACCGCCACCGAGCCGTCCGCCCCGCGAAACGTCGGGGGAAACAGGTCGGGCACAACGGTGCCGATGACGCTGTAGAGCCAGGCGACCCCGGTGCCGAGCGCGATCAGGGTGAACATGTTGAGATTGCGGGAGACCAGCGAGGCCCAGCCGCGCTGGAAGAACGGCCATCCCGCCCACAGCACCACCGGCGTGGCGAGCACGAGCTGGATCCAGTTCGATGTCTGCTGGCTGGTGAAGATGTGAATGTTGAGGAGGTGCGAGCCCATCTCGAGGATGAAGACCGGAATGGTCAAGGCCAGACCGAACCAGAAGCGCCGGGTCATGTCCCTGAGTTCACCGCTCGGGTCGTTGTCGGGCGTCGGCACTTCCGGCTCAAGCGCCATGCCGCAGATCGGGCAGGTGCCCGGCTCCGTACTGCGGATCTCCGGATGCATCGGACAGGTGTAGATCGTGCCCTCGGGAAGCCCGCCCGCGCGAATGGCCCGGGCGACCGGGGCCGCGGCTGGTGCTTCACCGGAATAGCTTTCCGGCGCGGCCAGAAACTTGCCGCGGCACTTCGCCGAGCAGAAATGAAAGACCCTGCCGTGATAGGTCGCGCGGAACCTGGAGGTCGCCGGATCGACCGTCATTCCACAAACCGGATCCTTTACGGTCGTTGGGCCGCCTGCGTCCGGGCCGTCATGCGAATGATCGAGGTGTTCGTCGTGATCGTGGGATCGTGTTTCATTGTCAGCCATGAGGCACATCTCCTGTGCTTTTCAGTGCTTCCCCACTCGCCTCGCCCCCGTTCCCCCACAAACAGCGATCCAGAGCGATATAGCGCCCGTCTCCCCGCTTCAAAGGCTGGCGGATCGCTTCCTCTCTTCCGTTCACCTGCCCTCAGGCAGATGTTGCAGCAAGGCTGATCTTTACCGCCAGACCGCCATCGGTGCCGTTCGAAAATTCCAGCTTCCCTTTCAGCCGCCGCATCGCCATCTGCACGATCGCAAGACCCAGCCCGCTGCCCGATGCAACGCCCTGCGAACCGCGATAGAACCGCTCGGTAACGCGACCGAACTCCTCCGGGTCGAGCCCGGCTCCCCGGTCGCGGACCACGATTCCGATAGTCCGGCCTTCGTCGGTCAGGCGACAATAGACCATGGCTCCTTCAGGAGAATGCTGGACCGCGTTTTCCAGCACATTGCGCAGTGCCAGCCGTAACAGCGCGCGGTCGGTGACGACCGCCGGCAACCGGCCGGCATTGTCGATCTCGATACGCACATCCTTCGCCGCCGCGAGCCCTGCCAGCTCGGAAGCGAGATCCTCGAGAAGAACGCCAAGGTCCGCCTGCTCCAGAACGTCCGCGCTGTTGGAGGAATCGACGATAGCCATGTCGATCAGTTGCCGCACCATGCGGCTGGTACGGTCCACGCTGGTGAGGATGTGGCCGAGCGCCTGGCGTTGCGCCTCGCGGTCCTCGCTGCGAATAGCGATCTGCGCCTGGGTCCGCAGGCCAGCAAGTGGCGTCTTCAGTTCGTGCGCCGCGTAGGCCGTGAAATTCCGTTCGCGCTCGCGCGCCTCGCCGACGCGCCGGAACAGCTTGTTGAGCGCGGCAATCACCGGCCGGATCTCGCGGGGCGCCGGTGCCTCTTCGAGCGGATGCAGATCTGTCGCACCACGGGCGGAAAGGCTGGCTGCGATCCGGTTGAACGGCGCAAGCCCGCGTTCGACACTCAGCCAGATCAGTGCGGCAAGGAGCGGCAGGATGACGAGCGCCGGCAGCAGCAGGCCCTTGACCACGTCGCTGACCAGCCTGTCGCGGATCTCCAGGCTGTCGCCGACGAGCACGCGTACCCCGCGCTCGGGATTGACCACGGCATAGACCCGCCAGCGCTCGCCATTGATATCGGTATCGGCGAACCCGGTCTCATGCCCGGAAAGGGAGGTTGTCGGCGCGCTTTCCGAACGGCTGACAAGGGCGCCTTGCAGCGACCAGATCTGGCAGGAAAGCTGGCGGCTGTAGGCATCGCCCGCCGTCTCGAATTCGCCTTCGGAACCTTTTCTGGTCGCAGCGTCGATCGCCGCCTCGACATCGATGTGGTGATCGGTGACCAGCGAACTGACCATGCGCGCAGCTTCCATCAGCCGCGCGTCGAGCACGTGTTCCACCTCCGCCTGCGTGCTCTGGTAAATCCAGACGACGGCAAACAGCCACACTGCACCGGTCGTCGCCAGCAGGATCGCGAAAAGCCGCAGCCGGATCGAGTTCATGATATCGCCTTCAACCGGTAGCCGACCCCGCGCACCGTCTCGATGAACTCCGGCCCGAGCTTGGCGCGGACCTTGTGCACATGCACTTCGACCGTGTTGCTTTCGACATCCTCCTGCCAGCCATAGAGTCTCTGCTCGAGCGCCGACTTCGACTGGATCGCCCCGGGATGCTCCATCAGGGCGTGCAGCACGGTGAACTCCCGCCGCGAGATTCCGATCTCCTCGCCATCGCGCTCGACGCTCATGCGCGCCGGGTCGAGCGTCACCCCGTTCCACTGCAGCCGGCTTTCCGCCCGCCCCTGAGCCCGCCGGACGATCGCGCGAAGACGCGCCGCAACCTCGTCGAGATCGAAGGGTTTGCCGAGATAGTCGTCGGCCCCGGCATCCAGTCCTTCAACGCGATCGGCGACGGTATCCTTGGCGGTCAGCAGCAGAACCGGCGTGCGGTCACCGGCCCGCCTGAGCTTTTCGACGACGTCGAGACCGGACCCATCCGGCAGCATCAGGTCGAGCACGATGGCATCGAAAACGTTGGTGCTCGCGGCCTCGACGGCATCGGCGGCCGTCGACACGGTATCGGCCGTGAAGCCCAGCATCTGCAGCCCGACCTTGAGGCCATCCAGCAGCACCGCATCATCTTCCACCACCAGAATACGCATCACACCTCCGTGAACCGGTTCGCTCTTTCATCCCTGACCCCGCGAGCTTAAGGCTACCTTAAGCTCGCCGGGAGATCGCTCACTCGTTCAAAAGGATGTCCAACGTAAGAAGGACGCAGCATGCGGCATTTCAAATTTGCGTTAGCGCTTGTGTTTTCATTGCTGAGCGCAAACGTCTCGGCGGCGGTGCAAGCCCTTCCGCTACCGATGGACCAGGCCTTTCGCCTGACCGTGTCCCGCAATGGCGACGGCGGGCTTTCGCTCACCTGGGCGATAGAGAAAGGATACTATCTCTATCGCGATCAACTGGCGGCAAAAGCCGCCGGCAGCGCCGTCCCGCTTGAGACGCCCGCCGGAACCCTCAAGGACGATCCGGGTTTCGGGCGAACCGAGGTCTACTATGACAGCGTGATAGCGACTGCGAACATTGACGCGCCAACCCTGACCCTGACCTATCAGGGGTGCCAGGAAGACGGGCTCTGCTATCCGCCGACGACGCGAACGATCGACACCCGCACACTTGCCGTCGAGGGCGGAGCACTGCCGGGGGGCTTTTCACTCCCGGCGCAGTCCAGCTGGCAGCAAGGCAAGATCGACGAGCCGGACGCGGCGATATCCTCGCCCGAAGCGCCGGGTTTTGTCGTCGCTCCCGACGCCGCGTCGGGGATGGTCGGCAGCCTCGTCGAGCGCGGCGGCATTTCCCTGCTCGTCGCGGCCTTTCTCGGTCTCGGGATCCTGCTCGCCTTCACCCCTTGCGTTTTCCCGATGTATCCGATCGTGATCGCGATGCTGACCCGCACCGGTGGCCAGACCACGGCCCGACGCGGCTTTGCCCTTTCCACCGTCTATGTCCTGGCGCTTGCCGCGACGTTCAGCCTGCTTGGCATCGTCGCCGCCTGGTCCGGACAAAACCTGCAGTCGCCGCTTGCCATCGGCGCCCTGGCCACGCTCTTCCTCGCCCTCGGCCTCTCAAGCTTCGGCCTGTTCAATCTGGAGCTGCCCGCAGCACTGACGAACCGTTTCGGTGGACGGTCCGGTTCGACCCGCACCTCCATCGGCTCGGCGGCAGCACTCGGCTTCACCTCCGCCTTCATCATCGGTCCGTGCGTCACTGCGCCGCTTGCCGGAGCGCTGCTCTATGTGGCGCAGTCCGGCGACCTGCTCATCGGCGCCTCGGCGCTTTTCGCCCTCGGGCTCGGCAAGGGCATTCCGCTGATCCTGATCGGTACCTTCGGGGTCGGCGTGTTGCCGCGGGCCGGGGCGTGGATGGAGCAGATGCGTATCGTTTTCGGCTTCCTCTTTCTGGCAACCGCGCTCTGGGTCGCGGATCCGCTGCTCCCGCCGTCAGCAAGCCTTGCCCTCTGGTCGGCGCTCCTTGTCACCACGGGCGTCTTTGTCGGCGCATTCGACAGCCTCGGTCCAGAAACCGGCAGTGCCCGCCGGCTGGCGAAATCGGCCGGGCTTCTCATGGCGATCTACGGTGCGGTCCTTGGCGTCGGCGTCGCTGGTGGTGCGACCGATCCCTTGCGCCCGCTCGCAGTCTTCGGCGGCAAGGCTGAAGCGCAGGCGGCGACCGGGAAGAGCAAGGCGGATTTTGCCAAAATCACCTCTGTGGCCGATCTCGAGGCTTCATTGCAGGACGCTTCCGGCAATCGCCCAACGCTGGTCTATGTCACCGCCGACTGGTGCGTCACCTGCCGTCAGATCGAACGCCGGGTGCTGCCCGACGCGGCGGTCGGCAGTGGCCTTGATCGCCTTCAACTGCTGCAGGTCGATCTCACGCAAATGGATGCGGAAAACGGGGCCCTGATGCGCGCGCTGTCGGTCGCCGGCCCCCCGACGCTGATCTTTTTCGACGCGCAGAAATCAGAAGTCGCCGGGACAAGGCTGGTCGGCGAGGTGACCATCGACAACCTCGTTGCATCGGCCGCAACAGCCAGGGCGGCAATCCGATGAACGCGATATCCATCGGCCCGCTCATGTTTTCAGCGGAGAGATTTGCCGTCATTCTCGGTATCGTCACCTTCCTGATCGCGACGGCTTTCCTGAGCGCAAAGGTGGACCGGCGTCTTGATCGCTGGTCGGGCGTGGCCCTGCTATTGGGGCTGGTGATGGCGCGCGCCGGTCACGTGCTCCTTTATCTCGACAGCTTCATTGTCGAGCCGTGGCGGATCTTCGCCGTCTGGCAGGGCGGCTTTTCCTGGATCGGCGGATTATGTGGCGTATCGATCGCGCTGATACTTCTCGCCCGCAAGGCAATGCCCGCCGTGCCCTGGGCGATGATGGCGATTGCTGCCGGCGGTTTCGTCTGGCTGGTGACATGGGAGATTTCCGGCACCAAGGCCGCGCCCCCGGCACCGGACCGATGGTTCACGACCCTCGACGGCCGTCCGATCAACCTGTCGGAGCGCGCCAACCGCACTGCCGTCGTCAATCTCTGGGCCACATGGTGTCCGCCCTGCCGCCGCGAAATGCCGCTGCTGGTGGAGATCGCCCGCCAAAACCCCGATGTCGATTTCATCTTTGCCAACCAGGGCGAGGGCCGCCAGACGATCGAGGCATATCTGGATGCCGAAGGTATCGCGATCGAAACCCTGCTTCTCGACCAGTTCTCGGAACTCTCCCGCCACTACGCCGCCCCGGGCATGCCGACCACGCTCTTCCTCGGCGCCGACGGCAGTTTACGCAACTCCCATCTCGGCGAGATCTCACGCGAGGTTCTCGTCGACAAGATCTCCCGGCTGACAAAGCCTACCGAAAACAAGGATTGAACCTGAATGCGACTGCCCATTACCCGACCTCCGCTGACGGGCTCCCTGCTCATCGGGCTTGCGCTTGCGCTCTCCTCCTGCGCGCAGACGAGCAGTGAGGGGCCCAAGTCCACAGCACCCGTCATCCCCGCCTCGACGGTCAGCATGTATTCCGCCATCCACGACGGAGAAAACACCATCCCCGGCATCGACGTTGCGAAAGTCGATCCGAAGTATCTGCGCCAGCTCGTCGACTACCGCACCGCGGAGCCACCCGGCACCATCGTGGTCGATCCCCACGCGCGCTTTCTCTATCTGGTCATGGAAAACGGCAAGGCGATGCGCTACGGCGTCGGCGTGGCGAAAGCCGGCCTCGAGTTCCAGGGAGAAGCGAGGATCGAGCGCAAGGCGCAATGGCCTCGCTGGACACCCACGCCGAACATGATCAAGCGCGAACCGGAACGCTACGGCCCGCTCGCCGGCGGCCTCGAGGGCGGCATCCGCAACCCGCTTGGCGCACGCGCGCTCTACCTTTACAAGGACGGTAACGATACCCTGTACCGTATCCACGGCACCACCGAGCCATGGACGATCGGCAAGTCGGTGTCTTCGGGCTGCATCCGGCTTTTCAATCACGATATCATCGACCTCCATCGACGCGTCCCGAAGGGATCGCGCGTTGTGGTCTTGAACGCAGAACAATCAGGACAGGGAACGATCTGATGATCACACGCAGAAACATGATGATCGCGACCATCGGCGGGGCAGCGACCGCGATTGCCGCGCCGCGGCTGGCAGCCGCCCAGGGCCTGAGCAAAGAGGAGGTGTTCTTCGACAAGGACGCGCCGGTACTCGGCAACCCGAAGGGCGACGTGACCATCGTCGAGTACTTCGATTACCAGTGCGCCTACTGCCGCAAGGTGCATCCGATCCTTGAAAAGATCGTGAAGAACGATGGCAAGATCCGCCTCGTCCTCAAGGATTGGCCGGTCTTCGGCCCCGCTTCGGTCTTTGCGGCGCAAGCCGTTCTGGGCGCGGCGCAGATCGGAAAATATGCGCCCGCGCTGAATGCGGTAATGATGTCGCCGGGCAAGCTCGACGAAGAGACGGTGGAAAAGGCGCTGACCGGCATCGGGCTGAAGATGGACGACATCGCCGCCGCGGTAAACAAGCACAACACCAAGATATCCGGTCTGCTCGACCGCAACTACGGTCAGGCGCTGGCCTTCAACTTTTCCGGCACCCCGTCCTTTGTCATCGGGTCGGCGGTCTATCCGGGCTTTCTCGACGAGAAGGCGCTGAAGAAGGCGATCGCTAAGGCGCGAGGTTGATATCCCGGGCGGAAGGGGACAGAAGGTCTCCTTCCGCCGGTTCGTCACGCTCTGCCGAAGGTCGTCGGCGAAACCGCCGACGCGATATGTGACCACCAGTTCGGCGGCTTCCGCTGAAGTTAAGTTGGGTCACTCCCTGTTTATCGTCGCGATAGAGGATCATTCCGGCGTGGTGCAGAACGTCGTCGATGAAGTCGCCGTCGGCTGTGAAACCAGTATCGTCCCAATAGTAGATATAGGTGCCTCGCACTTCGTACCGGCCTTGGTAGGCGCTTTCACGGGTTCCTCTGGCTTCGTCGTATCGGCCATTCGATAGGAGATTGTGGCGAATGTAGCCATCGCTGGTTTTCCACATTCCAACAAAGGGATGGCTTTTATCAGCAGGTTCGCTCATTTGTTCGCGCGGCTTTGGATTGATCATCTGAGCTTCTCCCTTGCCCATGAAAAATGTGGTTGTCGCTGCTGTGCCGATAAGCAGCAAGGCTGCGCACCTAATCAATTCTCTCATCCAATGTTCTTGCATCGGCCTGTGAGGAAGCTGCTGCCACGGTCAGGAGGATAACGCTCGATAAAACTTTGGCTTTGCTTGTCATGCGAAATACCTTTCTGTTGGCCCTGTTCGTCAAATTGCACCGTGAGCGCGCATTTCAGGTGCTCGCCCTTGGCCGCACGACGATTTCTGAAGTGTCCACGTCTGCGGGTTGGTTGATGACATGGGCGATGGCATTGGCGATGGCCGATGGCTTCAAAGCGATGGCGCGAAATTCCTCCATAGCCTTTGCAGCAAACGGATCGGTGATGGTGGATGCCAATTCTGATTCCACCACGCCCGGATAGACGCAGGTGACCCGGATTTTATCGTTTTCTTGCCGCAGGCCATCGGAAATGGCGCGCACCGCATATTTTGTCGCGCAGTAGACAGCGGCAGTGGGAGAGACGGCTAATCCGCCTATCGATGCGATGTTGATGATCTGGCCTGCCTGCTGGCGCTGCATTGTTGGAAGCACGGCAGCAATGCCATAGAGAATGCCCTTGATATTGACGTCGATCATTCTATCCCATTCATCAATCTTGAGGCTGGAGACGAGTGAAAGGGGCATAACACCGGCGTTATTGACGAGCACATCAATTGAGCCGAAGTGTGTGAGCGCGGCATTTGCAAAGCGCTGCAGGCTGTATTGGGAGGTGACGTCGAGTTCCTGCCAATTAACAACGCCTCCTTCAATGATGATCTGATTGGCGAGCGCTTCAAGGCGGTCTGTACGCCTTGCTCCAATCATTACGTTGGCGCCGTGCTCGGCAAGTGTTTTGGCGGTTTCTTCGCCGATACCGCTTGATGCGCCGGTTATGAGAATGGTCTTGCCGCGAATGTTATCCATGGTCGATCCTCACGATGCTAGATTGTTCCTAGGGAGTTGGGTCCGCAGAAATGCTTGGACAAATGATCCAAGCATTTCGATCGGCATGTGAGCGGGGAAGCTTATTGGTTGGGGGACAGGCTTTCCGCCTGCAGCAACCAAACCTGCTTGTTGTCGCTCGATAGCGGCGGGTAGGTTGCTGGATGCTGCGAATTCCAACCGAGCGTGACGTGGTCGCCAGGGCGGAGTTGGGAAATGTCGGCGCCTGTTGGTAGACGATAGGCATCGCCGCCATTCAGATGAACCACATGGTCATTGCGATGAATGGACTTGATGACACCTTGGGTGCTGAACTGCGCAGAAGATGCTTGGCTGTAAGAGCTCAGGATTATGGCTGAAGCCAAGACCAGTGATGTTTTACTCATGGGGGAAACTCCTTCTTGATGATGACGGGTGAACCGTCGAAAGAAGGTGTCTCATGTTTGTCCGGATAAATAATCAGCCGATTTTTATCAGGGTTTGTTAGCTGCGCTACACAATGTTGGGTGCGACTGTGTGCTGAGATGCCTCGCGTATGAAATCAATGAATGTGCGAAGGGCTGGCGCCATTTGGCGCTGCTGCGGATAGCAGAGATGATAGCCCTCGAAGCTCTTGCAGTAGTCGGGCATTAATTTCATCAATCGGCCATGTGCGACGTGTAAACCAATCTCCAGATTGGTTGCAAAGGCGATACCGCAGCTGTCGAGGCAAGCCCGCAGCATCAATGCACGGTCATCGATAATCAAAGCTGGTTTCGGGGATATTTCAAACCATTGGCCTTCGCAATGGAACTCCCAGGCATAGGGCCTGCTGCGCCCCGACCAGCGCCAGAGAATGCAATCATGGGCCATCAGGTCTTGAGGTGAAAGCGGCACGCCTGCTCTTTCAAGATAGGCAGGTGTTGCAACGGGGTACTGACACAGCTCTCGTCCGATTTGAACGGCGACCAGATCGCGCTCAAGTACTTCTCTTGGACGAATTCCAATGTCATAGCCACCAGCGACGATATCAACAACTGCGTCATCGACCGTTATATCGAGGATGACCTGCGGAAAAGCTCTGCGAAAGCGGCCCAAATGGGGTGCGAGATAGGCTGCGGCAGCCATGCGTGCCGAATGAATGCGCACAACACCGGCGGGCTTGTCGCGAAAATGAAGAGCATCACTCAGCGCCGATTGTATCTCGTCCACGGCAGGCCGTAGGCGTAAAAACAGGGCCTCTCCAGCTGGCGTTAATGCTACGCTTCGTGTTGTGCGGTTAAGTAGCCGTAGCCCAAGGCGCTCCTCTAATGCACGCATCGTCTGGCTAAGCGACGAAGGCGTCACGCCGAGGCTTTCAGCAGCGCGGCTAAAACTTGAAGCCTCAGCAATTGCGATGAAGGCGCGAAGCTGTGCGTAATCCGTACCGTGTAAATTTAGGTTCATGGTCGAAGTTTGTCGCAGAGCTATTTCATGAAGTCAAAGGCTGGCGCGTCGGTCGGCCCGTACCGTAAAGTTCGCCGGCAAGCACCGTATGGAAGTTGCCGCTGAACTGCAGGTAGCCGAAGTACGATCCGACCGCCAGCCCGATGACGACAGCGCCGAGCAAGACAAACCGAGGCAGATGTCAGGAGGCTACTTGCAGCGTCGCATAGGCGAGGACGAGATATCGTCCGATCTTGCCGATCGCCACCAGCGGCACAAAAGTGACGAGCGGCTCCCGCAGCAGGCCGGCGACCACCGTCAGCGCATCGCCGAAGATCGGCATCCATGACAGAAGCAGCGACCAGCGCCCGTAGCGGTGATACCAGCCCGATGCGCGGTCGAGCGCGGCACCGCTGACCGGAAACCATCGGCGGTCACGAAAGCGCTCGATGCCGCGTCCGATCACCCAGTTGATCACCGCCCCGAGAATGTTTCCCACGCTCGCCACCGTCACCAGTGCCCACAGCGGAAAGCCGCCACTCAGCACCAGGCCGACGAATACCGGTTCCGATTGCATGGGCAAAACGCTCGCCGCCCCGAGCGCCACCAGGAAGAGGGACAGAAGTGCAAGAAAGGTGGTCAAGTCGGGCTGCCCTGCAGAGAAACGTCACGCCGCGGGCAGGAAGTCACCCGATAGTCCACGCATTCATCGTTCGAAGCGCTGCCAAAAGCAACCGGCATCCGGCGCATATTCGAGTGAAGCGGAAACCTCTTGCCGAAAAGGGCATACTGCCCGGTCGGGCTCGAGCGGCGCCGAACCTCAGAACAGGTCGCTCGACAGCTCCACCGAATTGAAGCCACGCTTCAGGGCATCCGGACCGGAGGCGCCGACGATGCGCGCCAGCACGTGGTTCATCGTCTGCGGGTCGTTGTCGAAACCGCCATGGGTGGTCGATCGGCTTGCCTGCCGCTGCAACGCGCGCCCGTTGCGGCCGATGGCGCCGGCAAGATGATAGGCGATCCCATCGATGCTCTTCGCCGGCATATGGATGTCCATGCCCGCGATCGGCGTACCGCGCCGTTCCTCGAGAGCATTCGACACGAGATAGAGCAGCGACTTGCGGTAGAGGGCCGCGACGCTGTCGGCCTGCTCGGCCCTGTCGGTCAGATTGTACACGGCAAAAGGCTCACGCTTGCCGGTCAGGCCCAGCGCGATCGGCTTCAACGTGGTGTCGAAGCTGTGTACGTCGCAGGCCGGCGCAAACAGGCTTACCGTTCCGGTCCTGCCCGCGAGATCGAACTTGTCCTCCAGCGCACGGTGGAACATCTCGGCGAGCAGGATCGTGCCGGCGCTATGACCGATGAAATGCACCGGCAAAGGACGGCGCTTGCCACGGGCGCTGACCGCTTTGACGATAGCGAGGGTGGCGCGCCAGCCGTCTCCACCGCACGCCATGTCGGAGTTGAGCTCGGCATCGGCCTTCATCTCCCTCCAGAAAGGCGCGACGAGGGTGCGCGAGGACGCCTCGATCAGGGTATCGGTGAGATCGGTGAGGCCGGCCGCTCGCTCCGCGGCCATGCCCCAGACGCGTCCGATGAGATCCTCGGCAACGTCGCCGAGCCCGGTGCGCCACAGGTAGAAGATCGGCCAAACGCGATTGCGCTTGAAGCCGTCGACCATCGCCGCCGCGCGTGCGACCGCATTATCGAGATTGTTGATCCCGCCATGGGCGTAGAACACCACGTGATCGTATTTGTCCGCCCCTGCCCCATCCGTCAGATGATGGATCGTTTCGGCCACAGCCTCCTTCGACGAGGCGTAGGGCGGTTCGGCGGAATAGAGCCCGTCCTTGAGGTGGATGTAGTGCCCGAGGATATTGAGGTTGGGCTCGGATCCGCGCGATCGACCGGCTCCGGGCTTCAGTTCCTGCCTGGCGACGCTGCGGTAGCCACCGGCAAATCCCGAAGGACGCCCGACCGGCGCCTGCAGGCGCAGAACCCAGGCATCGAGCACATGGGCGCTCCAATCCTCGTAGGACCAGTGCGCCATTCCCGGCGCCGCTCCGGTCGTAGCGCTTCCTGCCGGCGGCGGCGGAAGGGCGCTGGCCCAGTCGAACCCGCCCCAGCCTTCGCCCCAGGAATTCAGCAGGATGAAGCCATGGCAATCGTAACCGACGATGGCGAAGGCATGTGCCCCGCGCATTTGCGCCATCGCCGCGCCCCCTTTCGGCAGGTCGATGCGTCCGCCATTCCTTGCGACCTCGGCGGATTCCCAGCCGCTGTGGATCATCGCCGTGCAATAGATCGCCTTGGCCTCGTTCAAGGCCGCGTGGTAGTGGTTGAGCACGTGGCGCAGGCGGAAATAGGCGCCGAGCGTTACCTTCCTGGCGTCCTTGGCCATATCGACCGTCAACTGGTAGGACGTGTCGCCGTCGAGGTAAGGCGCAAGTTCCGACGCGCATACCCCGTGATGGTAGAAGCCCTTGATCGCGCCGCGGGCGCTCGAACCCGGGAGCCTGTCTTCGGCATACTCGTCGAACAGCCGGGCCTGTTCGTAGAGCATGCGCGCGCTCACCCGCAACGGCACATCCGCCCCCGCCTGGTTGCGGGCGATGTTCTGCAGGTCGATGACCGCCCCCAACGCCTGACCTGTGCAGCTTCCCTCGGCGCCCTGGTTGCGCACCGCCAGCCCGAGCCTGGCGAGATCGGGCGGCGGCAGAGTGGTGCCGATCTCGATCAGCCCCGGCTCGTAGTAGCGATCGCGGAAATCGACAGGATCGGGTCTAACGTTGAGCACGGCATTGTCGATCATGCCGAGCAATTTTCCGTTGCCGCCGTTTTCCGGGAAGGGAGCGAACTGCGCATCGAGGACGGAGGCAGCCCGCTCGGAGCTCAGATGTCGTCCGGCATGCAGGCTGGCGCACCAGCTATCCCAGGATTGCAGCATTGTAATCCTCCCTATCTGATGCCGAGCTCGTGAAGGGACTTGCGGAAGTTGGCCGCAACATCCCGGAAGCCGTCGTCGGTCGGATGCAGTTCGTCGAACCAGCGTCCCTTGACGACCGTGCGGTTGTCGACGAAATGCACGCCCGGCTCCTCGTCCGCGAGTTGCTTGAAGGCGATATTGACGTCCTCCAGCAGTTCCTTGACGATTTCCGCCTGCAGCGGCCCGTCCGCATAACCACGGCCGCGCATCGGCGCGCCCAGCCAGCCATCCCGCGGCCATCCCGGCCCCTGCGCGGGCAATGGATTGGCATAGTCATAGGCGTGGAAGAGGATCGGCACCGATGCGTCGAGGGTGCGAAATGCCTTGAGCACGCGGCGGTAGCCGTCGCGCAGTTCCTCCAGCTTTCTTTTCCATGCGGCCGCATCGAGGCTGTCGCGCGCTGATTGCCCCTTGGCGAACGGCCTCAGGATCCCGGCAAACTGCGCGCCGACGATGTCGTTGCCGCCGGCCGACAGCAGCAGTGCCCGGACCTTCAGCTTGCGGATATTCCTGAGGTTCTTCCAGAGATCGACGAACTCCATGGCTCCGGCCATTCCGCGCAGTTCGTCGCCGGCGCCGCTCATGCAGAAGATGGTGTAGCTGTCGCTCAGGTGATCGATCGTGTCATCGAGAACTAGCGGATACTGGAACCAGGAATCGCCTTCCGCCATGATGATTGGCCGGGGATCGCGCGCAGCGACCCGCCGGTTAAACGTGGTAAGCCGGCGTTGACGATAGGCGGAATTGAGCGTCCCAAGCACCCAGTTGCCGCGAGCCCGGGCATTGACCGACTCCGGTTCCTCGTAGGTGACGAGTTCATTTGGAAAGAGAGCGGGCGCCAGGCCGACGCGTATCGGTCGCCTCTCATGCGCGTGCTCGTGGAACCGGGTTTCGAGATAGGGCAGCAGGTCTTCCTTCGGCACATCGGGATCGGCCAGCCGACGGAGCAGTTCGCGATACTCGATAGGCTGGACGGCAGAGTTGACTGGTGACCCGTCAGCTTGACCTGAAGCCGGCTGTTCCGGCGCGTACTTCCTGCTCTTCCGCTTGGCCATGGTTTTCCCCCGGTACGGACAAGTGCGGATGTCTACCGCCCATCATTACGCGGCTTCGATCAACTGCCGGAGGGCGGAGGCGGTCACGTCGCGATATCCCGGCGTAGCGCCCGTTGCCCAAAGCCCAATTCCACAATACACTACCTGGTTGCATTTTATCAAGACATGAAACAACTAACGATATACTGCACCGCCGCTATCCCCGGCGCCGGGCAAACGCCACCGTCACATTAGACCTTGCGAATAATGCCGGTTCATAGTCATCTTCCAGATGAGGCTCCGCAGATCAGTGCGCTCCACCATCCGCAAGCTGTCGGAGGCCGTTCTGGCGCCGCGCAAACACTGACGGAGGGTGGATGCTCTCGTTTCCCAAGGCGGATCTGGTCGCCGGCATCTCGGTCGCGGGACTGCTATTGCCCGAAGCCGTCGCCTATGCCGCCATCGCCGGCTTGCCGCCACAACGGGCGATATTCGCGACCATCGCCGGCTGCCTGACCTATGCCCTGATCGGGCGCAGCCGTTACTCCATCGTCTCGCCGACCTCGTCCGCCGCGGCAATTCTCGCCGCCACCCTTGCAACAGTTCACGGGACCATGAGCGACAAGGCCGCACTGGCGACGATCATCACCGCACTGATCGGGATAGTCTTCGTTTTCGCCGCGCTGCTGAGGCTCGGCGGCCTGGTCGGCTTCATCTCGAGGCCCGTGCTTCACGGCTTCGCCTTCGGACTGGCGATCACCATCATCATCCGGCAATTGCCGGTGATGACGGGCATCACCGTGGAGGCGCCGCATATCCTGCTGCTGCTCGGCAGGCTGTTTGCCGCCTATTCGCACTGGAACCTGACGAGCATGGCCGTCGGCCTTGTGTCGCTGTTCGTGCTGCTGCTATTGCGCCGATTCCCCGCAATTCCCGGGCCCTTCCTGGTGCTTGCCGCCGGCATCGCCGCCTCCTATCTTCTGCAGCTTGGCGAGCGCGGCGTCGCGCTGGTCGGACCGATCGGGCTGGTACCGGAACTGCCCTCCTTCTCCATGCAGCAGTTGCCGGATGCCTTGCGGGTCGCGCCCTACGCAATCCCCCTCGTGCTCATCCTGTTTGCCGAGTCCTGGGGAACGATCCGCCCGCTGGCGCTGAGAAACCACGAAAAGACCGACGCCAATCGCGAACTCGGGGCGCTCGGGATCACCAACCTCGCCAGCACCGTCGTCCAGGGCATGCCGATCGGCGCGGGTTTTTCGGCTGGCCAGGCGGCCGAGGCGGCGCATGCGCGAACGCGGGCGACCGGCATCGTCGCAGGCATCGGCCTTGCCATCCTCATCGCCTTTGCCGACAACCTCGTCGCCCACCTGCCCAACCCGGTGCTGGCGGCGGTGGTCATCTCGGCGCTCATCCATTCGGTCAATCCCGCGCCGCTGATCCGCCTGTGGAGGCTTGGCCGCGATCAATACATCGCGCTCGCGGCTGCCGCCGGCGTGTTGCTGTTCGGCGTTCTCGACGGCATGATGGCGGCGATCGTCCTCTCCCTTGCCGCGGTGATCCAGCGGATGTCCGATCCGGTGGTGGCGCGCCTCGGTCGGGTCGGCGACAGTCACAATTTCGTCGATGTCGCCCGCCACCCCGAGGCGTCCGAAGTGCCTGAAATCGCCATTTTCCGTCCGATCGAACCGCTGTTCTTCGCCAATGCCGACCGGATGCTGAACAAGATCGCCGCCGAAGCCAGCGAGATCGGCCCGATAAAGGCGATCGTTCTCAGCCTCGAGGAAAGCTCTGACTTCGACAGCAGTGCCCTCGATTCCCTGCTCGAGTTCGACAACGCGATGCACGCCGCAGGCATCCGCGTGCAATATGCCAGGCTTCACGACCGTGCCCGCGACCTGCTGAAGGCCGCCGGGGCATCCGATATCGTCGCGCGCAGCAGTTTCAGCGTCGATGACGCCGTCATTGCCATCACGCATCCGGCCCAGGGCGGCGGGGCGGCGACACCGCCAAACGCCCCCCATCAGGCCATGTAGCCGTATTGCCCGAGATCGACGTCGATCAGTTCCGCGGTCCTGCGGTTGCTTTCGACGTAGTAGGCCCCGACGAACGCCCTGATGTCGCGCTCGATCGCCCCGTGCAGCGAGGCGTCGACCTGCCTCGGCGTGCACAGGCGGAAGAACGGCTCGAGGCGCGCGAACCGGCGGGGGAACCGGGCGATCGCGATCGCCCCGCCACGGCTGAGTTCGGTATTGGAGAAATGCCGGTTGGCCCAACGCTGCGCCAGCTGCATGGTCATTGGCCGGCGCTGGTTGGCCACCACCTCCGTAACCGCCTTCACTGCGGGAAGATCGACGAAGCCGGTGATGTCCGCGAGAAAGCCCGGCAGCGCACGCACCATCTTCTCGAACGGCAGGACCAGCACGCGCTCGCGCCCGAAAAGCGCCTGGTAGTGCCGGATCATCCGGTCGAACTCATAGAGTTCCAGACGGAAACCCGGCATGCGGCCGAGCTTCGGTTCCGGCACCTCCAGGAAGCGTCCGAGCGAGAGATAGCCGCCATCTGTGATGTACTGGCTGTAAACCGACCGGATCAGCGACACCTGCTCGCGCAGCACAATCAGCACCCGTGCTTCCGGAAAGGTACGGGCCAGGCGATCGGCGATCAGCAAGCGGTCATAACCGCCGCTCGGCGGATAGCCCGAGAGACGCTCATGGCTGAGGACAAACCGCAGGCCGCCGGCATCGGCAGCCTCGACAAAGGGCCGGTAGGCCTGCCGCATCGCCTCGGGATCGAAACAGAAATTGTCGGGAAACACGAAATCCCGGACGATCCGAGTGCGATCGGCGCCGATCTCCCGCGAAAAGCCGTTTTCGGGCTGGAAGAGGTGGTCCTGGAGATAGGTCGATCCAGTCTTGTGATAGCCGATATGCAGCAGCATCCGGGAAAATGCCCCGCCATCGCCATGGGCATGCGCCGCATCCTGTCGTGCGGTTTCCCCTGCGGTCATTCCTTTTCTCCCGCCGGCGTGGGAAAGGCCCGTGTTCGCGATCGATGGTCGCGGAGCGCCCGGCGAAAGCATGTGTCCCATTGCGACATGATCGCCTCGGTCGAGAAACGTGCGACCGCAAGCCGCCCTGATGGCGGCAGGGAGGCGCGCAGTTCCGCATCAGCCATCATCCGCCGCAGGGCAGCCGCAAGCGCGTCGACATCGTCGACCGCCACCAGCAGCCCCGATACGCCATCCCCGACGATATCGCCCGGACCGAAATCGCAACGCGTGGCAATCACCGGGATCCCGGCAGCCATCGCTTCGATCAGCACGTTCGGAAATCCCTCGTAGCGCGAACTGAGCACAAAGACCGACGCGCCCTCGATCCATTCTCCCGGCCTCCTGGTGACGCCGGCAAGGCGTATCGCCCCTTGCATTTCGCGCTTGTCGATCCGTTCCTGAAGGCGCTCCCGCTCCGGGCCTTCACCATGGATCGTCAGCGACCAGTCGGGGAAAGCGGAGGCCACCTCGGAAAACGCGTCGACCAGCAGGTCGAAACCCTTCTGCTCCACCAGTCGTCCGACTGCCACGATCCTGCGTACGCCGGCGGATGGCGGCGGCCCTGCCCTTTGTTCGCCCGCATCGCAGGGGTTGCAGATGACCTCCGCCCGGTCCCGGAGCGGTTGCGGGATCGTCTGCAGGATTGCCGTCGTCTGCAACACCATCCGTGTCGCCTGCCCTCGTACCAGCGGCTCGACCAGCCGCCAGAGAATGTGCTTCTGCTGGACCTGAGGGTTGTTCCGCTCCGAAATCACCGTCGGCACGTCAAGACCCGTGGTCGCCAGCAGGCTGAGCGTGTTGATCTTGGTCAGGAACGATACCACCAGGTCGGGCTGCAGCGCCTGCAATTCGGCCCGGAGCTTGCGAACCCTTCCGAGGCTGCCCCATATGCCGGGGCGTCGGCGCTCCCGGGTCGCATCGCCCAACCGGTGAACGACGACCTCGGGAGGCAGCGGGAAATAGCTCTTCTCCCCGGGGGCGACGAAGGCAAGCACATGCACCTCGTCGCCACGCGCGCAACGATCGGCGGCAATCAGGCTCACGACGCGTTCCGCGCCGCCTGCCCCAAGTCCAGCCTGCACCAGAGCCAAACGCATTGCGCCTCTCCACATGACCCTGCCCCGTCGGCAGGTGCCTAGAATACGAACCGCCTGTTTGCTTCGTAATTGTAAATGAAAACAATGCCCAACGAGACGCACTGGGCGAATACGTAGTAGAAATGCGCGGAAAAGACCGACATCAGCACGTAGTTTATCAGCAGGCCGCCCAGCGATATGATCACGAACTTCGGAAACTCGACCTCATGCCGCCCTTCCGACCGGAAGGTGAAGTTGCGCTGCAGGAGATAGTTGACCACGACCGCTGCCGCATAGGCAAGCGTTGAGGAAACCGGTACCCGCAGGCCGCCGAACTCGACGAATGCCACCAGCGCCACCAGTTGCACCAGCGCGGCAACCGAGCCGAAAACGAAATACCGGACGATCGTCATATCCCTCAGGCGTGCAGGCATGTGATTGTTACGCACCGGCCATGCCTTTCACGAATGCAGCCGGAATACCGGCTCCCGGTAACTGGCGAACGTATCGATCCCGCTCACCGGACGCGGCGAGCGGATCAGCGCCCGGACGCCAAGCTTGTCGGCAACCGCCCAGTCGCGGTCTACCCTGTCCCCGACCATCACCGCCCGGTCCGGTTCGACGTTCGCCTGCGACAGGATCTTCGCCAAGCCCGCGGGATGCGGCTTCATCGAACCGACGTCGTGGTCGTCCGCCGACACCATGATGTCGGCGGAAAGTCCCAGTGCGCGCAGTTTGCGCTCCGCCGGATAGTCGGAGAGTATGGCCAGCACGACCTTGCGCGCCGCCAGCACCGCGAACAGGCTGTCGATGCCGGCGCAGCGATATCGCCGCAGGAACTGCAGCGGCCGGTTTTCGATCCATTCGTCGACGATGCGCCTGACATCGTCCGGCGAGCGGCCGCACCGCATCGCGGTATCGGCAAACTGCCGGTCGGCGAAATCGGTCGCCATCTCGCCGGCGAGCCGCTCGCGGCAGTGGCGGTATGCCTGCAGCACGATCGGCACCTCCAGACTGCGGGTCCTGACCGAATTGGCAAGCAGTGCGCCGAGCATCGCCATGCGCAGTCCCCGCTGGTCGTAGAGCGTGCCGTCGACATCGAAGACCACCATGCGAATACTGCTCCAATCGACCGGACCATTGACCAGGGGCATTCCGCGTCACCGTGCCAGCGGCAATGTCGTGAGCTCGGTCGACGAAATGAAGTCCAGGAAGGGCAAGTCGACGACGGAGGCGAAGAGGAACGACAGCACCGTCGCCGCCAGCATGGCGGTAAGGCGACGCGAGTGAAACAGGCGCTCGGGGTTTTGCGCCACCGAACCCGGCCGGGTCGCCAGCCACAGGTAGACCGCGAAAAGCCCGGTAATGCACGGCAGGACGAGGATGTATTCGGGCCGGTACTTGACCAGGAAGACGCCGAGCAGGAAGGCCGACATCATCGCATAGACGAAGCACGAGACCATCAGGCTTTCCTGGGTGTAGTAACGAAACGAGCGCCGGTAGGTGCCGAGCACCGAGAGCCCCACGGTGGCGGCCAGTTCCTTGTACTCGCCAAGGCGCTTCGCACCCATCAGGAATGCTCCGACCATCCAGTAGCCGAGGATCACGCTGCTCGGCGGCAGCGAGGCGCCGTCAACCATCGCCCAGCCGAGCAGAAGCCGGATGGGGTTGTTGATCGACTCGCTCAGCACGTCGACATAGGGTTTGTCCTTGGTACGGATCGGCGGAATATTGTAGATCAGCCCGGAAACGACAAAAGCGACCGCGGTGATGAAAAACAGCGTGCCGATGGCCCATGCGATCCCCAGGCCGACGGCGCCCAGCGCGATATATTCGGCATAGACGAGTTCCGGCCGCAGATGCGTCACCACGGAACTGCGCAAGGATTTCTTCGGGTGCACGGCATCGAACTCGCGGTCGAGCCACTCGTTGATCACGTAGTTTGCCGAAGCGATACAGACGGCGCTGACCAGGCCGCCGATGATCGACAGCACGAGGTGGGTGGCGTGGGCCTGTCCCAGCACATAGGCCAGGATGATGCCGGGAAGGATGAAGACATGCTTGGTGGCATGATCGAAACGCGCAATGGCGATATAGTCGCTCAACGTGCCGCCGCGGAGCACCGCCCCCGGCTTGATCTGCGCACCGCTATCCGTCGCCATCTGTCTCTCCCCATTTCGGCCTGGGTCGGACGCCTCAATGCGCCGTCGTGCCGGCCACGTTCCCGTCATGCATGTTCGACGTGTAGATGCGACCATCCTCCTCGGTGCGGATGGCGCGGAGGTCGGCATCACGGCCGAGCCTCTTCTCGCTCGCCAGATAGAACCGCCAGTCGACGTGATCGATGAACACCACGTAGGTATCGCCATGCTGAAGCGCGCTGCGCAGTGCCGCGACCTGCGCGGCATAGGGATTGTCAGGATTTTCGATGCCGGTGCGCCGCTCGAACTGCGTCGGGACCAGTTGCGCGTCGCGGTCGGTCAGGTAGTTGAGCGCATCCGGCGCATTGGAATAGATCCGCGCATCGGCCGGCAGGTCTCCGACCGCCCGAATGATCGGCGAAGCGAACCAGCGCGGTGCCTGATAGCCGATGCCTTCCGCATAGGCCTCCCGCGTCTGGCTGGCGAGGCGCACGCCATCGCTGGCGATCACCAGCCCGACCAGCGCAAGCAGCAGCAGTTGAACCGCACCTGCGTGCGCCCTCACGGGTCGTTGTCCGAACCAGGTCGCAAAGAAGACCACCAAGGCCAGATAGACCGGCAGCATGTAGCGGGCGTTCAGCGGCAGGTTCGCCTCGATGCTGACCGCCAGCACCATGAAAGCCGCGTACCAGACGACGAACAGCCCGAGCATCAGCAGCAGCCGATCGGCTGGGCTTTCCTGACGGCGAAGCACCCGCAGAAGCGCCAGCACGGCGATCGCGGCAAAAGCCAGGAGCAGACAAAAAATCAGGGAGTAGCGCAGGAGTGCCGGGATCTGGCTCGGCAACAGGAAGGTCGACAGGGTCTCGAAACCCGATACCCAGCGCGCCCAGTCGGCATTGCCGTAGAACCAGAGAGAGCGTCCGACCGATCGGCCGACCGCAAGCGTGCTTCCGGCGATCCAGGCAAGGAAGATGGCACCGCTCACCCCGCAAAACAGTATCAGATGCAAGAGCCGGTCGCGCCACGGCCGCTGCCGCGCGCAAAGGAGCAGCGACGTCGCCAGGGCGGCGCCGAGCGGGGCGGCGCTGAAACGCGTCAACATGCACAGTCCGAGCGCCACGGAAGACGCCAGCAGCCAGCCGAGGCTGTCTTCCTCGAGATAGCGCCAGAACGCCAGCGCGCAGACGAGCGCCAGGAACAGGAACATCGGCTCCGACATCGCCACCATATGGGCGCGGATATATTGCGGCGACAGCACGACCAGCAGGGCCGCTGAGACCAGCACGATCCTGTGCGGACCACACACAGTTTTGAGAATGAGGAAAATCAGTCCCGTATTGGCGATGAAAAGCGCGACCGCAATGCCATAGGCAGCGGCTTCGTTCTCGAAGCCGAGCAGTCGGCCCGTCGCCAGCACCCAGGGGTAGAGCGGCGCGTCATAGGGGACAGGACTCAACTGCATGTAGCGGGTGGAATCCGGCAGAATACCGATACCGAAGCGCGTACTGAGTGCAAGAACACCCATCCCGAACGCCATCAGTCCGGCGAGGATCAGGGACAGTCGAGCCGAGTATGTTCCTTTGGATGCAATCGCCGGCATGACGTTTCCGCCTCAGGATGCACAAGGAGGATCGGATTTTGGCCCTCAGCCCACGCCATAGCAGGATCGCGGACTACGTCTGACATTTCGCTGCGTTGCAATATTTCGTATCTGCTAAAGTATATACTGGCAAAATGGGTGTCAACGTGCAGCCGATCGGTACCGTAGAACTGACGCTCGCCCGAGCGCCGCTATCGGCGAGCGGGCTCGTGTATAATTCCATCTAGTCATGCGGATGCAGGCATTCGCCGTGATCGGCCAGAACCTCGATCACCCGGCACTGGTCGACGCGGCCATGTCCGCAGCCCTCCACCATGCTCTCGAGTTCGGCCTTGAGCGCCGTCAGGCTGCGGATGCGCTGCTCGACCTCGACGAGGCGTGCCCTGGCAATGGCATCGGCGGAAGCGCAGGATTGATGCGGATCGTCCTGCAGCGACAGCAGCGCGCGGATCGCCTCGATTTCAAAACCGAGTTCCCGCGCATGCCGGATAAAGGCAAGACGACGCAGCTCCGACTTCTCGTAATAGCGCTGGTTGCCCTCGCTGCGTTGCGGCGACCGGACCAGACCGATGCTCTCGTAATAGCGGATCGTCGGTATTTTTACCCCACTTTGACGCGATGCTTCGCCGATTGTAATTTTTTCCATGATTGCCCCTTGCATCTCTAGCCACTAGAGGATGTAGGAAGGATGTCACGATTCAGCAAGGAAGCAGATCATGACAGCAAAGACGAATACCCGGTACCGTGTGGACGGCATGGACTGCGCCGCCTGTGCCAGCAAGATCGACACGGCCGTCCGCAGGGTTCCGGGCGTCGAGGACGTATCCGTTTCGGTGACGGCCGGGACGATGAACGTGCGCCACGCCCCCGGCAGCGACCTCGCCGTTATCGAGAAAAAGGTCCAGTCGCTCGGCTATTCCGTCCGGCAGATAGCGGCCAAGGCTGCCCCCGGTGCCGAAGTGCCGGTCGCCTCCGGCCACGGATGCGGATGCGGTCACGATCATTCCGGAAACCACGACCATGGGCATCACGACAGTCATGGTCATGACCATCACGATCATCAGGGCGGGCCCGCCAATGCCGCCAGGGAACGTGCAAGCATCGCAGGCCTGCACGGGCATGACCATGCCCCGGCCAGTGGCCCCTGGTGGCAGAGCAAAAAGGGTCGGCTGACGATCCTGTCGGGAGCGGCGCTGGTCGTCGCCTATGCGATCGGTCTTCTTGTCCCGGCCATTGCCCACTACGCCTTCATCGCCGCGTTGCTGATCGGGCTGGTGCCGATCGCGCGCCGCGCGTTCATGGCGGCGCGCGCCGGCACGCCCTTTTCCATCGAGATGCTGATGACTATCGCCGCTGTCGGCGCCGTCATCATCAATGCCAGCGAGGAGGCGGCCGCCGTCGTATTCCTCTTTCTTGTCGGCGAACTGCTGGAAGGCGTCGCTGCCGGCAAGGCCCGTGACAGCATCCAGGCACTGACGGCGCTGGTGCCGAAGAGCGCGTTGCTCGAGGACAATGGCGAGACCCGCGAGGTACCCGCCGAAAGCCTTCCGGTCGGCGCCACCATCCTCGTGCGGCCCGGCGACCGGATTTCCGCCGACGGCGAGATCCTCTCCGGCGAAAGCGCGATCGACGAAGCCCCCGTCACCGGCGAAAGCACCCCGGTGCACAAGGGCCCGGGTGACATCGTGTTTGCCGGCACCGTCAATGGCGACGCCGCGCTTCGCGTTCGCGTCACCGCGGCCGCCGCCGACAACACCATTGCCCGCGTCGTCAGGCTGGTCGAGGAGGCACAGGAATCCAAGGCTCCGACCGAACGCTTCATCGACCGCTTCTCGCGCTACTACACGCCGGGCGTCGTGGCGGTTGCCGCCCTTGTCGCCGTCGTGCCGCCGCTGTCCTTTGGCGGCATCTGGAGCGAATGGATCTACAAGGGCCTGGCTATCCTGCTTATCGGCTGCCCCTGCGCCCTGGTGATCTCGACTCCGGCGGCAATCGCCGCATCGCTTTCGGCCGGCGCGCGGCGTGGCCTGCTGCTCAAGGGCGGCGCGGTGCTCGAAAACCTCGGCCGTATCAACGCCGTCGCCTTCGACAAGACCGGAACGCTGACCGAAGGCAAGCCGCAGGTGACCGACATCATCGGCTTTGCCCGTGACGAGACGGAGGTGCTGCGCCTCGCCGCCGCCCTCGAGGCCGGTTCCAGCCATCCGCTGGCAACCGCGATCCTGGCGAAGGCTGCGGAACGCGCAATCGAGATTCCACGGGCAGCCAACGGCGCAGCGCTCGGCGGCAAGGGGGTCATCGCCACCGTCGATGGCATGGAGATTTTCCTCGGCTCGCCGAAAGCGGCCAACGAGCGTGCAAACCTCTCGGCGGAACAAGCGGCACGGATTACCGCGCTCAACGATGAAGGCAAGACGGTCTCAGTCCTCGTCGTCGACGGCACCCTTGCCGGAGCCATTGCCATGCGCGACGAACCGCGCCCAGACGCGAAGACCGGCCTTAAGGCGCTGACCGATGCCGATATCACGACCGTGATGCTGACCGGCGACAACGCCCGTGCGGCAAGGGCGATCGGCAAGCAACTCGCGATCGACGTTCGCGCCGAATTGATGCCGGAGGACAAGCAGCGCATCGTCGGGGAGATGAAACGGCAGGGCCTCGTTGTCGCCAAGGTCGGCGACGGCATCAACGATGCACCGGCGCTGGCCGCCGCCGACATCGGCATCGCCATGGGCGGCGGAACCGACGTGGCGCTCGAAACCGCCGATGCGGCCGTGCTCCATGGCAGGGTGAGCGACATCCATGCGATGATCGCGCTCTCGAAGCGCACCATGCGCAACATCGCGCAGAACATCACCATCGCGCTCGGACTGAAGGCGGTGTTTCTGGTGACGACCGTCGTCGGCATCACCGGGCTGTGGCCGGCGATCCTGGCGGATACCGGCGCTACCGTGCTGGTGACGTTGAACGCGTTGCGGCTGCTGCGGGTGAAATCGTAGCCGGCCGCACTCGCGGGCTACGCGAAACAGCTTGCGACCCGGGAGTTCCGGGTCGTTCATCGTTGAATCCCCCTATCCCCCGGCGCCGCCGCTTCTCACCATTGACTGTCACCGGTCGCGCCATAGTTACCTCGCACGGGGTTCAGCCATAACGTGTCCTTTCGGATTGCAGGTTCACCACCCTCAGGAGGGCGCGATGGAAGAGCAGTTCACCCAGCCGGAAGATGATCAGGTCTATGAGGAACGCGAGGCGGTTGCGATCTTCCCGGACGAGGCCTCGCTCAACAACGCGATCGACGAACTGATGCAGGCCGGTCTGCGCCGCGACGCCTTGAGCCTGATGGCCAATGCGGAATCGGTCCCCGGCGGGGCTGACAAGGCAACCGGTGCCGAAGCCGTTGAGGACAAGGATTTCGTCCCCCATGCCGACTACGTATCGCCTGAATCGCAGGCAGAAGGGCTTGCGGCGATCGTCGGCCTGCCGGTCTATGTCGCCGGGATCGGCGCTGCGGCAATGATTGCCACCGGCGGCGCCATCATCCCCACCGTTGCCGTCGTTGCCGGCAGCGGTGCTGCGGCCGGCGCCCTCGGCCTGATCCTCGCCCGCATCTTCGGCCGCCACCATGCCGCGCGGGTCGGCGAGCAGATCGCCCAGGGCGGCCTGCTGCTGTGGGTGCACCTCCCGGACGAAAAGCGCGACGCCGAAATCACCGGTATCCTGCGCCGCAACGGCGCCAGGGACGTACACCTGCATGTGGTCAAGCGCAGCTGGGGCGCCTCCGACGTCCCGCTGCACGACGTGCAGCCGGACCCGTTCCTCTAAAATTCCGTGCGTCGGGTCACGGCGCGATCAATTGACTCCGCCCGCGCCTGCCCTAGCTTCTGCGGTCAAGGGGGCTGTAGCAACCCGACAGCAATGGAGAGCTCAAATGCTTAAGAAGATCACCGGCACAACGATCCTTTCGTCACTCGTGATCGCTTCCGTCGCAGGTCTTGCAGTCGCAGCCACCACCAAAGAAGATCTCGCGAAAAAGAAGGTCGAAAATATCACCTGCGAAGACTTCATCGGCCTCGACGAGAGCTTCCGACCGACGATGATCGCCTGGGCTACGGGCTACCATCAGGGCCACAACAAGAAGCCTGAGGACGTCATGGATATCGCCGGCATTGAAAGGATTACCCCCGTCCTGATCGCGGTATGCGAGAAAGATCCCAAGGCTTCCTTCTGGTCCAAGGCCAACGAAGAGC
This sequence comes from Pseudomonadota bacterium, assembly GCA_023399465.1. Lineage (GTDB taxonomy): Bacteria > Pseudomonadota > Alphaproteobacteria > Rhizobiales > Rhizobiaceae > Ferirhizobium. Next base: position 75,238 of record JAEWPB010000137.1, read on the forward strand.
TGCAGAAGAAGTGAGCGGCTCCTGCTGCGGGTATTCCACCCATGCTGAGAACACAGGCGGCAATCCGGATCCGGCTTGCCGCTTTTGCGTTTCCCCCGGCGCCGGCGCTCATGGCGTAGCGAGCGCAGCACCGATGGCGCGATTGATCCACTGGTCGCGCGTGATCCCTGCCGCCTTCGCAGCCGCGTCGATGTTCACCAGCAGATCCGGGGCGATCGGCACGTCGACAATGATGTCGAGTTCGGCCGCATCAGGATTGGCGTAGACGATCGCCGCCACCTGGCTGGCGAAGCGGCGGACCATCTCCGTTTTCTCGGCGTCGGAAAGCGCCTTGTCATCGCTGACCAGCGGGCAATAGTTCCACACCAGGTGATCGACGATCAGTGCGGGCGGCAGGCCGGCGCGGGCAAGGCCGACGACGAGGCCCGCCAGTTGCTTCTGGGCGACCAGGCTGGTCATGTCCTTCTCCAGGCCCTCTATCTTCGGAAAGTCCTTCCTTGGGGTGCCGGGCGGCTCCTTGTAGGCGCAGACGAAGCCGGCGGCGGGGGCATCAGCCGGCAGCAACGCGACAACGGCTGATGCAGCAGCAGCGGCGATGAGCGTCGTCTTCACCATTTCGGCTCCTTCCACATCATGTCGAGGGTGGCAGTTGTTCGGTCTGCGTCGGCGCGCTCCCCGGCTCGACCACCTCCTCCTGGGGTATCGGCTGGTTGTCCTCGGTATAGAGAGCCCGCCCGAGCAGATGCGCATGCCCCCACTCACGCACGCGCTCCAGCACGACATAGAGCATGGGGATGAGGAAGATGCCGATTACCGAGGCCGCGATCATGCCGCCGAACACCGTGGTGCCGACTGCCCGTCGGCTTGCCGCCGAGGCCCCGACCGCCGTCACCAACGGCACGAGACTGAGGATGAAGGCAAAGCTCGTCATCATCACCGGTCGGAAACGCTGGCGCGCGCCGATCACTGCGGCATCCGTGAGCGGCATGCCTTCCTCCCGCCGGTCCCTGGCGAACTCGACGATCAGGATGGCGTTCTTGCTGGCAAGGGCGATCAGCACCACAATACCGATCTGCGCGTAGACGTCGTTGGCAAGGCCGGTCACCCACAACGCCACGAAGGCGCCGAGCAGGCCGGCGGTCACGGACAGCAGCACGCCGACCGGTATTGTCCAGCTTTCATAGAGCGCAACCAGGAAGAGATAGGCGAATAGCACCGCAAGGCCGAGGATGACGGGGGTCTGGCCCGCTGCCTGCAGTTCCTGCAAGGCGGTGCCGGTCCACTCGTAACCATATCCCGACGGCAGCGTCGCCCTCGACACGTCGGCCATGGCCGCCAGCGCCTCGCCGGAACTGACGCCCGGCGCGGCATTGCCGTTGATGGTCGCGCTTCGATAGTTATTGTAGCGCGTGATGAACAGCGGGCCGAGGCCTTCCTTGACGCTGACGAGCGAGCGCAGCGGCACCATGTCCCCGTGTGTCGAGCGCACGAACACCCGGAAGATGTCCGCAACCGCCCTGCGGTCCTGCTCCTCGCCCTGCACGATCACCTGCCAGGTGCGGCCCAGCGTATTGAAGTTGTTGACGAAGTACCCGCCGAGCGTGGACTGCAGCGCATTGAAGATCGTGATCGGCTGGACGCCGAGACTGATCGCCTTGTTGCGGTCGACCTCCAGATAGAGCTGCGGCGTATCGGTGGCGAAGGTGGTGAAGACGCGGGACAGCTTCGGATTCTGGTTGGCCGCGACCACCAGCGCGCGGGCTACCGAGGCGAGTTCCTCGGGCGAACGCCCCTGCCGGTCTTCAAGCTGGTACTGGAAGCCGCCGGACGAGCCGAGACCGATGATCGGCGGCAGGTTGAGGGTGATGATCACCGCATCGCGAATACCGGCAGTGCGCCGGTTGACCTCATCGATCACGTCGAACACGGTAATGTTTTCCTCTACCCTCTCAGCGAACGGTTTCAGCGCAACGATCATCATGCCGGCATTCGATTCGGACAGACCGTCGAGGAAACTGAAACCGGTCACGCTGGTGACGTCGGCGACGCCGGGGACATCCATCACGATCTTCTCGACCTCGGAAACCACCGCCGACGTTCGCGGCTGCGAGGCTGCCGGCGGCAGCGTGACCTGCACGAAGAACAGGCCCTGGTCTTCCTCCGGCAGGAAGCCGGTCGGCGTGATCCGATCGAGCAGATAGGTGCCGGCCGCAAACAGGACGACCAGCAGGATGGAAAGCAAGGCGACGCGGACCAGCCGTCGCACCACGTAGGCATAGCCGTCGCTCACGTTCTCGATCCCGAGCGACAGCTTGTTCATCATTCGCGCATAGAGACTGGTGCCATGACCGCGGCCATGGCTCTGTTTCAGCAGCACGCCGCACAAGGCCGGACTGAGCGTCAGCGCATTGACCGCCGATATCAGCATGGCCACGGTCACGGTCACCGCGAACTGGGCATAGAGTTCGCCGGTAATGCCGGGAATGAACCCTACGGGCACGAAAACGGACAACAGGACGAGGGTAATGGCGACGATCGGTGCGGTGATCTCGCCCATTGCCACCTTGGTCGCGTGCTTTGGCGGCAGGCCGGTTTCGTCAAGCACCCGCTCGACATTCTCCACCACGACAATGGCATCGTCGACGACGATACCAATCGCAAGGATCATGGCGAACAGCGAGATGGTGTTGGCCGAAAAGCCGAGTACCAGCAGCACCCCGAAGGTGCCGACCAAAGACACGGGCACGGCGATCGTCGGGATCAGCGTGGCGCGCAGATTGCCGAGGAAGAAGAACACCACGACAACCACCAGAATGAACGCCTCGATCAGCGTCTTGATCACCTCGTGGATGGTGGCCGTAACGAAAACGGTGGTGTCGTAGGTGATCTTGTAGTCCAGGCCATTCGGAAAGCTCTTGGCCATTTCCTCCATTGCCTGGCGTACGCCTTCGGCGGCCGCGACCGCATTGGAGCCGGGCGACTGGTAGACGGCAATGACCGAGGAAGGTTTACCGTTCAACCGGCCGATGCTGTTGTAGGACTGTGCCGCCAGCTCGACCCTTGCAATATCGCCAAGGCGGACCAGCGAGCCGTCGGGATTGGCCCGGATGACGATCTGCTCGAATTCCTTGACCGTGGTCAGGCGTCCCTGCGTCGTCAGTGTCAGCTGGATCTGCTGCTTGTCGGTGATCGGCGGAGCGCCGAGGCGGCCGACCGCCGCCTGGACGTTCTGGTCGCTCACTGCATTGATGATGTCGTTCGGCGTCAGCCCGAGACTGGTCAGAGCATCCGTCTTGAACCAGATGCGCATGCTGTAGTTCATCGATCCGAACGACTGCGCCAGACCGACGCCGGGAACACGGGCCAGCGTGTCGATGATATTGATGATGGCGTAGTTGTTGAGGAACAGCTCGTCGTAGGCGCCGGTGGGCGAATACAGTGTAACGATCTGGAGGAAGGCGGACGACTGCTTCTTCACGGTGACGCCGACGCGGGTCACTTCCTCCGGCAGCAGCGTCTGGGCAATCTGCACCCGGTTCTGCACGTTGACGGTATTGAGGTTGGGGTTGGTGCCCACCTTGAACGTCACGTTGAGGCTGTAGGAGCCGTCGTTGCCGCTGGTCGAACTCATGTAGATCATGTCGTCCACGCCGTTGACCTGCGCCTCGATCGGCTGGGCAACGCTTGCTTCCACTACCTCGGCGCTGGCACCGGAATAGGTCGCGTTCACCGACACTTGCGGCGGCACGATATCGGGGAACTGGGCGACGGGGATGGCGCGAAGTGCAATCACCCCGGCGAGCGTGATGACAATGGCGATGACGATGGCAAAGCGCGGGCGGTCGACGAAGAGGGACGACAGCATCGCTCAGTTCCCCGCAGTTGGCGCGGGCGGCGTGGCCGGGACGGCCTCGGCCACCGGTTGCGGATCGACCACCTGGCCGGGACGGATGCGCTGCAGTCCATCGGTGATCACCCGATCGCCCTTCTTCAGCCCCGTCTGGATCACGACGTCTTCACCAATGACGGCGCCCTGGGTAACCGGCTGCTGGACGACCTTGTTGCCCTCGCCCACCAACAGCACGTAGTTCCCGCTCTGGTCGGTCAGCACCGCCTTCTGCGGGACCACCAGCGCCTCGACAGCCGTCTTTGATTCGGTAAAGACCTGCACGTACTGGCCGTCGAGAAGTATGTTCCTGGGGTTTGGAAATATCGCGCGGACCGGCACGGTATCGGTGTTCGGATCCACCTTGATCCCGGTAAAGTCGATCGTCCCGACCTCGGGATAGCGCGTGTTGTTGGCCAGTAACAGATGCACGGCAACATCTTTCGACGCCAGATTGGGGCGATCGCCCTCGGTATAGGCGAGGATGATGGCGTCGCTCACCGGAAAAGTGACGTAGATCGGGTCCTGGCTGACGATGGTGGTCAAGGCCCCGGCGCTCGGGCCAACCAGGGCGCCGATGCTGAAATTGGCTACACCGACGCGTCCATCGAAAGGCGCGCGGATTTCGGTGTAGCCGAGATTGATCTGGGCCTGTTCCACCGATGCCTTGGCCTGCTGCACCGCCGCCAGGGCCTGCAACTCGGCGGCCTGGCGATCATCGAGCGTGGCCTGCGAGATCGTCTTTTGCGCATAGAGCAACCGGGCACGGTCGGCCTGCACCTTGGCATTGTTGGCGTCCGCCTTCACCTTTTCGAGATTGGCGTTGGCCGCATCAAGCTCCGCCTGCAGCGGGGCTTTCTCGAGCACGAACAGCAACTGCCCCTGCTTGACCGTCTGACCATCGATGAAGGCCTGCTGGGTCAGAAAGCCATCGACACGGGCCATAATGCTGACGTCGTTGACCGACTGCACCCGCCCGACAAAGTTCATCCCGGGATTGGTCGGGCGTTCGATGACATCGAAGACGCCGACCGGAACCGGCGGGGTGGCCTCCTCCGCCCTGTTCTCGGTTTTCTCGTTGCCGCAAGCGGCAGCGAGAACGGCGATTGCGGAAACGATCGCGACCGCCGCGAGGCGGGGCCGCGTGGACCTATGGTGGTAGCTCAATACGTTACCCATCGATCGTCTCCGCAGTACGACAACAGGCCAGCCGGGCGGCCCCAACCTTGACGCGATGTCTACGGCGGCTGCGGCCCGAGGGCGGGCTCCTGCGGCAGCGAGCATGCTCCGGTCGCTGTAGACACCGGGGCCGCCACCGCCGCATCGCGGAAGCGAGGCGAAGTCATGAGGGTGTCGCCGTGTCGTCCGGCGCCGGGGGCGGGGTCACGTGCGCCGCCAGGGCCTCGCGCAGGGCAGCCTCCCCCTTGTCATCCAGCGAAGTACGCATCACCGTTCCGCCGACGCCCTTGAGGTCCGCCAGCACCTTGTCGGTCGTCATCTTGCGGATCAGCAGGAATAGCCCGGCCATGCCCGGCTGCAGCGCACTAGCCGCATCCTTCATGAACTGGTCGTTGATCCCGAAATCCGTGAGCTTTCCGCCAATGGCGCCGGATGCCGCCCCGATCGCGGTACCGACCAGCGGCATCAGGAAGATGAAGCCGATCAACGTGCCCCACAGGGCGCCAGACAGCGCGCCGGTGGCGGTCGTATTGAACATCTGGTTAAGTTTCACGCGGCCGTCCGCATCCTTTACGACAACCACAGCATCCTCGAGTTCAATCAAATACTCGCGCTGCAGCCCGAGTACCCTCTGCCGTACCTCCTCGGCCTTCTGCTCATCCGGAAAGGCGATAAATACGAGATCGCTCATTGATACACTCTCCTCAATCGAAAGTGGGTTCACAGTCCCCTGAAATGCACTTCTGATACACACGGCCCTTGCGCCCGCTCCTTCGCTAACTAGAGGCCGCCATTTCGTTTTCAAGCATCGCCCGGCGCTCCCTGCTTCCCCGCGCCGCCGGCGGCGGGCGCTCCCCGTTTCCCCGCGCCTTCCCGTCGCACACGGTCAACCTGGCGTCTCCCCATCGTCCGTCGGGGGATAGACCGCGATCTCCACCAGGTTGCGATCCGGATCGCGCACATAGATCGAGGTTATCAGGCCGAGGGCGCCGGTATGGGTAAGCGGCCCCTTCTCGATTTCTATTCCGGCGGTCTGGAGGTATTCGGTGATCTCATCGATGTCGGTCTCGGCGATCAGGCAGAAGGCTGCGGAATCCGGTGTCGGCGCGGCTGCCGCCAATGCCGGCGGCTTGCGCAGTTCCCGCAAGTTGATCGTCTGCGCGCCGAAGCGAAGCGCCATGCCGTCGTCGCCGAAACGGACCACATCCATTCCCAGGATACCGGAATAGAAGCGAGTGGCGGCGTCGATATCGGTCACCGTCAGGACGAAATGATCGATGCGGTTCAGCTTCATTGCCCGCTCCCTCCAAATCCCAAACCTCTGACCAGACAGATAGGACAGCGGGTGAATTTGGCAATTTCTCGCGCGGAACTGTTGGTTGCTGACCGGGCTGCAGCAACCACACAGCACCAGCCGTCGATTTATTGCTGTTCTCTTCGTTTTAGTTTTTGCTAATATTGCTGACCGGAACGCGAACGGAGGGCGTACGAGTGTCAGATGCCCCGAGCCATGACGCCGGAAAAGTACTGACCAGGCACCGCAGGCGCGACGAACTGATCATGTTCTTCGTCCTTGCTTTCGCCATCTGGCCGCTCCTGGCCGTCGTGATAGTCGGCGGCTACGGCTTTATCGTCTGGATGCTGCAGCTCATTTTCGGCCCCCCGGGACCGCCTCACTGATACGTCCACTTTTCATGAGGAGCCTACCGTGGCGGCCATCGACCTATCGAGGCGAAAATTTCTTCGCGGGCAGCTCCGGGCCCAGCCCCCGGCCCAGTCCACCCGAATCCTGCCGCCGGGCGCGACTGCCGAAAGCATCGCGGCCTGTACGGCCTGCGGAGCGTGCGTGCAAAGCTGTCCGAACCACATCATCGCTCTTTCGGATGGCCTCCCCTCGATCGACTTCAGCGCCGGCGAGTGCATCTTCTGTGGCGAATGCGCCCGCGCATGTCCCGAACCGGTATTCGTTGGACCGGCCGCTACCCGGTTCGACCATGTCGTCGCCGTTGCCGACACCTGCCTGACGCATACCGGCGTCGACTGCCAGCTCTGTCGCGACACCTGCCCCGAACAGGCGATCCGTTTCCACCCGCGTATCGGCGGGCCATTCTACCCGGAGATCATGGAGACCGCCTGTACCGGATGCGGCGCGTGCATAGGCATCTGTCCGGTGGGGGCAATCGAGGTGAGTGAGCGGAGCGCCGAGGTGGCCCATGGCTGACGGCGCGCGCACCTATCACATCTCGAGCGCCATCGTCACGGTCCGGCCCGACGCCCAGGACGCCATGGTGGCAGCACTTGGCGCATTGGAAAACGTCGAGGTCCACGCCGCCGAGAACGGCAAGATCGTCATCGTCATCGAAGGCGCGACCGCGGGCGAACTGGGTGCCAGCCTCTCCCAAATCACCTTCATGGACGGCGTCTACGCGGCGAACATGGTCTACGAGCATATCGAGGAAGAGGAGGCAACCAGCGATGATCGGGGAACTGACGCGTCGTGAAGTCCTCAAGGCCCATGCGGCCGGTGTCGCAGCCGCCGCCGCTGGCATTGCCCTGCCCGCATCCGCGCAACCCGTGACCGGCGGCGTCAGCGCGCTCGAGATCAACTGGGCCAAGGCCCCCTGCCGCTTCTGCGGCACCGGTTGCGGCGTCATGGTCGGCGTCAAGGGCAACCAGGTGGTGGCCACCCACGGCGACCAGCTGGCGCCGGTCAACCGCGGCCTCAACTGCGTCAAGGGCTATTTCCTGTCCAAGATCATGTACGGCGCCGACCGGCTGACCACGCCCCTCCTGCGCAAGAGGGACGGCGTCTACGCAAAGGACGGCGAATTCGAACCGGTCAGCTGGGATGAAGCCTTCGACATCATGGCCGAGCAATGCAAGCGGGTGCTCAGGGAAAAGGGACCCACCGCGGTGGGCATGTTCCTTTCCGGCCAGTCGACGATCTTCGAGGGCTATGCCGCGACCAAGCTGATGCGCGCCGGGTTCCGATCGAACAACCTCGATCCCAATGCGCGGCACTGCATGGCCTCCGCCGCCTATGCCTTCATCCGCACCTTCGGCATCGACGAGCCGGCGGGCTGTTACGAGGATTTCGAGAATGCCGACCGTTTCGTGCTGTGGGGATCGAATCTCGCGGAAATGCATCCGATCCTGTGGTCCAGGCTCGCGGACCGGCGGCTCGGCCACGAGCATGTTCGCGTGGCCGTGCTGTCGACCTTCACCAACCGCAGCATGGACCTTGCCGACATAGCGATCGTGTTCAAGCCGGGAACCGATCTCTACATCATGAACTACATCGCCAACCACATCATCCAGACGGGCCGGGTGAACGAGGACTTCGTGCGCGACCACACCGTCTTCATGCACGGTGCGGAAGATATCGGCTATGGCCGGCGTCCGGATCACCCGCAGGAGACCAATGCCCGGAATTCCGGCGATCCCGGCCGGATGGAGCCGATCGACTTCGAGACCTTCAAGAACTACGTGTCGACCTACACGCTGGAAGGCGCGGCCGAGCTGACCGGGGTCGAGCCCGGCCTCCTCAAGGATCTGGCCGAAATCTATGCCGACCCGAAACTCAAGGTCATGTCGCTCTGGACCATGGGCTTCAACCAGAACGTCCGTGGCACCTGGGCCAACCAGATGTGCTACAACATCCACCTGCTGACCGGGAAGATTTCCGAGCCCGGCAACAGCCCGTTCTCGGTGACCGGGCAACCATCCGCCTGCGGCACCGCCCGCGAGGTCGGCACCTTCGCCCACCGCCTTCCCGCCGATCTGGTGGTGACCAACCCGCTCGACCGCAAGCGCGCCGAGGAGATCTGGCGGGTACCCGAAGGGCTGATCCCGCCCAAGCCCGGATTTTACGCGGTCGAGCAGGATCGCAAGCTGCGGGACGGTGAGCTCAATTTCTACTGGACGCAGGTGGTGAACAATGTCCAGGCCGCCCCCAACATCTCGGAGGAGACCTATCCCGGCTATCGCAACCCGGCAAACTTCGTCGTCGTTTCCGATGCCTATCCGACGCTGAGCTGCCGCAGCGCCGATCTGGTCCTGCCGGCGGCGATGTGGGTGGAAAAGGAAGGGGCCTACGGCAATGCCGAACGGCGCACCCAGAGCTGGCACCAGATGGTGAAGGCACCGGGCGAGGCGCGCTCCGACCTGTGGCAGCTCGTGGAATTCTCCAAGCGCTTCACCACCGACGAGTGCTGGACCGCCGAAACTCTCGACGCCCATCCCACCTTCCGCGGCAAGACCCTGTACGAAGTCCTGTTCAGGAACGGCGAAGTCGACCGTTTTCCGCTGAGCGATGTCGACGGCAACTTCCCGAACCAGGAAGCCGACGCCTTCGGATTCTACATCCAGAAGGGCCTGTTCGAGGAATATGCCATCTTCGGCCGCGGCCATGGCCACGATCTGGCGCCTTACGAGATGTACCAGCAGGCCCGTGGATTGCTCTGGCCGGTCGTCAACGGGCAGGAGACCCGCTGGCGCTTCCGCGAGGGCTACGACCCCTATGTCCCGCTCGGCTCGGGCGTGAAGTTCTACGGCCGTCCGGACGGAAGGGCCGTCATCCTCGCCGTGCCCTACGAGCCGCCGGCGGAGCCGCCCGACGCGGAATATGACTTCTGGCTGGTGACCGGCCGCGTGCTCGAGCACTGGCATTCGGGCTCGATGACGATGCGGGTGCCCGAGCTTTACAAGGCCTTCCCGGTCGCGGTCTGCTTCATGAATGCCGAGGATGCGCGAAAGCGCGGCCTCAACCAGGGCGCGGAGATCCGCGTGATCTCGCGGCGCGGCGAAATCCGCACCCGCGTCGAGACCCGCGGGCGAAACCGCATGCCGCCCGGCGTCGTCTACGTCCCCTGGTTCGACGCCACGCAGCTGATCAACAAGGTGACACTGGATGCAACCTGCCCGATCTCCAAACAGACGGATTACAAGAAATGCGCAGTCAAGATCGTCTCCGCCGCGTCCTGATGCAGCCCGCAGGACATCTCTTCGCGGCCGGCCTGTCGCTGTTCCTCGTCACGGCGGCGATCGCCCAGTTCCTCCCCACGGACATTCCCCAGCTCGAGGGGCCGACGCCGCCGATGTCGGTTCCCCAGGCAAAGCAGCTGCCGAAATGGGTGGTCGACGACCAGCGCAAGATGCGCAACTATCCCGACCAGCCGCCGATCATTCCGCATTCGATCGAGGGTTATGAGCTTTCGGTCAACTACAACCGCTGCCTGACCTGCCACAAGCGCGAATTCACCCAGAGTTCCGGCGCGCCGATGATCAGCATCACCCACTATTTCAATCGTGACGGGCAAATGCTCGCCGACGTTTCGCCGCGGCGCTACTTCTGCACCGCATGTCACGTCCGGCAGGCCGAGGTGCAGCAACTGGTACCCGACAACTTCAAGGACATGAGCCAACTCGGCGTCAAGCCGGCCGGGAGCGAGTGACACCGATGGGTGCAATCCGCCGTTTCTTCCGTTGGGCCTGGGACATCATCCGCTCGCCGGCCGGGACCCTCAGTCTCGGATTCCTGACGCTCGGCGGTTTCATCGGCGGAGTGCTGTTCTGGGGCGCGTTCAACACGGCGCTCGAGATGACCAACACCGAGGCGTTCTGCATTTCCTGTCATGAAATGCGCGACAACGTCTACGAGGAACTGACCCATACCACCCACTTCACCAACCGCTCGGGCGTCAGGGCAACCTGCCCGGATTGCCACGTGCCGCATGAGTGGACGCGCAAGATCGCCCGCAAGATGCAGGCATCCAAGGAAGTCTGGGGCACGATATTCGGGACCATCGACACGCGGCAGGAATTCCTTGCCCATCGTCTGGAAATGGCCAAACACGAATGGGCGCGGCTGAAAGCGAACGACAGCCTGGAATGCCGTAGCTGCCATTCCGCCGTGGCGATGGATCTCGGCAAGCAGACCAAGCGCGCCGCGGAGATGCACGAACGCTACCTGCTGACGGGAAAGGCGACCTGCATCGACTGCCACAAGGGCGTCGGCCACAACCTGCCGAACATGGAAGGTATCGAACCGGGCTGGGTGGTTCCGCAGGAAATGCAGGGCAAATCGGACAAGATATCGTCAGCGGTCGACGACCTCCGCCAGGCAATCGCCGAGGCCCATCGCGGCATCACCCGTCAGCCTGCCCTGCCTGCAGCACGGTGACGGCAATCATGTGATAGACGTCATCGGCGCTGCAACCGCGGGAGAGATCGTTGGCGGGCTTCGCCAGCCCCTGCAGGATCGGTCCGATGGCGGTGGCGCCGCCGATCCGCTGGGCGATCTTGTAGCCGATGTTGGCGGCATCGAGATTGGGAAACACGAAGACGTTCGCCCCGCCGTTCAGGGCCGAACCCGGCGCCTTCGCCGCACTCACCGCTTCCACGAATGCGGTATCGAACTGCAACTCGCCATCGATGATCAGATCCGGCTCGCTTGCGCGCGCAAGCCGCGTCGCTTCCACCACCTTGCTCACCCGTTCATGCACGGCACTGCCATTGGTCGAGAACGACAGCATCGCGACCTTGGGCGCGGAACCGGTCAGTGCCTCAAAGGAGCGCGCCGACATGCGGGCGATATCGGCAAGACCGGCAGCATCGGGATCGACCACCAGTCCGCAATCGGAAAAGACGAAGGCGCCCTTCTTCACGTGATGCGGCGCACACAACATCATCAGGAAGAAGCTCGACACCAGCTTCACGCCCGGCGCGCTGCCGATCGTCTGCAACGCCGCCCTGACCGTATCCGCGGTCGTCGCCACCGCGCCACCGACAGTACCGTCGGCCTCCCCCTCGCGCACCATCATCGCCGCGAACATCAGCGGCGAGCGCACCGTATCCAGCGCCTGGGCCGCATCGACGCCCTTCGCCTTGCGAAGCGCGTGGAATGCGGCGGCGAAACGTTCGGTCAAAGGCGAGAACAGGGGGTCTTCGATGCGAAATTCTTTCGCCGTGCCACCCGCCTCGGCAATCCGGCGGCCGATGACCTCGGCATTGCCGACCAGCGCGATCTCGGCGATGCCCTCCGCCCGCGCGCGGCAGGCGGCCGCGATTATGCGCGGATCCTCGCCCTCGGCAAGGACGATGCGCTTCGGTGCCCGGCGCGCGGTCTCGATGATGCGGTCCAATGGTTTCATTATGCATGCCCCAGGAGATAGATGCCAGTCAGGATGAAGAGCCCGATGAACATGGTTTCGGCGACGATCAGCAAGACCGCGTCGCGGCCGACGTCGAGTACGCGACGCAGCGACGTCTTCATGCCGACCGCAACGATGCCGGCCAGCAGCGCCCAGCGCGATGCGGCCATGCCGGCGTCGGAGACTTCAGGCGGGATCGCGCCGAGCGAATTGAGGCCGGCGAGGATCAGGAACACCACCACGAAGCCCGGCAGAAGCGGCGGACGCTTGCCGGCATCGCCGTCCGGCTGGGGCATGTTGCGAACGGCAATCGAGAAGACCAGGACGACGGGTGCCAGCATCGTCACCCGGATGAGCTTGATGAGCGTCGCCGTCTCGCCGGCTTCCGGCGACACCGAGAACCCGGCGCCGACGACCTGCGCGACGTCATGGATGGTGCCGCCGAAGAAGACCCCGGTCGCGCGGGCATCGAGACCGATCGCCTGCGCCAGGATCGGATAGCCGATCATCGCCAGGGTGCTCAGCACCGTGACCGACAGCACCGTGAAGATCAGATTGCGCTCGGAATGCTCGTTCTTCGGCAGCACGGCAGCGATCGCCATCGCCGCGGATGCGCCGCAGATCGCCACCGAGCCGCCGGTTATCAGCGCCATCCGCCAGTCGCGGCCGAGCAACCTTGCGGCAACCAGACCGAAGACGATTGTCGCGGCTATAGCAAGAACCAGCAGCAGGATCGTGCCTGCACCGAGCCCGATCAGCAAATCCACGCTGATACGCATGCCGAGCAGCGCCACACCGATGCGCAGCACCGTCTTCGAACAGAGGTTGATGCCGGCGACGCACCGCCCCTCCTCCGACAGGAAATGCAGGGCGATGCCGAGCAGCAACGCCATCAGCATCGCCGGCGCGCCGTAATGCTCGGACAGGAATTGCGCGGCGAGAGCGACGGCCGCGGTGATGAGCACGCCGGGCCAATATTTCTCAAACACGGCAGGCAGCGATTGCAGCCGACGCTGCGTTTCTATCTGGGTATCCATGGGGCAATCCCGGTAACAGGCGGCAGTGGGGATCGAGCCTGCCCGGACCATCGCTCCGGGCAGGCATTGGCAGTGTTGGCTAGACGCGCGTCTGCTTGCGCATGTCGGCGGGATCGATACCTGCGACGACGACGGGCTTCTTCATCGCATCGCGGCGGAAGGGTTCGCCGAGTTCCTGGTTCAGCACCACCTCGAGGATGGTAGTGACGCCCTTCGCCTGCTCCTCGATCGCGGTGCGAAGCGCCGCCGTCAGCCCGGCCTGGGTATCGACGGTGACGCCCTTCAGACCGCAGCCGTCCGCCACCTTGGCGTAGCTGAGGTTCGGGTTGAGTTCGGTGCCGACGAAGTTGTTGTCGTACCAGAGCGTCGTGTTGCGCTTTTCCGCGCCCCACTGGTAGTTGCGGAAGATCACCATCGTGACCGCCGGCCAGCCCTTGCGGCCGATCGAGGTCAACTCGTTCATCGAGATGCCGAAGGCGCCGTCACCTGCGAAACCCACCACCGGCACGTCGGGGCAGCCGATCTTGGCGCCGACGATCGAGGGGAAGCCGTAGCCGCAGGGACCGAACATGCCGGGCGCCAGATATTTCCGGCCCTGGTCGAAGCTCGGATAGGCATTGCCGATGGCGCAGTTGTTGCCGATGTCGGTGGAGATGATCGCTTCCTTGGGCAGCGCCGCCTGGATCGCCCGCCAGGCTTGGCGCGGCGACATGCGGTCGGCCTCGCGAAGGCGTGCGCTGGCGTTCCACTCGGTACCCGGATCGTCGTCCTCGTGGTCCATCGACGACAGTTGCTGCAACCAGGCCGAACGCGTCTGATGGACCAGCGCCGTGCGCTCGGCACGCCCCTTGTCGCCGGCCGACGGGGCCAGTTGCTCGAGGATCTGGCTCGCCACCTGCTTGGCGTCGCCGCAGATGCCGACGCTCACCCTCTTGGTCAGGCCGATGCGGTCGGCGTTGATGTCGACCTGGATGATTTTGGCATTCTTCGGCCAATAGTCGATACCGTAGCCCGGGAGCGTCGAGAACGGATTGAGGCGGGTGCCGAGCGCCAGCACCACATCGGCCTTGGCAATCAGTTCCATCGCCGCCTTCGAGCCGTTGTAGCCGAGCGGCCCGACCGCCAGCCGGTGGCTGCCGGGGAAGGCGTCGTTGTGCTGGTAGCCGCAGCAGACCGGGGCATCGAGCCGTTCGGCCAGCGCGATCGATTCCGGGATCGCCTCGCCGATGACGACGCCGGCACCGTTGAGGATGACCGGGAACGAGGCTTCCGAGAGCAGCTTCGCCGCTTCGGCAATGGCCTGGCGACCGCCCGCCGGCCGCTCGAAGCGGACGATGTTCGGCAGGTCGACGTCGATGACATGGGTCCAGTAGTCACGCGGGATGTTGATCTGGGCGGGGGCGCAGCCGCGCCAGGCCTTTTCGATGACACGGTTCAGCACCTCGGCCATGCG
>JAEWPB010000085.1 GCA_023399465.1 Pseudomonadota bacterium
CGAAGATCAGCATGCTGCGGGAATCGTTAGTGACGAGGATCAGCAGGATCGTGGACACGAACAGGACGCGTTCGCCGAGTTTCAGCGACTGCCAGAACGAGACGATGAAGACCAGCAGCACGCCGGAAAAATTGGCGAGCGACACCTGCTCGAGAAACAATGACGAGGCGCGATGGTTGATGATGCCGAAGGAGAAGCGGCCTTCGATGCGCAGGGAATTCTGGAACAGCTTCGAACCGTCGAACGACACCTGTTCGATGCCGCGGGTGTTCTCGAAATAGCTCATCGGATAGAAAAGCGTCTCGTAGAGACCGATGGCGAAGATCTCGATCATCAGCACAAGCAGAACCAGGCTGCAGGCAATCTTGAACGCGGATTTCACCGTTTGCGCATTTGCCCAGGTGCCTGCTGCGGCAAAGCAGAAGATGATCAGGATATTCCGGAAATAGTCGACTACCGGCGCCCTGTTGAGCACCGAGACGTAGAGCATCATCACGAATGTCGCGATCAGGTAGAGGAAGATCGCCATGTCCTGGACATAGATGCCCCGGCGCAGGATGTAGACGAGGACGGCGGCGAGGATGCCGATTTCCGTCAGCGCCACATGCGAGAAGGACAGCGCCATCACGTGGGCATTGATGAGCGCGAGAACGGCGTTGTAGATCACCGAAGACAGCACGACGATGACGATGAACCCGTCGCTGCCCTGTTTTTGTCCGATCTTCGTCACCGACTGCAAATCACCCCGTCGCAAATCACTTGCGCGAAGCTATCAGAAGCGCCGGGATGCAGAAAGTCTGCCTGACCCTCGCTCATGCGGCTGCAGGTTGCGATCACCGTGCCGGCGTGAATTGCGCCACCAGTTCGTGGGCCTCGCCCGGATAGGTCAGGAGCACGTGGGTGATGTGCTTGTCGGCGCTCCATGTCCGCCGCTCGATGACCAGGCAGGCCGCACCTTCGCGGATCTGCAGCAGCCGGGCTGCCTTCGAAGATGCCGCCGTTGCCCGGATCCTGTTTTCGGCAGTGCTCCACGGCACCTGCTCGAGCAGCCAGTGACCGGGCGCGACGGCGCCGAATGTTTCTGCCGCCGCTTCCGGCACCGCGGAAAGGTTGATCATGCGTTCTTCCAGGCAGAAGGGCTGGTCGCCGGAAAAATGCCGGCACTGCAGCTTGAGAAGCGCGCCGCCCTTTTCGACCGGCAGCTTCAGGCGATCTTCGTCCGTCGCCTTCGTTTCAACGCGCGACAGCAGCTCGTAGCGATAGGACTGCCCGAGCGCGGCGACCTCGACACCGATATCCCGGATTTCGAGCACCGCCGACTGCCCCTTGGGCATGGTGACATAGGTGCCGGACTTGCGCCGGCGCTGCACCAGGCCGCTTCGCACCAGTTGGGTCACCGCCTTGTTCACCGTCATGCGCGAGCACTGATACTGCTCGGTCAGTTCGTGCTCGAAGGGAATGCGATGGCCCGGCGGCCAACGGCCGCTGACGATGTTGCCCTCCAGGTCCTGCAGGATCCGCTCGTGGAGGGAGAGCGCCTTGGCATCGGTGTCGCTGGCGGTGGTCGTCTCGGGCGTCGAAATCGAACTGGTCCTTGGCTGGTACACTCAAGCGTTACGAAAGCTACGGTCCCGCGGCCAGGCGTGGGACCGCAGCATCCGATCGATCTTGTATATACATAGGCGCCACGAGTTCAAGCAAGCCCGCTGCCGCCCGCCGAGTGGTGGCTGCCGCATTCGCCGACAGCCGCGATCCGGCCTGCCAGATCACGCCTTGATGCGTTCCATCTTCGGATCGTAGAGCGGCGCCAGCGAAACCTCGCAGGGTATGCGGGTCATCGCCACATCGAGCTCATAGCTGCCGGACAGCACGAAATCCTCGCTGATGCCATCGGGATTGCGCACATAGCCGTAACCGATCGGCTTGCCGATGGTGTGGCCGAAGCCGCCGCTGCTCAGCCAGCCGACCCGCTTGCCGTCGCGATAGATGGTTTCGCGGCCGAGCAGGACAATCTCCGGATCGTCGACGACAAAGCAGGCGAGCATCTTCTTCACGCCGCCCGCAAGCTGGTGCTCGATCGCCTCCCGCCCCTTGAAGGGCACGGCCTTGCGGGTCTTGACCGCCCAGCCAAGCCCGGCTTCGACAGGCGTGTGATCCGGGCCGATATCCGAACCCCAGGCGCGATAGCCCTTTTCCAGCCGGCAGGTCTCGATCGCGCGATACCCGGCATTGACGAGACCGAACTCCCTTCCCGCGGCCATCAGGGCGTCGTAGACCGTCGTCGCATATTCGACCGGCAGATGCAGCTCATAGCCAAGCTCGCCGACATAGGTGACGCGCAAGGCCCTGACCGGGCATCCGGCAATCCCGATGGTCTTCACCCGGCCGAAGGGAAACGCTTCATTCGAAACGTCGCTGCCGGTCACCCTTTCAAGGATCGCACGCGAATTCGGCCCCATCAGCGACAACACGCTGTAGGCCGACGTTACATCGACCAGTTCGGCATGGAGACCGTCGGGAATGTTCCGGGCGATCCAGTCGAAGTCATGGGTGGCAAAGCCCGTGCCGGTGACGATGTAGTATTCGTTTTCGGCGATCCGCGCGACGGTCAGGTCGCATTCGATGCCGCCCCTGTCGTTCAGCATCTGGGTGTAGACGAGCGAGCCGACCGGCCGGGCCACATCGTTGGCGGCAATCCACGACAGCGCGGCTTCCGCGTCGCGGCCCTTGAGCACGAACTTGGCGAACGACGTCTGGTCGAAGACGACCGCCGCCTCGCGCACCGCCCTGTGCTCGCGACCGACTGCGTCAAACCAGTTCTGCCGGCCATAGGTGTAGACATCCCGCGGCTCTTCACCGGCGGCGAGATCCGCGAACCAGTTCGGCCGCTCCCAGCCGAGCTTTTCGCCGAAGCACGCCCCTTGCGCCTTCAGGCGGTCATAAAGCGGAGACTTGCGGCACGGCCGCCCGCTGTCGTGCTCCTCGTACGGGAACGCCAGCGTGTAGTGTTTGCCATAGGCTTCAAGCGTGCGGGTGCGCACCCAGTCGGTGTCGAAATGCGGGCGGCCGAAGCGCCTGATATCGACCGGCCAGAGGTCGTAGGGCGGCTCGCCCTTGTGGACCCATTCGGCGAGCGCCATGCCCGCCCCGCCGCCAGATGCGATGCCGAAGGCGTTGAATCCGGCGCCGACGAAGAAGTTCTTCAGTTCCGGCGCCTCGCCGAGAATGAAGTTACCGTCAGGAGTGAAACTCTCCGGCCCGTTGATCAATTGCTTGATGCCGGCCGTTTCGAGCGCCGGAACACGGCCGAGCGACAATTCCATGATCTGCTCGAAGTGATCGAAATTGCTATCGAGCAGCGTATAGTGGAAGCCTTCGGGAATGCCTTCTACCGCCCAGGGGATCGGGTTCGGCTCGTAGCCGCCCATCACCAGTCCACCGACCTCTTCCTTGTAGTAGGTGAGCCGGTCGGGGTCGCGCAGCGTCGGCAAATTGGAGGGCACACCGAAAGGTTCGGTGACGATATACTGGTGTTCGACGGAAACCAGCGGCACGTTGACCCCGAAGCGGGCGGCGAAGTTGCGCGTCCACTGCCCGGCGCAGACCACCACCCGCTCGCATTCGATGCGACCCCGCTCGGTGATGACGGCGCGGATCCTGCCCTTGTCGATCTCGAGATCCAGTACCTCGGTATCCTCGAAGATCGTGGCGCCGGCCATGCGCGCGCCCCTGGCGAGAGCCTGGGTGATGTCGGAGGGGTTGGCCTGCCCGTCGGTCGGCAGGAAGGCAGCGCCGACGAGATCGTCGATCGTCATCAGCGGCCAGAGATCCTGCGCCTCCTTCGGCGTCAGCAACTGCATTTCGAGACCGAAGGATTGCGCCGTGGTCGCTTGACGCTTCACCTCCGTCCAGCGCTCCTCATTGCAGGCGAGACGCAGGCCGCCATTCATCTTCCAGCCCGTGCCGAGCCCGGTCTCCGCTTCGAGCTTCTTGTAGAGATCGACGGAGTAGCCGAGCAACTGGGTGATGTTGGCGCTGGTGCGCAATTGCCCGACCAGGCCCGCCGCATGGAAGGTCGTTCCCGAGGTCAGCTTCTTGCGCTCCAGCAGGACGGTATCGGTCCAGCCGAGCTTGGCGAGGTGATAGGCGGTCGAGCAGCCGATGATGCCTCCGCCGATGACCACGGCTTTTGCGGATTTTGGCAGTTCCTTCATGGGGTCCTCAGGATTGCGAGAAGGTGTCGAAGACACGGTCGAACCGCGCCAGGTTTTCGGCGGTGTAAGCCGCGTAGTCGAAATCGATCGTCGAGTGGATTTCGGAAATCATGCTCCACATCGCCTCGCGCAGCAGCGAGGCGCATTTCATCGCCTGGTAGCGCCGGCGCAGCGCGTCTGTGAGCGGCGCATCGAAATACGCCTCCAGCAGCCACTCTTCCTGCGCACCGGAGAGCTCATTGTTGGAAGCGAGACCGCCGAGATCGAAAAGCGGCGAATTGAAGCCGGCATAGTCCCAGTCGATCAGCCACATGCGGTTGCCGTCATCGAGAAAGTTGGCGGCGAGCAGGTCGTTGTGGCCGAAGACGATCTCGAACGGACCGGCGGCAGCCTCGAGCACGGCCGCCTTGTCGAGCAGGGCGACCAGCCGCGGCACATGCACGGAGCCGCCGTCCTTCAGGCTTGCGGCATAGTCGCGGATGACTTGATAGACCCAGAAAATCATCGCCGCGCCGCGAAAATGCTTCGGGATCTCGCGGTGGCAGGTGCCGACCAGCGGCAGGATCCGCTGCAATGTCGCGGGCGTCCTGACATCCTCGGCGGAGAGCGCCCGCGCCTCGATGTAATCGAGGACCAGCATCCCCGGCGCGTGATGCAGGACCGCCGGCGACAGGCCCGCCGCATGGGCCGCACGGCTGGCGGCCAGTTCGTTCGACCGGCTGATCTGGTGCACCGGGATATCTTCGCCGAGCCGCACGACGACCCGCTGCTTGCCGTCACGAACCAGAAAATTGCGATTGGTGATCCCGCCGGAGAGCGGTTCGATCGACAGCGCGCCGTGCCAGATGCCGAGCGAATGGATCCTCTGTTCCACGTCTGCGATCACCGCGTCCCCCTCCCCCCTGATCGCGGCCATTCCTCCGCCACGCCGATTGCAAGGCCCGAGCAACCCGCCCTTCTTGTCGGCAAGAGCGGAACTGGCCGTTCACACCTGGTTCCCGTCGCGGACTTCTGTGGCCTATCTTTCACAAAGGGTTTCCCACGCGGTGACGGCTGTCAAGATGAATCCACATATGGAAACATATTCTTGGTATTTTGTTGTATTTGCCAAAGCTAAAGCTTAGCATTGCAACCAGTGCCGGATCGCGTTCCGGTCGCGTCTTGCGCTGGCATACGGCCGGTTGCGGGCATGCGGAAAAGTGGGGAGACGAGATGAAGGACATGGCGGCCATGGATGGATCACCGCTGCACTCGAACCACCGCGAACGGGAAATCCTCGACGAGTTGCGTCTTGCCGGCGGGTCGAGCCGGATCCAGTTTCTCGCCGAGCGCATCGGCGTTTCCGAAGAGACGATCCGCCGCAACATCCGCACTCTTGAGAACAATGGCCTGGTGACCAAAGTCCACGGCGGCGTGCACCTGAAGACCGGAACCGACGAGCAGCCGCTGCACTGTCGGATGACCGAGCAAGCCGAAGCCAAGCGGCTGATCGCCGCCAAGGTGGCCGACATCATCGAGGACGGCGATACGCTGTTTCTCGACATCGGCTCCACAACGGCCTTCATCGCCGTGGCGCTGCAGAAGCACCGCAACCTCTTCGTCGTTACCAATTCCGTTGCTGTCGCCCACACGCTCGCCACGCGCAACAACAATCGCGTGTTCTTCGCCGGCGGCGAACTGCGCTCCCACGACGGCGGCGCCTTCGGCATCGATTCGATCGCCTTCGTCCGGCGGTTCAATGTGCGCCACGCCATCCTGTCGGTAACGGCGATCAACGCCACGGCCGGTTTCATGCTCCAGGACATGGACGAGGCGGAATATTCCCGCGAGGCGGCCAGACGGGCGGAAAACCGGATCATCGTCGCCGACAGCAACAAGTTCGGCCGCAGCGCGCCGATCGTCGTCGACGCGCCTTCCGCCTACGACCTCCTGGTGACCGACCAGCCGCCACCCGCCGATATCGCGGCGATGCTGGCGGAGAGCAATGTCGAGGTGATCGTCGCCGCGCAGAAGCGCGCCCGCTGAGGGCCGCCGCTCGCCGCCAAGCTACTTCGTGTTCAGCAGCCGGCTCTCGACCAGCAGCCCCTCTTCCTCGAGGATCGGGTGCGCGACCGAGACGATATGCGCATTGATGCGCTTCAGGTCGCGCAGCATGTCGAGATGCAGCGAACTCGTCTGCAGGCTCTCGGCACTGCCGTCGCGCAGGCGGGTCAGGTGGCGTTCGGATGATTCCCTCTCCATCCGCCGCACGTCCACCTTGACCTTCATCAGCTGGCGCGCGAGCGCAAAATCGCGGGTGACGAAGATCGTCTGCGCGATGCGCAGGTTGTCGATGGTGAGCGAGAACAGGTCCCTCAGCTCGGCATAACCGGCATCGGAGAACCTCAGGCCATTGTTGACCTTCTTCCTGACCTGTTCGCCGAGGCCCTTCTCGATGATGTCACCGATATGCTCGAGGTTGATCGCATAGTCGATGATGACGATCGAAAGCCGGGCATTGCCCGGTTCTAGCCCGGCATGGCCGAGCTTCGACAGGTAGATCTTGACCTCCTGCTGCAGCAGGTCGACCTGCTTTTCCAGCGCCGCCACGTCCTTGAGGCCCGAGAGCTTGTTGGTTTCGAGCGCGTGCAGCGTCTTCATCAGCATGGCATCGATCAGGTCGCCGATCCTGAGCACCTCGCGCTGCGCGCCGGCGAGCGCAATGACCGGCGTGGAGAGCGCGCCGCCGTCGAGATGGTGCGGGCCGGTATCGTCCCGCTCCTCATCCGGGACGAAGCGCGCCATCACCGTCGAGATCAGATTGGCAAAGGGCCAGGCAAGGATCGCCAGCAGGATGTTGAAGAACAGGTGGATGTCGACGGGGAGCTTTTCCGGCGCCAGCGGCAGGCTCGCCAACAGTTCTGCGGCAGGCGCGGTGAGCGGCAGCACGATCAAGCAGCCGATGGTCCTGACCATCAGGTTGCCGAGCGTCACCCGCCGTGCCGATACCGGGCCGGCCATGGTCGCGATCACCGGGGGCACCGCACCGCCGAGATTGGCGCCGAGCACCAGCACGATCATCAGCCCGGGCGAGAGGATGCCGGCGGTCGCCAGCGACAGGATGAGCACCACCACCGCGAGGCTGGAGGACGAGATGAACGCCAGCACCGCCGAAAAGATCATCGCCACCGGCCAGGCATTGTCGAGCAGCCGCAGGAAGGCGCCGAGCGCCGGCGACTGGCGCATCGGCTCGGTCGCCAGCCCCAGCAGATGAAGGGCCAGCAGCATCAGCCCGATGCCGATCATCGCCGTGCCCAGCCCCTGGCGGGAGGAGGACTTGCTGGCGCGGTAGAGGACGGTGCCGACCAGGATGACCAGCGGCGAAATCCACTCGATGCCGGTCGCCACGATCCAGGCGGTCACGGCCGTGCCGACATTGGCTCCAAGGAGGACGATCTGGGCCATGCGCGGCTTGACCATCTGTCGCTCGACGAAGGAGGCGACCATGAGCGCCGTCGCCGTCGAACTCTGCAGCGCGATCGTCGCCACGAAACCGGCGAAGAACGAGCGGACCGGACCGCGCGTGCCGAGCGCCAGGCCGGTGCGCAGCCTTGCGCCAAAGGCAATCGTCACCCCGTCCTTCACCTGCTTCAATCCGAAGAGAAGCAGCGCGACGGCGCCAAAGAGGTTTATCATGACGATGGTCGATTCCATGTCGCTCGTCCGGTGAGTGAGATTGCCGCGCTGATTTGCAGGCAAACCCAATATCACATCGGGATTTTGCCTTCCGTCAACCTTTAAATTTCAGGACGTTACGGCGGTATTTTCGGTAGCCGGCAAAATAGATCAGCTTTTCCCGCCGGTTGCCGGCCAGAGCGTGTTCGCGCGAGGCGACGCGGTCGTCGAAAATATATTCACCGCCATTCCGGATGCGACGCCTCGGAGCGCAACCGCGACGGAGGCGAAAGCCCCCGCCGATGCTCAATCCGCCGGAGCTTGCGGCAAGGCCGGCCTGACCTTGTAGACCTCGTCGCCGAAGAAGACGATCACATAACCACCCTTTGGCTCGACGGCCGCCGCCCATTGCTGTAAGCGGCCATGATGCGGCTCCGCTCGCCAGGCATCGGGGAAATCGGGGTCGACGAGCACGGTTACCTGCGCGCCCTGCTCATAGATCATCATGTGGGAGGTCAGCGGATCGAACTCTTCCGGAAGATCCGGCTTCGTCATCCACAGACAGAGGAAATCGCGGCAGAGCTGCGGCCTGTCGACATAGATCGCACATCCGCGCCCGGGCACGCAGTGGGCACACCAGTCATTCGCGGGCTTCGAAAGCGCATCGATCTCGGGCAGCCGGCAGCAGAGCGTGCAGGACTGGCAGGACCTTGGTGGTATGGATTGCTGGATTTCCTGGATGGCCATGGCCTCGAGAATCAGGCTGATCGTTCAGGATTCGCCATAGCTCACGCCGATCTCCTGCAGTTTTCGCCAGCGCACAGCACAAGTGCGTCTGGCTCCGTCATCGAAAACGAGTTCGAACTGGTCGGGGATACCGAATGCGTTTTCAACGATCAGTTTCGCCCCGCCTTCAGATACATTGCGGACCGTACAATCAAGCGCGGACGAACCGTGATTAAATACAATGCGTGCCCCCTTGAGCGCCCGCACTCTTACAGATTGGCGTTTCTCATTCATCAATATGCACTCAAAACCTAGAGCATGGGCCTATACAGGAAGGCCTCGGCTTGGTGCAAGTGACATGGGCTCCGCGACTTCGCTGCGAGCCGGGATAGCCCGACAGCGTCGATCGAACATCAATGGACATTCGGCGATGGTGGCCGCAAGGTCGCGATTTCGAGATTCCTTGCCGGGGGACAGCTCGTCCCATCCGGCAGGCCAGACACAAAAAAGGCCGGGCGAACCCGACCTTCTGCTGAGTGCATCAACGGCTTGTGCCAGTACATCCGTGGTCACATGCCGGATGCAGCCATTAAGCTGCCTGCAGGTTGTCAGCTGCGTTCTTGCCGGACTTGCGATCGCGGACGATTTCGAAGCTGACCTTCTGACCTTCTACCAACGACGACATGCCAGCACGCTCGACAGCGGAGATGTGGACGAACACGTCCGGGCTGCCATCGGTCGGCTGAATGAATCCAAAGCCCTTGGTGGAATTGAAGAATTTAACGATACCAGTAGTCATGCGATTTTCCTTTCAATCGGCATAAAGATGAAAGTGCTCGACCATTCGGCAGAACACTGTGCAAGTTTCGATTTTGAGAGGAGAGATCGTCAGCTGCGCATCGCGCAAAAAACAGAAAAACAACAAGCAAAGATCGATGAGGAGTTCTATGCGATACCTTTGTGTTTATTGCAAGGCACATCGAAAATTTAAAACTGACCAAATCCGATATTGCCAACGCTTTTCCGATTTGCACGATCGCAGGAGCCACGAAAGGACGCCGAAAAGGCAGCCGATGTCAGGACTCTGAAAGGGCGCGATACCAGGGGCACTATCCGCAGTTCGTGGATCGCCTTCCACGTGACGAGCCGGAGGGAGTTCGAACGCCTGTGGCCACTACAACAACCTAGGATGAAATGGTTCACTTTGAGATGATCAAAGATGATTCGATCTTTCCAAAGGAAGCCAAGTTGAAAGAACGCGCGCGGTGGAAGAGTTTAATGGTTTTCTTGACCGCAGGCATACTGAGCATCATGTGGATGTTGGTGCTTTGGTGGCTCACAGCCAGCCTCTCGTTGCAAACCGCTCTCAACAGGCTGCATCATCTTCGTTCGATGGAACCAAATGCGATTGGCGACTTTCTGGCCGGCGCGTTCGCACCCCTGGCTCTCATTTGGCTTATCGCTACCGCATGGCTTCAGCGTCAAGGTTTGGAAGGTGCTTTCAAAAGTGCTGACGCCGCGGTAAGGGCCAACAACATCGCCCAAGAAGCAAGGCGAGCCTGGGTGGCCATTGAGTCACTAAATATGGAAAGGACATGACGCACCGATAACTCCCTTCAGATTGACTGCGAAATCGTCTTGAAGAACCACGGGGAGAATCCGGCAGTAGATGTGTTCATTGGCGTTGGACTGGCTACTGCCCCTGCCCCAGATGAAAACAAAATATATCCCCCTTCTGTCGAGGCAGAAATCGAAGCGCAGCGAGAAATTATCGCGCATCGAAGGGAGCTCCGCAGTATGTGCCCAACGCCCCTGTTTTCCAATAACTCGCACAGGGTCCCTTTGCGGTTGAAATTGCCTTACGAGAAATTGAACGCTGCCGAGATTGTTCTGGTGGCGATGGTCGTGATCAACTACAACACCGGCTGCGGCTCCACTGGGCTAGCGAAACGTGGGTTCTGGGTATCTATTGAGAATGCTAGAATCACATTCGCATCAGCCGATGCCATGAACAGAGATCGAGGCCTATTCATTACCGATATCATTGGTGAAAGTGCAGTCCAGTAAGAGGCCGAGGCAAAACTGATTTACTGCTCGGATATTTGAAAAATCCGAAAAGGTGCGACCGGCTACAACGGTAATTGGTGTCCGCCGAGTGTTGTTTGACACTGTGATCCGGATTTATCGGGAATATCTGGGAATTGCCGGGAACTCACGAAAAACATCGAGAAAACAAGGCGCTTAATGGCTATTGGCGGCCACGGCGGCAAATCGACCTTTGACACCAGGCCCCCCCAAATACCGCTCCCGGCGGCGATCTTCGCGCGGTGACGGCTAGTCCTCAAAACCAACGTTAAAAATCCCACGTCTGGCTTTGAGGCGTCTTCAAAGCATTGAAAAATAACACGTGGCGCGGCTTTTAAGCCCAGCGCGCCACGAGCTTATTATCGCGCAGATGTGTGCACTTTTCCAATTCAAACATGCAAGGGGCTTGCATGTTGCGCTCAAAATCCACTTTTGCTTAGCAATAACAGCGACTTACCGAGATACATAGGTAATTTGGAACATGCAACCCCGTGGCGCACCATCACTGCGCACCTCCTGCGATCCCATGCTATTTTGCGGGCCTTTTCGGGTTCATGTCGGGGAACGATAAGTGGTTTTTACGTATTTCAGTAAGGGCCGCCTCAATCGTCCGCAAAAGGATTGATCGATTTGGATAAACCGATTTCTCCATCTCCTTCATTCTCTCGGAAGGGGTTGCAAGAGACGTCCCCCTCAAATCGCTAACGTCTTTAAGTTTTTTTACTATTACCGCATCCATTTGAATTATTTTCGATATTTTGTCAGATATATTTTTATCTCCGAGCATTTCCGCTACTATTATACTAACGCGCAGCCTATCTAATACGCTGTAAAGGTCAGAATCGCCGTATACCAATGTTCTAGCGCTAGCAATACTATTATATACCTCTACCCATCTCTCAACGTTATTCAACTTGTATTGAACTTTGAGATTCGCTAGGGCAGTTGCATTGGCGTCCTTCATATGTGTGGTTTGATTTGCAAACACACTACGCTGCTGCCTGAACTCATGGCGTGTCTGTTCAAGCTCGCTTCTTTGCAAGAAGACAGTGGCAGTCAACCATATGAACGCGAGCGGTGCGAATGCCCCGGCAAACATATCGCCGACCTCATTCAACGTGAGGCAGAACAGATTTGATGAAAGCCAAGCCATCAGTCGCGAGGCGGGCACAGAGTGTGAGTTGGGGCTCTCGATCAGTTTTGAGGTAGCTTCTGGAGCCACGCAGCTTGCACTGGCCCAGGCGACGGCAAAAAATATCAGTAGCCATATTACGCTTGCGCAGCACGCGGTAACGACGGGAATTGAGTTTGGTGGCGGAGCGTCCTGCTTCGATTCCATGATTGTTCTCGCTGTGGTTTTGACGAAACCATAGACACGGTATCCTTGAAAAAGGATGACTTGCATCTCTGCAAACGACCGATCGATGTTTGACACGCCCCTATGTCTGCCGAATATCCAGCCCGAATTAACCTCAAATCACCGCCGACCCTTGCGGCCCGCTACAACGATTAATAGCATATATTTATTATGTGAATTTATTTGAGGTTGTAATGATGTTGTAATAAGCGGCCGTTTTTCCGGCCGGTGCGCTGCCAGTTTCGCGCTGACTTTCCCTCACATCGTCGATGTCGGCAATCTTGGTTCACGCGAACCAGGAGCCATCGACTGCGCCCGCAAATCAACTTGATCCAGGCTTGGCTTGACGATCATGAGGCCGAGAGTTTGCCACTGCCCGGCTTGCTCTTCTGTTCTTCGATGTCTTCTATAAAGCTAAGGCGGAGCCAAGGCATCATGCTTTCTAGTTCTTTGCGGTTGTATGGGTCACGCGCTCTGTCTGTAAGACGATTGTATCCCTCAGCGGCAAGCCTGAACTGGTTGTTCTTGGACAGCGTAAGGCCCGCCTCAACGTGAAGCGCAGCGACCATTTCACCTATTTCTGCCAGCAGGTCGGCGTGGATTTCCGGCCCTGCATACAACTCCGGTGATACGATTGCCCTGACTGCGTTCTCGCCGAAATCCTCCTCGGCCTCCACGACGTCCGTCAATGTAACACCGGCTGCACGGCAGAGCGCCATTAGGTCCAAGAATTTGGGCTGCGTTTTCCCCGACCTGTAGTTGTCGAGCGTAGTGGCTCCGACACGTGTTTCAGCCGCGGCCGCAGCGCGGCCGCCCGCTCTTTCCACTAAAATAGTGACTTGCCTCGCAAGGGCTCTTTCGACTGGCTCAAGATCGCGCAGGGCTGGTTCGTATTTTTCCAACGCGGCAATAATCTTGTGCTCCAATTTTTTGGAGTTTTTATCTTCACCCATATTGAACAGTCCAATTTTTTGGACTACTCCTTTCTGTGTTCGCAGATTTCAACACCCCAAAAAAGGAGGCCGGCCAGGGCCTCCCGATCTGGATCCAAGGATACTCTTATGCATCGTGATCCCAAAGACGACAAGCGAAGCACAGCCGAACGCCGCCGCCTCAATGAGGTGGGCCGCATCAAAAGCCTGCTTGTTGTTGCCAAGCTTACCCTTACCGATATCGACAGGGCTTATGGGCTGCCCACCGGCACAGCCGGAAATGCTGTCCATGAGCCGCATTTGGCCGGCGAGCGCGCGATCGCAGCCGCGCTCAAAACCCGCCCGCACCTGTTGTGGCGATCCCGCTATTTCAGCAACGGCACCCGCAAGGTGCCGCAGCCTGCAGAGAACTACCGCATGGGCCGTCGTGCTGTTGCCGCTTCTCAAGAGGCCGCGTGATGGCGGGCGTTGGCTTCGACGATAAGGAAGCAGCGCTCGAGTTCATCCGCGCCAAAAACCGGAAGCGCTCTAATCTGCAGCGTCCGAGTAAAGGGCAATCACCTGTTCAGGATACAGCGGGCTCTTTCCCTTCGCCGCCGACTGCTTCCATTCCCGTTCCGCTTTGCGCAGCGTGTAAAGCGCGGGTTCAAGGCCAAAGCGTTGTTGCCAGTATCGTTCGTGGATTTTCACTTCTGATACGTGGAGGTCGGTGACTATGGCGCCCGTCTCGGCGCGCGGATACTTCTTGCGCGGGTCGTAGAGGTTGAAGGTATTGATTGAACCGTCCAGCGCCTCAATGAGCGCCTGGATTTCGGCCGCGTCTTCATGGCGCATCTTGTCCATGCCTGCGCCGTCGTGCCTAAACACCGCCTCGACAACGGTCACCTCCGCCATCTTCATGGCGCAGGAAAATCAGGACGTTAACGGCGACGGCAAAATCGACATCGCCATCACGGGGACATGGCTCGCCGTTACCGATGCGGTGAGGTACGAGGTCGAAGTATCGCAATCCAGCACGTCTGGCGGAACCTTCACCGTCACCGGCAAGGGCGGGTTGACCTCCAACCTGTCATTCACCTTCGCGGCGAACACGAACAAGTACTACAAGATGCGGGTTCGCGCCTACAACGCCTATGGCGTGGCGGGTAGCTGGACGACGGTGATCGTGACAGGCTCCGGCACAGGAGCGGCATTTTCCTCGTGGACCGGGTTTAAGCCGGCGAAGAAAGGCGCCATCTCCGTGAGTTCTTGGGGTCTGTTTATTCAGCCGCATCCGCTTGGGGTGTGGATGACGTGGCAAGCGGTCACAGATGAAGACTACGCCTTCACGGAGATAGGTGTTCACTCCTCGCGAACCGGAACTCCAAGTGTTTCAGCTAGGACAAACCACAACGAATTTATTTTCCAGTTCGCCGAACCCACCGGTGGGTATTCTTGCTATTACTGGATTAGACACGTCAACACGTCCGGCGTGCCGGGGCCGTGGCTAGGTGCCGGAACGAGCACCACGGACGGGCAGCTTGAGACAACCGGATATGTACTCACTGCAGGGATAGCGCCCGGCTCCATTTCAACGAACTCTTCTGTGACGGCCGCGACGTCGGTTGCTTGCGCCGCCGGTACAGAGACCACGATTATGTCGTTGACCTTGGCCACTGGTACAGCGGCGAAAGGCCTTGCTGCCTCTGTTATCATTTACGGCAGTTGTCGTCACATATCGGGGGCCGCCAACACCATGTCGTTGGCACTGAAGAACGGCACAACAACCCTGATGGCAATCCCGACGCACGCTGTTGATAACAACTCGATAGAAACGATCGCCTGGGTCGTAACGCCGACGGCCAACTGGACCACGTTCAATCTTGTAGTCAACCTGGGAGCAGCGGGAACGTGTTCGCACGGCAGGCTGGCCGCTTGCGTGATCTGGAGATAAGGATGTTTTACGCCGTCATCTACAACACGCAAACCGGCGTCATTCGGATGAGCATGGCCAGTGCAGCGGATGACATTTTTCCGCTCAACTGTGGGGAGGGCGAGGCCTTCTTCCTGACGGAGTCGGAGATCGACAACTCGCTCTTCAAGGTGGATGTGGAGGCTGAACCTCCCGTTCTGATCCCTTACACGCCGCTCGCTTCGCAGGAGGAGCTGCGGGCCAGGATCAACGAGCTACGGCAGGAAAAGCTGATTGCCGGCAAAACCTTCGGCGGCATCTATGTCACCGGCTCCGACAAGGACATCACCAACCTCACCAATCTGGCGCTGGGGGCGCAGGTGCGGCTGGGCATGGGCGACACCTCGACGATCACCACGTTTCGGGATGGCAACAACGTGGATCACGCCTTGACGCCAATGGCCATGCTCAATTTGTGGGTGGAGGCGTCGGCCCACGTCACCGCTCTTTATGAAGCGTCGTGGGCATTGAAGGATATGGAAGTCATCCCGCAGGATGTCGACAACCTTGCCTATTGGCCGTAGCCGGCGGCTCTGTTCGCCTGACGCTCGGCCGTCTGGATGAATTTCTGCCCGACATCCGGGCGGCCGGTGCGCGAATACGCACCAAGCGACGGGCCTCAGTTTGGCGACCAGACCCGTCCAGCAGAACCAAGCGATAACTGCCGCACCCGTGCACTGCAGTGCGGGACCTTAGTGGCTGATTCGAGAGTTTATTGAAATGGCAAATACCGAGCTGTTGCCGGTGAACCCGGCAAACCCGCCCGCCCCCTATCTCGGCGGCAAGCGCATCTTGTCGAAGGCGATCATCAGCAAGATCAACGCCACGCCTCACACCGGATATGCCGAGCCTTTTGTCGGTATGGGCGGTGTCTTTCTGCGCCGCCACCTCCAGCCGAAGATGGAAGTGATCAATGACATCAGCGGCGATGTCGTGAACCTGTTCCGCATCCTTCAGCGCCACTATCCGCAGTTCATGGATCACCTTCGGTTCCAGCTGACCAGCCGGAAGGAGTTCGAGCGCCTTTCCAGGACGGATCCATCCACCTTGACCGACTTGGAACGCGCCGCCCGGTTCCTCTACCTGCAGAAGACCGCGTTTGGCGGCAAGGTCAACGGCCAGAACTTTGGAGTGAGCCGCGATCGGGGAGCGAGCTTCAATCTCTACAAACTCGGCCCGCAACTGGAGGAAATCCACGAGCGCATGGCTGGTGTCGTCATCGAGAACCTGCCGTGGCGATCCTTCATCGAACGCTACGATCGACCGGGGATGCTGTTCTATCTCGACCCGCCCTATTGGGGTAACGAGAAGGACTATGGGAATGCCGTGTTCAACCGCGATGATTTCGCCGAGATGGCAGCGGTTCTTAAATCGCTGAAAGGTCGCTTCATACTGTCCTTGAATGCAGTTCAAGGGGTCTATGAAACGTTCTCAAATTTCCAGATTGAAGAGGTGGATTGCACCTACTCGATCGCCGGCCGGGGCAACAGCAAGGCGGTGAGAGAGGTGATTATTTCGCTACGCTAGGGGAGTGACAAGCTGCCCTCCGGGGCTGGGGATAATACGCTCCGGAGGGAAGCCATTTTTGACAATCATAAAGCCACTGGCAAAGATGCAAAGCGGCACGATCGAATCACTCATGTTAGTCCAGTACTCTTACCGTAAGGAGGCGCTATGCGTTTGTACCATTTCACCACCGCGCGGTACGCACTGGAGGCAATTCGCGACCAGCGCCTCAAAGTTGCGAGGATTGCCTCGCTCAACGACCCCTTTGACGTTATGGCTACGGGTGGCCGACAAATGACCATCGAAATAAATCGGCTCGGATCAGGGAGCAACTCGATCAGCGCGCAATTGACGCAGACACTTTCGCGGTCGGTCCGTCATTAATGGATTTCAAGATGATCAAACACAAAGACAGCAGCCAATCGATGGTCATGCCCAAAGCAGGTCAATAGGGATACTCGAAGTGGTTAGCACACCGGGAATTCCTCCAGTCGCCCCGATCACTTCCCAACAGGCAGAGCGACGTCTCGGGCTGTACAAGGAACTGATCTTCGCGGCTCTTGGGCAACAGGCTGACTATGGGCGCTGGGTCCTTGCAGGTCTGCTAACTACACATGGTGGTGCTCTGGTTGCGATTAGCCAGGCTGGCGCATTCGCGCGCCCCTTGTTCCAAGAATGCGCTCCTTGGCTGGTGTGGGGGCTGTTCTTTGCACTTCTAACGGGGGGAATGGGATGGCTAAGTTTCACATTCGCCGCGCAAAGCTACCTCCGGGCTTTCATAGCCATGGAGGGCCACGTCAACTATAGCCCCTCAAAAGTGCAGCTAACCATCTCGCTCGCCACGCTGTTCGTAGCACCCTTGTCTGCCCTAGTGTCGGTCGTGCTTTTTATGTTTGCCGCTTGGAACGCCCAAGACGTAATGCGTTCGGACAACTGGCCCCATCGCATTTTTGAAGGGTTGCGTTTTCTGGGGGCGGGCTGAGACTTCAAGGTTCAAGGTTTGACTGCCTTCTGGAATTCAGAAAATTCCGAAACCTTGTGTCAAAATTCCGAAAAGGCGCGACCGGCTACACCGAGAGGAACGAAAATCAAATCTGATGAAGAAAAGTGGTAGCGGGAGAGGGACTTGAACCCCCGACACGCGGATTATGATTCCGCTGCTCTAACCACCTGAGCTACCCCGCCACATCCGGACCGGAGAACCGTTTGACCGGCTCGGTCCGTTTGGATGAGCGGCTTATAAGGCCCCCCTCCCCAAAGTGTCAAGCGCATGTTTCAGAAAAATATGCACTTTCCCACCGACCCCGGAAAGCGGCCCGATCAGGCCGCCGCTGGAGCCGAAAGCAGCGCCTTCAGCGCCACCTCTGTCTCGGGCGCGCGCTGCGAGCGTTCGATGAACCCGCCGCCATAGACACGGGCATCCGCCCCCGGCGCCGAATAGAGCACGCAGGCCTGGCCGGGCGCGATGCCGGCCTCGCCGACTTCAAGCTCGACATAGATCCCGCCCTCGTCGCGGCCGAGCATCGCCGGTGCCGGCGGGCGCGTCGAGCGCACCTTGGCGAAGCAGGCGAAGCCTTTTGCCGCCGCCGCCTCGATCGCCTCGTCACCGAGCCAGTTGACGTCGCGCAGATAGACGCGGCGGGTCTCCAGCGCTTCCTTCGGCCCGACGATCACCCGGCGCGAGCGCGCGTCGAGATAGACGACATAGAGCGGCTCGCCGGTGGCGATGCCGATGCCGCGCCGCTGGCCGATGGTGTAGTGGACGATGCCCTCGTGACTGCCGAGCACGCGGCCATCGAGATGGACGATCTCGCCGGCCAGCGCCGCATTCGGCTTCAGCTTGGCGATGACGTCGGAATACTTGCCCTGCGGCACGAAGCAGATGTCCTGACTATCGGCCTTCTGGGCGACGACCAGCCCCATCTCCTCGGCCAGCACCCGGGTTTCGGCCTTGGAAAGGGCACCCAGCGGAAAGCGCAGATAGTCGATCTGCTCCTGCGTGGTGGCAAACAGGAAGTAGCTCTGGTCACGCTCGCTGTCGATCGGCCGGTAGAGCGCGCGCCTCCCCGGATTGCCGGGCGCGGGATTGGCGCGCGAGCGGATATAGTGGCCGGTCGCCAGCGCATCGGCGCCGAGTTCCTTCGCGGTTTCCAGCAGGTCGGCGAACTTGACGGTCTGGTTGCAGGAGACGCACGGGATCGGTGTTTCTCCGGCGACATAGCTTTCCATGAACGGATTGATCACGGTGTCGCGGAACCGCTTTTCGTAGTCGAGCACATAATGCGGGATGCCGAGGGTTTCGCAGACCCGGCGGGCGTCGTCGATATCCTGGCCGGCGCAGCAGGAACCGGCGCGGTGCACCGCGGCGCCGTGGTCGTAAAGCTGCAGGGTAATGCCGAGGACGTCATAGCCCTCGCGCTTGAGGATGCCGGCGACGACGGAACTGTCGACGCCGCCGGACATGGCGACCACCACTCGGGTATCTTCCGGCCTCTTGTCAAAATCGAGCGTGTTCACGGTTCCTGAGCCCATCTGTCGTTCGAAGGTCATCGACGATCCCGTTCCCAGCCTGCGGCGGAAAATCATTGCAGGGCCTCGTCAGGGCCTACAGGCCCAATTCCTGACCGATATAGAAAGGAATGCCCTGCCGCGCAAGGGCAGGCCCGGTACGACGATGGGAGCGGGCTCGAAGGATCAGCCCGGAGAGCCGACCCTCTCCGGCGGCGGATTTGACGACCGGGGGCGGGCGGGACTATGCCCGGTGGCTGAAACGGGCGACCCGGGCATCCTTCATCAGCCGATGAAAATCGGCGCCGGTGACATGAACGAGCGTCTTGTGGTCGCCACCCTCGAAATAGACGTCGTTGGCATTGCCGAAGTCCTCGTCGAGGATGACGGGGACATCGTAGGCCGAGCCAACCGGCGGCACCGCGCCGACCTCGCAATCGGCAAACAGCGAGCCGATCTCATCCTCGGAAGCCAGACCGAGACGACGGTCCATCACCCCTTGCAGGGTGGAGAGCTCGATCCGGTGGGTGCTCGGCACCACGGCAAGCACATAGCCCATTTCATGATGCACGACGACCGCCTTGGCCAGCCGGCTGCCGGGGACATGCGCCGCCTGGGCCGTCTGGCTGCTGGTTGCCGTGCGGTGATGGTCCAGGGTGTCGTAGTGAACGCCCTGGCTGTCCATGTAGTCCTGAAGCTTCTTGACGATGGTCATGATAGGCGTCCCTCTTGCTGCATGGCGACGCGTCGGAATTTCATTGTCCTCTCATCATCAGGGGAGTCAATCTCGAACGGATGCTGGAGCAGCTACCCAGTTCTAGCGCGAAACACCCCTATCGACGTCCCTGCCCGCCGGCCTCGCGCGCAGCCAGCGCCGCGTCGTCTCGGTGCCGCCAAGGGGCGTAGCCTCGAAGATCGGCGACGCGAGAACCGCATGGACATGCAGGATGACGTTGCCGATGTTGAGAAAACCGTGATTGCTGAGGGCGGGGATCACCAGCGACTGGCCAGCCGCAAGCACGCCCCTTTCCTCATCGATCCAGCACTCGGCCTGCCCCGCAAGGACGGTCAGGACTTCCTCTGCGGGATGCCAGTGGGTCGGCGCACCGGCGCCCGGCGATACCCACTGGTCGAAGATGCAAAGCTCGGAAGCGCCATTGCTGGCCGAGACAAGCATGCGCGTCTCCACGCCCTCGCGCCAACGTTCACTCGGTTGCTGCTGATGTGACACGAGCATCATGGCGAAATGCTCCCCGGGTTGCGAAAGCCCGGCCTGCCCCGAACCTTCGTCCGCGGCATTTCCAATCGCACAAGAGATCATGATACGCCCGCGACTGGCACAAGGCCACCGCGGATTGCCGAATGCAAAACGCCGCGTGCCCGAGAGGACACGCGGCGCTGAAACTCACGCCTCCAGACAGGCGGCCGTCACGCGGCGGACTGGATCGCCGAAACCTGCCAGGCGGTACCGGGGCGGCGAACGAACGTCCACAGTTCCACGGTCTCCGTCGGGGTGTTCTCGTCGCCTTCGACGACCTTGCCGGTGGTGCGGTCGCGCATGACGTCAATGCTCTCGTAGCGCATCGCCACGGTCGCATACTCCATGTTGTTTTCACGCCAGGCCTCGGCGACATCGCCCTGCAGCAGGTGCACGTCGCGCACATCGTTCTTGCGGCCGTTGGTGGCGTTTTCGCTCAGTTCCTCGGCAAGGTAGGACATGGCTTCCGGCGTGGTCAGCCGGCGAAGCGCGGCGTAATCCTCGTTGGCATAGGCCGTCTGGACCTCTTCCAGCATCGACTGGAAGGTTTCCTGGTCGGAACCGGTGATGCCGATTTCATCGCCTTCGCTCGCAGGGTTCTCGGGACGGACCGCCTGCGCGCCGCCGGCTGCACCGGCAAGCGAGCCGATCTTCGGGATCTCGAAGGACGGACCGGAGGACTGCGGCGGCGTGCGCGCATAGGCGCTCTGGCCGGAATTGCCCGGCGCCGAATAGGCCGGCCGGTTGCGATTGGCGAAGAAGCGCAGCGCCAGCATGATCAGGCCACCGATGATGGCGACCTGCAGCAGCATGCCGAGGAAGCCCATGGCGCCGCCGAAGCCGCCGCCGAACAACATGCCGAGCAGGCCGCCCATCAACAGGCCGCCCATCAGCGTGCGGCCGAAGCCGCCGAAGAGACCGCCGGGACGCGCAGCCGCCTGCGGCGCTGCTGCCGCACCGGGCTGGTTTGCCTGGTTGGTGCGCGGGGTCATCGACCGGTCGATCGGGGCCGCCGGTTGCGGCGCGGTGCGGGTCGCAGGCGGCGCCTGGAAGGTACGCGTGCCGCGGCTGCCGAGCCCGCCGCCAGCCCGACGTGCCTCTGCCATATCCACGGCAGTCACGGACACGGCCAGGCCAAGTGCCAGGATGGCAAACACATTTTTGAGACGCCGCAAGGCAGTAAGCATGTAATTCTCCTCTTCGCCATCCGAGCGGGGACAGCATTCGGACCCATATAACAACCATTGATCGGCATTTTTAGGGTCCGGCCTCATAAAAATGTCGTGAAGCAACTTGTGGTTGCTCACGCGACCGCATTCTCGGACAGGCGCGGCGGCGACGGGCATTCAAGGCAAGCAATGGCGAACTTGGAAAGTGAGGGAGCCGTGGCCTGCCTATGCCCGGGTCAACTTCACCTTGAACAAAAAGTGAAAGGCCCGACGCGGTTGCCCGCGCCGGACCTTCCGGTCTTCTCTTGGGAGGAGAAACTCAGTCGATGTTGAAGGTCAGCGGCTTGACCTGGCGGATCGCCGGGTTGGC
>JAEWPB010000116.1 GCA_023399465.1 Pseudomonadota bacterium
TCGAGAACGCGCAGCGAACGCTCGACTTCGATGGTGAAGTCAACGTGGCCGGGGGTGTCGATGATGTTGAAGCGGCGGGTCTTGCCGTCACGGCCCTTCCAGAAGGTCGTGGTCGCAGCGGACGTGATGGTGATGCCGCGTTCCTGCTCCTGCTCCATCCAGTCCATGGTCGAAGCGCCATCATGGGTTTCACCCATCTTGTGCGACTTGCCGGTGTAGTACAGGATGCGCTCGGTCGTCGTCGTCTTGCCGGCGTCGATGTGCGCCATGATACCGAAGTTACGGTAATCTTCGATCTTATATTCGCGTGCCATTTGGGCCTACCTTCCGAGATTACCAGCGATAGTGCGAGAATGCACGGTTGGCGTCAGCCATCTTGTGCGTGTCTTCGCGCTTCTTGACAGCAGAGCCACGGTTGTTGGCAGCATCCATGAGTTCGCCGGAAAGGCGATCGATCATGGTGGTCTCGTTGCGCTTGCGAGCAGCGGTGATCAGCCAACGAATGGCGAGGGCCTGGCGGCGCTCCGGACGAACGTCGACCGGGACCTGGTAAGTCGCACCACCAACGCGGCGCGAACGGACTTCAACGTGCGGCGCGACATTGTCGAGCGCCTGATGGAACACGCCGAGCGGCTCAGCCTTGGCCTTGGCCTGGACTACGTCGAACGCACCGTAAACAATGCTTTCGGCCACGGACTTCTTGCCGTGGAGCATGATGGCGTTCATGAACTTCGTGACGACCAGATCGCCGAACTTCGGGTCCGGATTGATCTCACGCTTCTCTGCACTATGGCGTCGGGACATACTTCTCGTCTCTCAACTTTGCGGGCGCTTTATCACGCGGAGAACCTCGCGCAGCGCCGAATTGGTTAAACCCGAATTACTTCGGACGCTTTGCACCGTACTTCGAACGGCGCTGCTTGCGGTTCTTGACGCCCTGGGTGTCGAGTACGCCGCGGATGATGTGGTAACGCACACCCGGAAGGTCCTTGACGCGGCCGCCACGGATCATGACTACCGAGTGTTCCTGAAGGTTGTGACCTTCACCCGGGATGTAGCCAATGACTTCGAAGCCGTTGGTGAGGCGGATCTTGGCAACCTTACGGAGAGCCGAGTTCGGCTTCTTCGGGGTCGTGGTGTAGACGCGGGTGCAAACGCCACGCTTCTGCGGGTTTTCCTGCAGGGCAGGAACCTTGTTACGCTTAACCTGTGCCTGACGCGGCTTACGGATCAGCTGATTTACGG
Organism: Pseudomonadota bacterium; assembly: GCA_023399465.1. Lineage (GTDB taxonomy): Bacteria > Pseudomonadota > Alphaproteobacteria > Rhizobiales > Rhizobiaceae > Ferirhizobium. The sequence goes on from JAEWPB010000116.1 coordinate 1,246, forward strand.
TAGGCATATAACCATCCCTTGCAAAATCTTGTCTCGATACCCTTTCGGGCGTAACGGTTTGCCGTCTCCGGCGGTACCACACGTCCTCATGCGCAAAACGTGGCCCAATCCGCTTCTCGCAGATGGACCACAAAAGGCAGAGGACGCAAAAGGATCTGCGTCATGCGTGCGGCATTCGTGTCTTCAACGTGCGTTTCGAACCTTGTTTGAGGTGATTTTCGAGACGTGTCGCCTCGGACAGCCTGCCTCACATGGGTTCCGATGGAGGGCGTACTACTGTTTTCCCTCTGCCCCGTCAAGAGTTAACGCCAAATATTCTTGGACGACGGGCCGCGAAACCCATGATTTCCGGGCCTCTCGGAGGCATTATGCTCCAAAACCGGTGTCGTGGCAAAGTTGCCGTTAGGCATTTGCCAAAAATCCGTTTAAGGAATCGTAAGAGATGGCCGCCGGGCTTGCCGCGCCGATATCACCCGATTCTGCCGGCGACCGATTCTATCGAGCAACAAGGATAATCGCATGGCCGCCTCCCCCGACAACGACAACGAGCGCGACGAACCGATGGTTTTCATCGTCATCGGCAAGGCCTACGAGAACAAGGACAGCGAAGGCATCGACATCCATGTCGTGCTTTCGGCTCCCGACGACGACAGCGCCGTGCGCGAAACGCTGAACGCGCTGTCCGAAGAAGGCTTCATCGAAGCCGACCTCGATCAGATCGGCACCCTGACCGAAGTGCCCGAGGACGAGCCGCATGCATCCGCCTACAAGGGCGCCCTCGAGGGCGAAGTGGCGATCATCCGCTTCGCCTGACGACTATCGGCCTCCCGCTAGGCACATCAACACGTCACGATCCGAGGCCGCCCACCGGGCGGCCTTAACGTTTTCGGCTGCCTAGGTGTTTTTCCCTGGCGGCCCGGCCATTGCCCACCCTCGCCTGGCGTTGTCATAGAAAAGGGCCGCCCGCCGGGCAGCCCCCTCCTTCTCCATGTGACACATGATCAATCGTTGATCGCAGCCGTCGGCTTCGGGGTCGCTGCGGTTTCCGCCGGAAGGACCGGATATACGACTTCCGGCACCTTGCCGGTCAGCGAGTTGAGGAAGGCGACAATCAGATCGACCTCGTCATCCTTCAGTTCCTCACCGAGCTGGGCCGTGCCCATCACCGCGACTGCTTCCTTCAGATCCCAGACCTTGCCGGAATGGAAGTAGGGTGCCGTCAGCGCGATATTGCGCAGCGGCGCAGCGCGGAAGACGTAGGAATCATCGACGGTATTGGTTACCGCAAAGCGTCCCTTGTCGCCCGCCGGCAGCACATCGGCGCCGGGCTTCTCGATCAGGCCGAAGGGATAGTAGCCCTCGCCGCCGACATTGATGCCGCCATGGCAAGACGCACAGCCCTTGTCGATGAAGAGCGACAGGCCCTTCTTCGCATCCGCGGACAAGGCGGCTTCGTCACCGTTCAGATAGGCGTCGAACGGCGCAGGCGTGATGAGGGTCGCCTCATATGCCTCGATCGCCTTGGCAAAGTTGTCGAAAGTCACCGGATCCTTCTCTTCCGGGAAGGCCCCTTCGAACCAGTCGACATACTGCGGCATGGACTTCAGGGTCGCTATGACATTCACGGGGGTATTCGCCATTTCGACGCCGGCCTGGACCGGACCCTTCGCCTGTGCCTTGAGGTCGTCAGCGCGGCCATCCCAGAACTGGGCGATGTTGAACACCGCATTCAGCACGGTCGGGGAGTTACGCGGTCCCTTCTGCCAACCGTGACCGATCGAGGTCTCCAGGTTGTCATCGCCGCCGGTCGCCAGATTGTGGCACGAATTGCAGGAAAACACGCCCGAAGCCGACATGCGGGGATCAAAGAACAAGGCCTTGCCCAGCGAGATCTTTTCCGGAGTGATCGGGTTGTCCTTGACCGAAGGAATTGTCGAAGGCAGCGGCTTGAAAATCTCGATCGCTGTTTCCCGCAGGTTCTCCGGCGGCGGATCTGTAGCAAAAGCAGCAGTCGCCCCTAACAGGCACGCCGCCAATGAAGGCAGAAAGGGTTTCATCAGTATCTCCATACGTCGTTGAACGGAGACAACTTTCGGTCAATGCCGTGGCATCGGGATTGAGCCAGATCAACACAATTTGACCGAACACGAGAGAACGGTGAACGTTCGCCCCCACCTTGCCTATCGTCAAGGCGACAGGGTGCGACATATCGCCCACATCGGACCGAACACCGGCGGAGGCCATATTCCGCGCCCGTTTTTGCGACTCGGCCCCGACTTATCCATCCGGCTGCCGCTGATGTGGCCCCCTCGCCGGCGCGTTCCTCGCCCCACGAAAAAACCGCCCGGATTGCTCCGGACGGTTGCTGTTCTGGCTAGGGTCGCGAGCGCCGGTTGAAGCTCGCCCCCAAAGCTTACTCGCCAGCCGGCAGTGCTTCCTCGGTCGCCATGTCCTGAAGCATCGGCGTTGCGACCGAAGCACCGGTACCGCGGCGACGCTCGTCGAGGATCATCTCGTCGCGTGCCGTGGCGATACGGCGGATCTGGGTCATCGTGCCACCAGTACCGGCCGGGATCAGACGGCCGACGATGACGTTTTCCTTCAGACCCTGAAGCGTGTCGGTCTTGCCGGCAATCGCTGCTTCCGTCAGCACCTTGGTCGTTTCCTGGAAGGACGCGGCCGAGATGAAGGACGGCGTCTGCAGCGACGCCTTGGTGATGCCGAGCAGCACCGGATCGCCGTAAGCAGGCTTCTTGCCTTCCTCGATCAGGCGTTCGTTGGTGTTTTCCAGTTCGATCCGGTCGACATTGTCGCCGACGATGTAGGTGGTGTCACCCGCATCGGTGATCTCGACCTTCTGCAGCATCTGGCGAACGATCACTTCGATGTGCTTGTCGTTGATGACAACGCCCTGCAGACGGTAGACTTCCTGGATTTCGTTGACGAGGTAGGAAGCCAGAGCCTCCACGCCCTTGATCGCCAGGATGTCGTGCGGTGCCGGGTTGCCGTCGAGGATGTAGTCGCCCTTCTCGATGAAGTCGCCATCCTGCAGATGGAACGGCTTGCCCTTCGGGATCAGGTATTCGACCGGCTCGACACCGTCTTCCGCTGGCTCGATCAGCACGCGACGCTTGTTCTTGTAGTCGCGGCCGAAGCGGATCGTACCATCGATCTCGGCGATGATGGCGTGATCCTTCGGACGGCGCGCTTCGAAGAGTTCGGCAACGCGCGGCAGACCACCGGTGATGTCCTTGGTCTTGGCGCTTTCCAGCGGCGAACGCGCAAGCACGTCACCCTGGGAACCTTCTGACCCGGCTCGACCGAGAGGATCGCATCGACCGACAGCAGGAAGCGGGCATCGCCGCCACGGGCGAGCTTCGCGACATTGCCGTTGGCGTCTTTGATGACGATCGCCGGCTTGAGGTCCGAACCACGCGGGGTCGAACGCCAGTCGATGACCTGACGCTTGGTGATACCGGTCGACTCGTCGGTCGCTTCCAGTACCGAGATACCGTCGACGACGTCCTCGAACTGAACCGTACCGGCGACTTCCGTCATCATCGGGCGGGTATAGGGGTCCCACTCGGCGAGACGCTGGCCGCGCTTGACCTTGTCGCCATCGTCGACATGGATTTTCGAACCGTAGGCGACACGCTGCGAGGAACGCTCGACGCCGCGCTCGTCCAGGATCGTGATCGCCATGTTGCGGCCCATGGCAACTAGGTTGCCATCGGAGTTGCGCAGCACGTTGCGGTTCTTGATCTGGATCGTGCCCTCGTAGGACGCTTCCAGGAACGACTGGTCGACCACGTTAGCAGTACCGCCAAGGTGGAAGGTACGCATGGTGAGCTGGGTGCCCGGCTCGCCGATCGACTGAGCGGCGATAACGCCCACGGCCTCGCCCATGTTGACAGGCGTACCGCGTGCAAGGTCGCGACCGTAGCAGACGGAGCAGACGCCGGTCTGCACTTCGCAGGTCAGTGCCGAGCGAATGCGGATCGACTGGATACCGGCCTTCTCGATTTCGACGACGTCCGGCTCAAGGATCATCTTGCCGGCATCGACGATACGCTCACCCGTGACCGGATGATCGATGTCGTCGAGCGCCGTACGACCGAGGATGCGCGCGCCAAGCGATGCAACCACCTGACCAGCGTCGACGATGGCAGTCATCGTCAGACCGGTATCGGTGCCGCAATCGACGTGGGTGACGATGCAATCCTGAGCGACGTCGACGAGACGGCGCGTCAGGTAGCCCGAGTTTGCGGTCTTCAAGGCGGTGTCTGCGAGACCCTTACGGGCACCGTGGGTCGAGTTGAAGTACTCGTTAACGGTCAGGCCTTCCTTGAAGTTCGAGATGATCGGCGTCTCGATGATTTCACCCGACGGCTTGGCCATCAGGCCGCGCATGCCGCCCAGCTGGCGCATCTGGTTCGGCGAACCACGAGCACCCGAGTGCGACATCATGTAGATCGAGTTGATCGGCTTCTGGCGGCCGGTCTCCGGATCGAATTCGACGGCCTTGATGCGGGCCATCATTTCTTCCGCGACCTTTTCCGTCGCCTTGCCCCAGGCGTCGACAACCTTGTTGTACTTCTCGCCCTGGGTGATGAGACCGTCGTTATACTGCTGCTCGTATTCCTTCACGAGGGCTTCGGTGTCGCCGACGATCTTCACCTTCGTGTCCGGAATGACCATGTCGTCCTTGCCGAACGAGATGCCGGCGCGGCAGGCATGGCCAAAGCCGAGCTGCATGATGCGGTCGCAGAAGATCACCGTGTCCTTCTGGCCGCAATGACGGTAGACCGTGTCGATCATCTTGGAGATGTTCTTCTTGGTCATTTCCTGGTTGCAGATGTCGAACGGAATGTTGCCGTTCTTCGGCAGCAGTTCGCCGATGATCATCCGGCCCGGGGTCGTTTCATAGATCTTCGAAACCGGGTTGCCGTCGAGGTCCACGGTCTTGAAGCGACCGCGGATCTTGGAGTGCAGGGTGACGACCTTGTTCTCCAGAGCATGGTGCAGTTCGCCCATGTCGGAGAAGGCCATGCCTTCGCCCGGCTCGTTCTGGTTCATGATCGACAGGTAGTACAGGCCGAGAACCATGTCCTGCGACGGAACGATGATCGGTGCGCCGTTTGCCGGGTGCAGGATGTTGTTGGTCGACATCATCAGCACGCGGGCTTCAAGCTGGGCTTCCAGCGACAGCGGCACGTGGACAGCCATCTGGTCGCCGTCGAAGTCGGCGTTGAAGGCCGTGCAGACGAGCGGGTGCAGCTGGATCGCCTTGCCTTCAACCAGGATCGGTTCGAAGGCCTGGATGCCCAGGCGGTGCAGCGTCGGCGCGCGGTTCAAGAGGACCGGATGCTCGCGGATGACCTCGTCGAGGATATCCCAGACTTCGGGCTTTTCCTTTTCAACCAGCTTCTTGGCCTGCTTGACGGTCGAGGAGAAACCCTTGGCGTCGAGGCGGGCGTAGATGAACGGCTTGAACAGCTCGAGCGCCATCTTCTTCGGCAGGCCGCACTGGTGCAGCTTCAGTTCCGGGCCGGTCACGATGACCGAACGGCCGGAATAGTCGACGCGCTTGCCGAGCAGGTTCTGACGGAAGCGGCCCTGCTTGCCCTTCAGCATGTCGGACAGCGACTTCAGCGGACGCTTGTTGGCGCCTGTGATGACGCGGCCACGACGGCCGTTGTCGAACAGCGCATCGACAGATTCCTGCAGCATGCGCTTTTCGTTGCGGATGATGATGCCCGGTGCACGCAGTTCGATCAGCCGCTTCAGACGGTTGTTACGGTTGATGACGCGGCGATAGAGATCGTTGAGGTCGGACGTCGCGAAACGGCCGCCATCGAGCGGAACCAGCGGACGCAGGTCCGGCGGGATCACCGGCACGACCTTCATGATCATCCACTCAGGACGGTTGCCGGACTCCATGAAGTTCTCGACGATCTTCAGGCGCTTCATCAGCTTCTTCTGCTTGAGATCCGACGTCGTGTCGGCAAGCTCGCTGCGCAGGTCGCCGGCGATCTTCTCAAGGTTCATCGAAGCGAGCATTTCGTAGATCGCTTCGGCGCCGATCATGGCGGTGAACTGGTCTTCACCGTACTCGTCGACGGCCAGCATGTACTCTTCTTCCGAGAGCAGCTGGTTTTCCTTGAGCGCGGTCAGGCCCGGCTCGGTGACGATGTAGTTTTCGAAGTACAGAACCCGTTCGACATCCTTCAGCGTCATGTCGAGCAGCGTCGAGATGCGTGATGGAAGCGACTTCAGGAACCAGATATGGGCAACGGGCGCGGCGAGCTCGATGTGGCCCATGCGCTCGCGGCGAACGCGCGACAGCGTGACTTCGACGCCGCACTTTTCGCAGATGATGCCCTTGTACTTCATGCGCTTGTACTTGCCGCACAAGCATTCGTAGTCCTTGATCGGACCAAAGATGCGGGCGCAGAACAGCCCGTCGCGTTCCGGCTTGAACGTACGATAGTTGATCGTTTCCGGCTTCTTGATTTCACCGTACGACCAGGAGAGAATCTTCTCAGGTGACGCGATAGAGATCCGAATGGAATCGAAAGTCTGTGCAGGCACCTGCGGATTGAAAAGATTCATGACCTCTTGGTTCATGCCTGTCTCCTTCATGGGGCGATGAGCCCTCGGCTTGCGATCGGAACCGGTGCTTCCCGGGAAACCGGTCCGACGCGAAAACGACAATAACCGCAGAATGCGGCGAAAATTCCCTGCCGGATCAGCGGCGCGGCGATCCAGCGGGAACGGTGTGCGCTGCTTTACAGCGCACACCCTGTCAAAACGTTACTCTGCAGCGTCCGGCAACTGGCCCGCGGCTGTTTCTTCGACCTGGGTATTTTCCAGTTCGACGCTGAGGCCGAGCGAGCGCATTTCCTTGACGAGAACGTTGAAGCTCTCCGGAATACCGGCTTCGAACGTGTCGTCGCCACGGACGATCGCCTCGTAGACCTTGGTACGACCGGCCACGTCGTCCGACTTCACCGTCAGCATTTCCTGCAGGGTGTAAGCCGCGCCGTAAGCTTCCAGCGCCCAGACTTCCATTTCCCCGAAGCGCTGACCGCCGAACTGCGCCTTACCACCGAGCGGCTGCTGGGTGACGAGCGAGTACGGACCGATCGAGCGAGCGTGGATCTTGTCGTCGACAAGGTGGTTCAGCTTGATCATGTACATGTAGCCGACGGTGACCTTGCGGTCGAAGGCTTCACCCGTGCGGCCGTCGTACAGGACGGACTGACCCGATTCGTGCAGGCCGGCCTTCTTCAGCATCGCTGCCACGTCAGGCTCATGTGCACCGTCGAAGACCGGAGTCGCGATCGATACGCCACGCTTTGCTTCCTCGGCGAGGCGAACGAGCGACTCGTCATCGAAGCGCTTCACTTCGTCATGCGATTCACTCGCATAGATGTCCGTGAGCTCGTTGCGCAGCTCGGTGATGTCCATCGTCTTGCGATACTCTTCGAGCATATCGCCGATCTTCTTGCCCATACCTGCACAAGCCCATGCAAGGTGGGTTTCGAGAATCTGACCGACGTTCATGCGCGAAGGCACGCCGAGCGGGTTCAAGCAGATGTCGACATGCGTGCCGTCTTCGAGGAACGGCATGTCCTCGACGGGAACGATACGCGAGACG
>JAEWPB010000178.1 GCA_023399465.1 Pseudomonadota bacterium
ACACAACGCCGATCGCCTCGCGCAGCACGACGCCCAACGTGCCCTCGCCCAGCGTGTTGTAGCTTTCGCCATGCAGGTCGCGGGCAAGGGCCGCCGCATAGCGCCAGATGTCGACCGATCCGGCGATCTCGCCGCGCACCTGGCTGATCGGCTTGCCGGCCTCGACAGCATCGAGATGCGCGAGTTCTTCCGCACGCCCGGCAATCAGGTCGGCTGCCTTCAAAAGAATGTTGGAGCGCTCGGCGCCGGTCATGCGCGGCCAGCGGCCATCGTCAAAGGCGCGGCGGGCAGCGGCGATGGCGCGTTCGGCATCCACCTTCGTCGCCGACTGATAGCGGCTGACCGTCACCCCGTGTCCGGGCGCGACGCGCTCGATCGTCCGCCCTTCGGCACCATCGACCCACTGGCCGTCGATCAGCATGCGGAACTCGCGAACCTTGTAGCCGTCGAGCGCCTTCGGCGTCACCAGAACCGTCATCACCATTCTCCCTTGAAGTCCGCGGCGCGTTTACCGGCGAAGGCGGCAACGCCTTCCTTGAGATCACCAGTCTTGGCGACGAGGATCGAACCGAGGGTTTCGACCGCGCTGCCATTGTCCTCGCCGTTGGCCGAACCGATCATCAGTTTCGAAATCTCGAGCGCCGCAGGACCTCGAAGCGCGACGCGCGACGCATAGGCCTGCGCGGCCTCCATCACCTTCCCGGTTTCAACGACCGCATCGACCAGACCGAAGGCACGCGCTTCCTCGGCACCGAACATTTCACCGCCGAGCACCATGCGGCGGACGATCTGCGCGCCGAAGCGCTTGACCAGGCGCTGGGTGCCCGACCAGCCCGGCACCATGCCGAGGCTCGTTTCCGGCAGGCCGATCCTGATCTGGCTTTCGGCGATGCGGATATCGGCGGTAGCGGCCAGTTCCAGCCCCCCGCCAAGCGCGTGGCCGTTCAACGCCGCGATAACAGGCATGCGCATTGTTGCCAGCCGTTCGAAGACCCGATGGCCGAAGCGCACCCACTGATGGCCGAATTCCGCCGGCTCCATGCCGCCCCAGGCCTTGATATCGCCGCCCGCGGAGAACGCCTTGCCCTCACCCGTAAGGATTGCCACGCGCACAGAGCGGTTCGCCTCGACCTCGTCGCAGGCCGAAGCCAGTGCTTTCAGCATGTCGATGTCGAAGGCGTTGAGCTTGTCGGGACGCGAGACGGTCAGCGTCGCAACCGGCCCGTCGACATCGATCCTGACCTGTCCTTCAGACATCGTTGCCTCCCAAGAGAGTGCGCTTCGGCTTTGGTGCAAGTTCAAGCCCGAGCGGCGCGTCACCGAAGAGTGCTGCATCCATCAGCTTGAGGTCGTCGGAAACGATCAGTGGGAACTCGGACTGATCGAGAATATAGGCCTGAAGGTCGACGCCCGGCGCAATCTCCGTCAGCACGATGCCGTCCGGCGTCAGCTTCATCACGCAGCGCTCGGTGACATAGGTGATGTCCTGGCCCTGCTCGATGGCGCGGCGGCCGGAGAAGGTGACGTGCTCGACCTCGTTGACGAGCTTCTTCAGCTTGCCTTCCTTCTCGATCACCAGCTTGCCGGCTTCTATGCCGAGTTTGGCACCAGCGTTGAACATGCCGGAGAAGACGATCTTTTTCGCCCGCGCAGTGATGTCGACGAAACCGCCGGCGCCCGCCGTCACATGCGGACGGAACGAGAGCTTCGAGACATTGACCGAGCCGTCGCGACCGATCTCGAGGAAGGACAGCAGCGAAGCATCAAAACCCGCACCCTGGAAATAGGTGAACTGGTAGGGCGACGGCATATAGGCGTCGGCATTGGAGGCGCAGCCGAAGGCGAAGTCGAGCAGCGGCACGCCACCGACGGCACCCTGCTCGATCACCCAGGTGACCGCCCCGTGGAGCCCTTCTTCCAAAAGGATGCGCGGTACGTTTGCGGAAATGCCGAAGCCGAGATTGACGCAGCTGCCGGCCTGAAGTTCCTGCGCCACCCGGCGCGCGATGACCTTCTGGATATTGAACTCCGGCACGTGGAACGTATCGAGAGGACGCATGACCTCGCCTGATATCGCCGGATCGTAGAGCGTCTGGGTCGTCTGCTTCTGGTCGGGATCGACGACGACATAGTCGACGAGCATGCCGGGTACGCGCACGTCATGCGGGCGGAGCGAACCGTCCTTGGTGATCCGCTTCACCTGGGCAATGACGATGCCGCCATTGTTGCGGGCGGCAAGCGCCTGGTCGAGCCCGCCGAGATAGGCGCCCTCGTGTTCATAGGTGAGATTGCCGCGCTCGTCGGCAGTGGTGGCGCGGATGATTGCCACCTGCGGCACGATGGCCGGGAAGAACAGCCACTCCTCGCCCTCGAATTCCACCTTCTTCACCACCGGCTCGGCGGCCGCCTTGTCGTTCATGGCGCAGCCCTGCCGTGCCGGATCAACGAAGGTATCGAGGCCGACCTTGGTGAGCACGCCCGGACGCTTCGCCGCTGCCTCGCGATGCATGTCGAACAGGATGCCCGAGGGGATATTGTAGGCCGGGATCTCGTTTCCGGTGACCATCCGCCAGATCAGTGGCGGTTCGGCCGTCGACGGACCGGACGGATAGGAGCCGCCAAGTATCTTCTTGAGCAGGCCCTTCCTGGCAATGTGGTCGATACCCTTGATGCCGCTCATGTCACCGGCAGCGATCGGATGCAGCGTGGTGATATTCTTGGGATGGCCGGTCGCTTCGAAGCGCTCGCCGATCGCCTTCAGCATCAGGTCAGGGCAGCCGAGACCGGACGAAGACGAAACCGACACGATGGCGCCGTCCGGAATGAGACCCGCTGCTTCTGCCGGAGTAATGTGTTTGCTCGGGATCATCTTGCTCATTGTCCTGATACGATCGTGACGGCCTTGCCGGTCGCAGCCGCCTCGACGACGGCAATTCCGGTTGCCAGCGACCAGACCCCGTCCTCGCCGGTGGCTGAAGGCCGGCCCTTGCCGGCAATGGCGCCATGGAAAGCTTCAAGTGCCGTCTCGTAGAGATTGCGCCCGTCGAGCGGCAGTTCCGTTTCGCCATCGGCATTGCGCAGGATAACGCTGCCGACAGGCCGCTGGGTCATGACATTGCGGGCGATCAGCGAGCCCTCGGTGCCATGCACCTCGAAGCCGGTTTCGGCGAATTTGGTCGTGAAGGCATCGTGGAACTGCGCGACAAGCCCCGACTTGAAGCGCAGCACGCCCATGACGCCGTCTTCAAGACCGGCCTTGCCCATGCCGCCCGCCTGCGAGAAGGCGATCGCCTCTACCGGATCGTCATCAAGCACGAAGCGCAAGGTGTCGGCGTCATGCACGGTGATATCGAGGATCACGCCGCCGCCGGCTTCCGGCTTGTCGAGACGCCACCCCTGCAGATGCGGCGGCAGATAGACGGCGTGGAAGACGCGGGCCGCGAGCGGCTTGCCGATCCTGCCTGCTGCGATGGCATCGCGCATGACCCGGTGGCTGGCTGCGTTGCGCAAGTGATGGTTGGTCGCCAGCACCACGCCGGCGTCCTTTGCCGCCTGCACCATCGCGCGCGCATCGGCAACGCTCATCGCCAGCGGCTTTTCGCAGAGGACGTGCTTGCCGGCGCGCGCCGCGGCGATCGCCTGGTCGCGATGCAGTTCATTGGTGGTCGAGATATAGACCGCGTCGATCTCCGGGTCTTCGACCAGCGCGGCAAGGCTGGTCACGGAACGCGCAATGCCGTTTTCGGCCGCATACTTCGCGCCACGCTCGGCATTCGAACTCATAACGACAGCCACTTCGCCGCCGGTCGCGCGGATCGCCCCGATCACCCACTCCCGCGCGATCGTGCTCGCGCCGATTAATCCCCACCGTGTCACTGCGCCTCACTCCCCCTCTGTCTGTTCCCGACCGGCGCCGCAACTCTGGCGAACGACAAGCCGGACGGCGCTAACGATCGCCTCGGGCTCCGCCTTGCCGGCATTGATCTGCTTCAAAAGCAGCTGCGCCGCCCTGCGTCCCATGCCCTGCGGATCGACCGATACGGTCGTCAGTGCCGGCACGGCGGTCTGCGCCTCGATGACATCATCGAAACCGACAACTGCGAAGTCACGGCCCGGCTCGAGCCTCTGCGCCCGAAGGCCATCGCAGACACCGAAGGCGACCGCATCGTTGAAACAGAGCGCCGCGGTCGGCCGCTCCTGCATCAGCATGGCGCGTTCGATTGCGGCAACGCCGCCGGCCCGCGACGGAGCCGAACTGACGACGAGGTTATCCGCGAGCTCGAGCCCCGCCTGCGCCATTGCGGCACGGTACCCGCCGATCCGCTCGGCGAAGACGGCGGTATCGGGAAATCCGCCGAGAAAGGCGATCCGCCGATGTCCAAGCGAGACCAGATGCTCAACGGCCGCCATTGCCCCCGCGTGATTGTCCGACACCAGCGACGACACCCTGGCACCGGGAATGTTGCGGACGACGACGACGACGGGAACGCCGCTGTTGACCAACGGCTTGAAATCGCCGGCCTCGGTACCTCGGGCGGGGGAGATGATCAGACCGGAAATGCCGTGCTCCCGCATCGAGGCGACGACCTCGCGCTGCCGGTCGATGCTTTCTCCGGTATTGGAGAGAAACTGCACATAGCCCGCCGACTGCACGACCACGTCGACGCCCACGGCCAGTTCGGCGAAGAAGCTGTTGGTCAGGTCATTGACGACGATGCCGATGATCTTCGACTTGGCATTCGACTGACGGAGATTGGCGGCGCCGCGGTTATAGACGTAGCCGAGTTCGCGGATGACGGCGGACACCTTCGCGCGTGTTGCCTCATTGACCAGCGGAGAGCCTTGCAGGACGAGCGAAACGGTCGACTTCGACACGCCGGCAGCGCGCGCGATATCGATCACCGTGACCCTTGTGCTGCTCATCAAATCCTCCCTAGGCCTTTCGCCCTTTCGGCATCAATTAATTGGATCGTTCCAATTCTGTCAAGCGATCGGTTGGTGAATTTCACAGCGCACAGCGAAGATCCACGTTGCAATCCGGAAATGATGTATAATTATCTGCCGCTTAGGTTTTCAGCTCCTACCGTTAGCCATTCATTCGCGCCCGTACCGTTCATGCCGAGGACAACCGCTTGCCATTTGGAACGATCTAAATTATTCAAGTCGTGAACGTGAGGAGGAGATCATGTCGAATACGCTGACGCTGCCGCTTGGCGACGGGAGAACGCAGACCTACGCCCTATCCGGGACATCTCTTCCCCGGCCGACGACGCCGCCCCGGTTCAATCGTATCGCGTATGCCGCCGCGCACGTGGTCTCCGACCCGCTGAGGGAGCTTGATCCCTGGAACCGGCCGGCAATCGACTGGGACGCGACCATGGCTTTCCGTCATCATCTCTGGAGCCACGGCTTCCGGATCGCCGAGGCGATGGATACGGCCCAGCGCGGCATGGGGCTGGACTGGGCACAAGCACAGGAGCTGATCCGCCGCGCCCTTGCCGAGTCGCGGACCGTCCCCGGCGCCGATCTCGCCTGTGGCGCCGGCACCGACCATCTCGCCCCGAACGATGCACGAACGGTCGACGACGTCATTGCCGCCTACGAGGAGCAGGTCGGCTTCGTCGAAAAGCACGGCGGACGGGCAATCATGATGGCAAGCCGCGCGCTCGCGCGGGTGGCGACCTCGCCGGACGACTACCGCAGGGTCTATGGCCGGATCCTGCAGCAGACGAAAGACAAGGTGATCCTGCACTGGCTGGGCGACATGTTCGATCCTCAACTTGCCGGCTACTGGGGCGCAGCCACATTCGAAGGCGCGCTCGAGACCGTGTTGGCGATCATCGAGGAGAACCGCGAGAAGGTCGAAGGCATCAAGATCTCGCTGCTCGACAACGCCAGGGAGATTGCCCTGCGCGACCGTCTGCCGGATGGCGTGCTCTGCTTTACCGGCGACGACTTCAACTACGCCGAACTGATCGAGGGCGACGGCAGCAAATACAGCCACGCGTTGCTCGGCATCTTCGATGCCGTGGCGCCGCAGGCCTCGAAGGCGCTGGCAGCGCTTGCGATCGGGGATATCGCCACCTTCCGAGGGGTGATCGAACCGACCGTACCGCTGTCTCGAAAGATTTTCGAGGCGCCGACGCAGTACTATAAGGCCGGCATCGTCTTCCTCGCCTGGCTGAACGGCCACCAGAACCACTTCACCATGCCATCGGGCATGCAGTCGGCTCGCGGCGTGCTGCATTATGCCGACATATTCCGCCTGGCCGACAAGGCCGATGTGCTCGACAGGCCGGACCTGGCGACGAGGCGGATGAAGGGTTTCCTGTCGACATTCGGCATCGGCGAATAGGCTGCGGCGCGGCTTGCATCCGGCCGCCGATCATCATTTCGCACGCGGCACGGCGACACGATGAAAAAAATCTGCATCGGCTCTTGACCTTACAACGATGGGAAGCCCCATGTTCCGGTCATCGAATGACAAGGAGACCCCGATGCAACGTTACAAGATCGAAGACATGTCGTGCGGCCATTGCGTCAGCACCATTGAAAAGGCGATCAAGAGCGTCGATCCGCAGGCGACCGTGAAGGCTGACCTCACCACGAAGGAAGTCAGCGTCGACACCACCGCAGCTTCCGGACCGATCACCGAAGCGCTGAAGAGCGCCGGCTACGAAAGCCAGCTTCTCTAACCGACATCCCTGCATTGCGAACGCGCCGGCCCGCCCGGGCGTTCGCAATTGCTTGCGGCGCTTTCCGCTTTCGTCGACATCCCGTCATGAACAAACGGTCGAACAAAATCGGAAATCGCCCTTGACCTTCCAACGATTGGAAGGTGCACCTAGATAAGCAGTCGCATGTTTTGGAGAATTATCATGAGTTCAGTGACTGTCTCTGATACCAGGAACGCCGTGCCGATCTCGGGCGCGGAACTCGTCGCCAGCATTCCGGTCGAGGGCATGACCTGCGCCTCCTGCGTTGCCCGCGTCGAAAAAGCCATCAAGGCCGTACCTGGCGTTACATCCGCCTCGGTTAACCTCGCCACCGAACGCGCCGACGTGCGTTTCGCGCCGTCCACCAGGCCGGCCGACATCGTCAAGGCCATCGAGAACACCGGCTACAACGCCTCGGAAAAAACCATCGAACTCGCGGTTGAGGGCATGACCTGCGCCTCCTGTGTTTCGCGCATCGAAAAGGCGTTGAAGGCCGTCCCGGGCGTTGTCGAGGCCAATGTCAATCTCGCCACGGAAAAAGCAACCGTGCGCCTGGTCAAGGGCATAACGACGCCAGCCATGCTGGAAGAGGCGGTGCGCGCCGCAGGCTATGACGCCAAGCTCATCACCGGCGACGAAAGCAGCGATCAGGAAGCCGCCAAGCGCGAGCAGGAGATGCGCCACCTGACCCGGTCGCTCGGTCTTGCCGCGCTGCTGACCGCTCCGGTTTTCATACTGGAAATGGGCTCGCACTTCATTCCGGCCATGCACCATTTCGTCATGACGACGATCGGCATGCAGGAGAGCTGGTACCTGCAGTTCATTCTCGCGACGCTCGTGCTCTTCGGCCCCGGCCTGCGCTTCTACCGGAAAGGCATCCCCGCGCTGCTGCGCGGCGCCCCGGACATGAATTCGCTGGTCGCCATCGGCACCGCCGCAGCCTACGGCTATTCGGTCGTCGCGACCTTCGCCTCCGGCCTGCTGCCTCCGGGCACCGCCAATGTCTATTATGAAGCCTCCGCGGTGATCGTTACCTTGATCCTGCTCGGCCGCTTCCTCGAAGCCCGCGCCAAGGGCCGCACCTCCGAGGCGATCAAGCACCTGATGGGCTTGCAGGCGAAGACCGCCCGCGTCATCCGCAATGGCGAAACCGTGGAGATCCCGCTTGCCGATGTCCGTGCCGGCGATGTCGTTCTGGTCCGCCCCGGCGACAAAATCCCGGTCGACGGCGCCGTGGTCGAGGGATCGTCCTATGTCGATGAATCGATGATCACCGGCGAACCCGTTCCGGTGCAGAAGGCCGAAGGGTCGGACGTTGTCGGCGGCACCATCAACAAGACCGGCTCGTTCACCTTCCGCGCCACCAAGGTCGGCGCCGATACTGTGCTCGCCCAGATCATCCGCATGGTCGAACAGGCACAGGGCGCCAAGCTGCCGATCCAGTCGCTGGTCGACCGCGTCACGGCATGGTTCGTGCCGGCGGTCATGGCGATGGCGATCCTGACGGTTCTCGTCTGGCTCGTTTTCGGTCCGGACCCGGCGCTGACCTTCGCACTCGTCAACGGCGTGGCGGTGCTGATCATCGCCTGCCCCTGCGCCATGGGCCTTGCCACCCCGACCTCGATCATGGTCGGCACCGGCCGCGCCGCCGAAATGGGCGTGCTCTTCCGCAAGGGCGAGGCGCTGCAAACGCTCCGCAATGCCGAAGTCATCGCCGTCGACAAGACCGGCACCCTGACCAAGGGCCGCCCCGAACTGACCGATCTCGTCACCGCCGGGGGCTTTGACCGCAACCGCGCGCTGGCACTGGTCGCGGCAGTGGAAGCGCGCTCCGAGCACCCGATCGCCGAGGCGATCGTCGAAGCGGCCAGGAACGAGGGGCTGTCCGTCAGCCAGGCAGATGGCTTCGAAGCGATCCCCGGCTTCGGCGCGGCGGCGACGGTTGACGGCCAGCGTGTGCATGTCGGCGCGGATCGCCTGATGACCCGCCTTGGTCTCGATGTCTCGGTCTTTGCAGATCAGGCCGCACGGCTTGGAAGCGAGGGCAAGAGCCCGCTCTATGCTGCCATCGATGGCAAGCTTGCCGCCATCATCGCCGTTGCCGATCCGATCAAGGAGACGACCCCGCAAGCGATACGCATGCTGCATGAGCTTGGCCTGAAGGTGGCCATGATCACCGGCGACAATCGCCGGACCGCTGAGGCCATCGCCGCCAAGCTCGGTATCGACGAGGTGATCGCCGAGGTCCTGCCGGAAGGCAAGGTGGAAGCCTTGAACCGTCTGAAGAGCAACGGCCGCAGCGTGGCATTCGTCGGCGACGGCATCAACGATGCCCCTGCCC
>JAEWPB010000074.1 GCA_023399465.1 Pseudomonadota bacterium
GAGCCCGACCTCGTCGCGTTCGGCAAGGCGCTCGGCAACGGCTTTGCGCTCTCCGCGCTTGCCGGCAAACGTGAATTCATGCGTCTCGGCGGACTGGAGCACACCGACCTGCCGCGGGTGTTCCTGCTGTCGACCACCCATGGCGCCGAGACCCATGCGATGGCTGCCGCCATGGCGACCATGCGCACCTATCGCGACGAACCGGTGATCGAGCACCTCCATCGGCAGGGAAAGGCCCTGCGCGAGGGCATCGACGCGGCGATCGCCCGGCATCGGCTGACCGGCTTCGTCAAGCTTGGCGGGCGGGATTCCTGCCTCGCCTACGCCACGCTTGACCGTGATCGCCAGCCGTCCCAGGCATTCCGCAGCCTGTTCCTGCAGGAAACGATCCGCCGCGGCATCCTGATGCCGTCGTTGGTCGTCAGCTACGCCCATAACGACGAGGACATTGTCCGCACCATCGATGCGGTCGATGGCGCGCTTGCCGTCTATCGCCAGGCACTGGCGGGCGACATTGCCGATTTTCTCGTCGGGCGGCCGTCTCAGGTGGTGTTCCGGCGCTTCAACCAGCCGCAAGGTGAGACCGCCATCCGGGATTGCAAGGCTCATGCCTGAGGCCCGGGCGACACAGGCGTTCAGGCCGCCGGCCGGCGCTCCCGGCTACGCGAATGGCGTAGCCGCACCTGTCGGCGCACTGCCCGGATTGCCGAACACTCGGCCGATCTCCTCACTCGCAGCTGCGACGGGCGGAGACCAGCCTCTCAGCAAGGTTCATGCGTTAACAAGGGGAAGGACATGACGATGAAAGTGCTTGTGACCGGACACCGCGGCTATATCGGCTCGGTGATGGTGCCCATCCTGTTGAATGCCGGTCACGACGTTCATGGGTACGACAGCGAACTCTACCGCAACTGCGCCTATGCCCCGGGCGGCCACCTCGCCGATGTGCCCGGGCTTTGCAAGGACATCCGCGACGTCCAGCCGGCCGACCTCAGGGGCTTCGATGCGATCATCCATCTCGCTGCCCTGTCCAACGATCCGCTCGGCAATCTCAATCCCGAGATCACCTACGACATCAACTACCGGGCCAGCGTCCGGTTGGCGACGCTCGCCAAGCAGGCGGGGGTCGGGCGCTTTCTCTTCGCCTCGTCGTGCAGCAACTACGGGCGCGCCGGCGACGACATGGTCGACGAGACCGGCGAGCTCAACCCGGTCACCGCCTACGGACGTTCCAAGGTCTATTCCGAACGCGAGATCTCGGCGCTTGCCGATGCCGATTTCTGCCCGACCTATCTGCGGCCGGCCACCGCCTACGGCCTGTCGCCGATGCTGCGCTTCGACATCGTGCTCAACAATCTGGTCGCCTTCGCCGTCACCGAGGGCGTCATCCTGCTGAAATCGGATGGCACGCCGCTGCGGCCGATCGTGCACATCGAGGACATATCCCGCGCCTTTCTCGCCGCACTCGAAGCGCCGACCGACGTGGTGGCCAACCAGGCCTTCAATGTCGGCCAGACCGCACACAACTACCGTATTCGCGACATCGCCGAAATCGTCGCGGAGGTGGTCCCCGGCTGCCGGCTGGAATTTGCCGCCGACGCCGGACCCGACACCCGCTCCTATCGCGTCAGCTTCGAGAAGATTGCCCGGCTCCTGCCGGCATTCAAGCCGACATGGGATGCACGCGCCGGCGCCAGGCAGCTTTACGACGCGTATATGTCGGCCGGGCTGACTGCAGCGGAATTCGAGGGGCCGCGCTACCAGCGCATCAGCCATATCCGCCATCTCATCGACGGCGGCATCATCGATGCTGATCTGCGCCGCTTGCGGGGGATGGAACAGCCGGCCGTCGCCACCGCCAGCGTCTGATGCGGGGCACAAGCCATGCTCGACCACGCTCACGCCCACGCCGACGCCGACGCCGCGACCGTGATCGCGGCTGACGGCGATCTCGGACAGAGGCTTTTTGCGCTCGCCGCACGCCTGTACCCGATCTGCCGCAGCATAACGGGTGACGGCGTGCGGCAAACGCTCGCCATCCTCGGCGAAAGCATCGACCTCGACGTGCACGAGGTTGCCACCGGGACCCCGGTGCTCGACTGGACCATCCCGAAAGAATGGAACATCCGCGATGCCTATGTGAAGGACCCTTCGGGCCGCCGTGTCATCGACTTCCGCCAGTCGAACCTGCACGTCCTCAACTACAGCACGCCCGTTCACCGGGTGATGACCCTCGCCGAACTGAAACCCCATCTCCATACGCTTCCCGAGCAGCCCGGGATGATCCCCTACCGGACCTCCTACTACAAGGAGCAATGGGGTTTCTGCCTGTCGCACGACCGCTTCCTGCAACTTGAGGAAGGCGACTACGAGGTGATGATCGATGCCGACCTTGCCGACGGCCATCTGACCTATGGCGAGTATCTGCATCGCGGAGAGAGCGAGGATGAGGTGTTGCTGTCGAGCCACATCTGCCATCCGGCGCTCGCCAATGACAACTGCTCCGGCCTGGCGGTGCTGGCGACAATTGCCGCATGGCTGCGCGGCCGCCAGACCCGCTACAGCTACCGCTTCCTGTTTGCCCCGGGCACGATCGGCGCGATCACCTGGCTGGCGCTGAACGAGGACAGGCTTTCACGCATCTCGCACGGTCTGGTGGTGTCGTGCCTCGGCGACGGCGGCGGCCCGACCTACAAGCGCAGCCGGCAGGGCGGGGCCGAAATCGACCGGATCATGGAAACGCTGGTCCATGCCGACGGACGGCAAGGCACGGTCGTCGATTTCAGCCCCTACGGCTATGACGAACGGCAATATTGTTCGCCCGGCTTCGATCTGCCGGTCGGGCTGCTGCAGCGCAGCTCCTTCGGCACCTTTCCCGAATATCACACCTCCTGCGACAATCTGGATTTCATCCGGCCGGAGCATCTCGCCTCGTCCTGGCGCGTGATCGCGGACCTGATCGAGATCCTCGAAACCAACTGGACGCCCCTCAACCTGCTGCCGAAAGGCGAGCCGCAACTGGGACGGCGCGGCCTTTATGCCGCCATCGGCGGCAACACGTCGGCCAGCGAGACCGCGATGGCCTATCTCTGGGTCCTGAACCTTGCCGACGGCAGCCACGGCCTGCTCGACATGGCGCGGCGATCCGGCCTGCCCTATCGCAGCATCGCCATGGCGGCGGGGCTGCTGCGCGACCATGGACTGCTGGGCGTTGGCGCAGAGCGGGGCGGATAGATCCAGCAACAGGTGGCATCACCCGAAGCCGACCGGACACGAGCCCACCGGCCGCGTCCAGCAGATGTGCCGGCGTAGCACCCGGGCACCATGCCTACGCGAGCAGCGGCCAGTTCCGGTCCTTCTCGGAGATGATGGCCGGTTCCGCCGGCCATTCGATCGCCAGCCGCGGATCGTCGAAGCGGACCCCGGTCGATGCCGGGGCGCAGTAGAACTCCGAGATCAGGTAGGAAACCACGGCATCGTCGGTCAGCGTCAGATAGCCATGGGCAAAGCCCTTGGGAATGTAGAGCTGGCGACCGTTGGCAGCGCTGAGTTCGTAGCCGGCCCACCCGCCATGGGTCGGCGATCCGGGCCGCAGGTCGACCATCACGTCCCAGATGGCGCCCTGCAGGCAGGAAACGAGCTTCACCTCGCGATGCGGCACCTTCTGGAAATGCATGCCGCGCAACGTGTGGCGGCGCGAGGAGGTCGAGGTGCTGTGCTGGACGAAGCGCTTTTCCAATCCCCGTTCACCGAACTCATGCTCACAAAAGGTCCGGGCAAACGACCCACGACTATCCACCGCCGGAACCTGATCGATCACCCAGGCACCTTTCAGACTAGCTTCCATGAAACGCATCGCCACACACCCCGGTTGAGCCGTACAAATCCCCCCACCGCAGACCATTTTGGCAAACAAATGGTGCCAGCAATATCCGCCACTCGCGTTATCACCCTGCGTCAATCGGATATTGCGGCTCTTGCCGCCCTGCCAGCGCGGCGGAGGTTGTCGCCGGCCGTCAATGCATCCTTCGGTTATATCCCCTTGTCCCTTCCTCCCCTTTCGGATGATTTCTCTGCTCGCATTGGCATGTCGTCGCCCCCGGCAATCCTCCGTAATCTCAGTGCTGTCGCTCGCCCCGGCTTGCCGCATCCGCGAGTTCGACGGCAGTTTGTATTTAAGGAGTCGGAGATGAATCAGCAGAGTAGCCGGGCGGCGATCGATGCGCATGCCGGCAGCAGCAGCGAGACGTGCAGGCTTTGCGGCGCGGGCCTGAAGTACACCTTTGTCGATCTCGGCATGTCACCGCCATGCGAAAGCTTCGTTCCGCGCGAACAGCTCGACTCGGTGGAGCCCTATTATCCCCTGCATGTGCTGGTGTGCGACCAGTGTTTCCTCGTCCAGCTGAAGGAGCACATCACCCCGGAAGCGACCTTCCAGGAATATGCCTATTTCTCCTCCTATTCATCGAGCTGGGTAGAGCATGCGAAGCGTTATTGCCACCAGATGGTCGAACGGCTGGGGCTCGACGGCACCAGCCTGGCGGTCGAGATTGCCAGCAATGACGGCTACCTGCTGCAGCATTTCCTGCCGCTCGGCATTCCCGCCCTCGGCATCGAGCCGGCCGCCAATGTCGCCCGGGTGGCGATCGACAAGGGCGTGCCCACCCGCATCGCCTTCTTCGGGGAATACTATGCCCGGCAACTGGCGGCCGATGGCCTGCAGGCCGATCTCATCATCGGCAACAATGTGCTCGCCCAGGTTCCCGATCTCAACGATTTCGTCGCCGGCATGGTCCACATCCTCAAGCGCGAGGGCATCATCACGCTGGAGTTTCCGCACCTGCTGCGGCTGATCGAGGAGAGCCAGTTCGACACGATATATCACGAACACTTCTCCTATTTCTCGCTGATCACCATCGCCCACATGGCGGCACGGCACGGGCTCAAGGTCGTCGACGTCGAGCAACTTCCGACCCATGGCGGTTCGCTTCGCGTCCACCTCGCCCACGAAGGCAGCCGGATGCCGGTCGCCGACCGGGTAACGCAACTGCTCGACACGGAGCGCGGCGCAGGCCTCGAGCGGATCGAGAGCTACACCTCGTTTGGCGAAAGGGCGCGCAAGGCCAAGCGCGACCTGCTGGCGTTCGTGATCGCGGCCAAGGAGGACGGCAAGCGGATCTGCGGCTATGGCGCCCCCGGCAAGGGCAACACCCTGCTGAACTATTGCGGCATCGGCACCGATTTTCTCGACTTCACCGTCGATCGCAATCCCTACAAGCATGGCCGCTTCACGCCCGGCATGCACATTCCGATCAAGCCGGTCGAAGCCATCGATCTTGCACGGCCGGACTATGTCCTGATCCTGCCCTGGAACCTCAAGGCCGAGATCATCACGCAGATGCGCCATATCGGCGATTGGGGCGGGAAGTTCGTCGTGCCGATCCCGCAGACCAGTGTCGTCGACCCGAAGGAGATTGCGCCATGAAGGTAGTCCTGTTCTGCGGCGGCATGGGAACGCGCATCCGCGAATACTCGGAAAACGTACCGAAACCGATGATCCCGCTCGGGTCGCAACCGATCCTGCGCCATGTCATGCAGTATTATAGTGACTACGGCCACGACGACTTCGTCCTCTGCCTCGGATACAAGGCCAATGTCATCAAGGATTTCTTCCTGAACAGCCAGCCGCAGACCTTTTCCGATTGCGTCGTCAGCGGCAACGGCAAGGTCGAACTTCTTGGCGAAAGCCAGCGGGACTGGCGCGTCGCGCTGATCGACACCGGCGTCTGGCGCAATATCGGCGAGCGGCTGTGGGCGGTGCGCGATCAGGTGCGCGGCGAGCGGATGTTCCTCGCCAACTACAGCGACGGCCTGACCGATGTCGATCTCGACGACATGATCGCCCGCTTCGAGGCCAGCGGCAAGATCGCCTGCTTCCTGGCGGTGCGCCCGCCGCTGACCTACCACCTCGCCGACATCGCCGAGGACGGACGGGTCAGGGAGTTTCGCTCGTCGGCGCGCGCCGACATCTGGATCAATGGCGGCTACTTCCTGATGCGCGGCGAAATCTTCGACTACATGCGCGAGCACGAAGAACTCGTGCTCGAGCCGTTCGAGCGGCTGATTGCCGACGACATGCTGATGGCCTACAAGCATGAGGGCTTCTGGCGCTCGATGGACACGCTGCGTGACTGGCAGTCGCTGCAGGAGATGGTCGAGCGCGGCGACCTGCCGTGGCTGAGCGAAGGCCGTTTGCGGCGCGATGCCGGGCGGCGCATGGTGCAGTTGCCATGAGGGCATTCCCCTTCGCAGCGCCCGACGAGGAACTGTCGATCCTGTGTCTCGGCGCCCATTCCGACGACATCGAGATCGGTGCCGGCGGCACGCTGCTCAGCCTGATCGCATCGGGGGTCCGGTTGAACGTGCACTGGTGCGTGCTGAGCGCCGCCGGTCCCCGTGCCGGCGAAGCGGAGGCATCGGCCCGGGCCTTCCTGCGCGGAGCCGATCGCTATGCCATCGAACGGGCAGACTTCGACGACAGCCTCTTTCCCGGCCAGGCGCGGGAGATCAAGGCATGGCTCGCGGCATTGCGCGAGCGAGTGCACCCGGACGTCATTCTCACCCACAACCGGTCCGATGCCCACCAGGACCACCGCACCGTCAGCGAACTGACCACCAACGTCTTCCGCGATCACCTGGTGCTCGAATATGAAATTCCCAAATGGGATGGCGACCTGACGCAGCCGAACGCCTATGTGCCGCTCTCCGCCGCCGTGCTCGATCGCAAGATCGAACTTCTGCTGCACCATTTCGGCACACAGAGCTCGAAGGACTGGTTCGATGCCGAGACCTTTCGCGGCCTTGCCCGCCTGCGCGGCATGGAAACCCGGGCGCCCGAACGCTATGCCGAGGCCTTTGTCATCCGCAAGCTCTGCCTGGACCCCGGGCAGGCCGCAGAGCCCCTGCATCGCCGCTAAAAAAGACGCGAGCCGAGGATTTTTGCGCGCAAGTGTGCTATAGATTCAAGATCTCCAAGTATCTGTAAATTATTCGGCGGAAAGTCCCGGTCGATCACCGCGTCTAGTGTATTATCCCATAGTGCGACGGCACTAGATTTCCGTTTTGTTCCGGTCTTTTCGTTCAGTGCGCTTCCTCGCCCGCCGGGCTAGACTGCACCTTTCGAGGGAATGGCTAGCGACGAACGTGGTAAACAAACTGCGAATTCGCCTATATTATTACACCACACTAATATTTACGTTCTCTAAAAAATATAATAATGTTAGCTAGTCATAAGATAAAAAAACGAAGAAATAAAATCTATTCTCCAACGGAAGGTTTAAGGGACCGTAGATTTTCGGTCACGGAGGGCAAAATGGAACATCAGCATATCGAGCGCCTGCAACGGCGCCATGTGGATGCCTATGCCGATAGTGCAGTCAAAAGCAGCCCGCGCACTATCATCGATAAAACACTCCCAGATACAATTGATCGCCTTAACAAGACAGATTCTTATCTTGCCATCATCGACAAACGCGCTCTGGAGAGGGAGTGCCTCGCGCAGGGGATGGTCAATCATCAGTTGGGCCTCAGCGTCCACACCTTCGGCAGTCTGCAGGAATGGGAGGATTCCGGCGACGAGCGGTCAAGGGTGCGGGCGGTCCTGTTCAACATCGGCGGCCGCAGCATTACCGACCAGGACCTGATCTCGGAGATCTCCGAACTGGTCTCGGCCTTCGACACGTCTGCAGTGGTTCTTCTGGCTGACGACGACGACCTGTCGGCAGTGATGAAGGCGCTCGAACTGGGCGTTCGCGGTTACATTCCGACCTCGGTCGGCATCGAGATCTGCGTACAGGCGATCGGTCTCGCCATGGCAGGCGGCCGCTTCGTGCCGGCAAGCAGCGTCATGGCGCTGCGCAAGGTGCTCGGCGTCCGCGGCGACAGCTATCGCAGCATCGCCTCCGCCTTCACCGCCCGGCAATCGGCCGTGGTCGAAGGCCTGTGCCGCGGCAAGGCCAACAAGATCATCGCCTATGAACTCAATCTCTGCGAAAGCACCGTCAAAGTTCATATCCGCAACATCATGAAGAAGCTCGGAGCCACCAACCGCACGGAGGTGGCCTACAAGATCAACGACATGATGATGAACCAGAGCCAGTTCTGAGACAGGGGCTGGCGCTCCCTTTCGCGCCAGCCCCGCCCCGCATCCGGATGTGATCCGCAAAGGCATTTCGAGTCATTCAACTGCAGTGCAAGCGGGTGCGGTCTGGCAATCCGCCGCCCCTGCTCGCCTGCCGAGGGTTTTATTGCGTCATGATTGTTTCCGATGGATCCCCGACACCGAACGACCCACCGCGGATTTTGAGGGTCATCAACGACCGCAAGGGCATCATTCTTGGCGTCGTCACCCTGTGCATGGCAGCGGCCGCCTACGGGTACACGCGCATGCCCAACGAATACATGGCCGAAGCGGTCCTGGTGCTCGACGTGCGCAAGCTTCAGGGCCTGCCGAGCGAATCCGTCGTGTCGGCGTTGCCGCAGGAAAGCCCGGTGCTGCGAACCGAGCTCGATATCATCAATTCGCGGATGATGGCCGAGCGGGTGCTGACCATCCTGGACCGGCAGGGTTATGGCCCGCCGACCATCGTCGCGGGCGCCGCCGACGCACAGGCATCAAACCCGATCGAACCGCGTCTCGGCGACCCGCTCGGCACCGAATTCACCCATAGCCGCGCCGACATCGACGCCCTGCTCGCTGATCTCTCGGTCGTCAATGACGGCCGGTCATTCACCATCTATATCGCGTTTCACGGCGCCGACCCGGATTATGCCGCCGCAGTTGCCAACGCCTTTGGACAGGCCTACCGCGACTATCAGGTCGACCTGCAGAATGCCGCCATCCGCCGCGTCAGCGAGTGGCTCGGCGAAAAGCTGATCAGCCTGCGGACGAAACTGGAACAATCGGAAGGCGTGGCCTCGGACTACCGGGAAAAGGCCGGTCTGGTACTGGCCGATGGCATGACCCTGCCCGCGCAGCAGATCTCCGCCCTCAATACCGAGGCGGCAGCCCTGCACGCCAGGCTCGCAGGCTCCAAGGCCCGTCTCACCACTGCGGTGGCCGTCTCTCAGGGCCATGAGCAAAGCACGCTTGCCGAGATGCTGGCATCCCCGACGATCCAGCAGTTGCGCACCGAAGAGAGCCGGGTCGAACGGTTGATTGCCGAGCTCAACGAAAACCGGGTGACGAAGAGCGCGCAGTTGCCGCAACTTCTGTCCCAGCGGGCCGCGCTTCGCAGCCAGGTCCAGGCGGCGATGCAACAGATCATCGACAGCATCCGCAACGAAATCGACGTGATGGAGCGGCAGCAGCGGGCCATCTTCGGGACGATCGATAAAATACAGCAAGGCATGGGAAAGACGAACGATGCCATGCTCCATGCGGCCCAGCTCGAACGCGAGGCGAATGCCAACAGGGCCATCTACGAAAGCTATCTGACGCGCTACAAGCAGACGATCGAGCAAGACGGGATCGCTGCTGCCGAGGCCCATATCATCTCCCCCGCCGTCCCGCCCCGACGCAAGGCCAGCCCGCGGCTTCCGCTGTGGCTGGCCGGGGGCGGGGCGCTGGGGCTTGCGCTCGGTCTGGCCGCCGCGTTCCTGATTGATCTGCGGGACAAGACCATTCGTTCGCTCAAGGAACTCGAGGCCGACACCGGCGAGCCGATCATCGCCTGCATTCCGAAACTATCGAACCGGGAGCGCAACGAAAGGCAGCATCTGGTCAGCGATGGCCGCTCGAACTTCGGGCGGGCGCTTGCCGACCTGCAGGCCTATCTGCGGCTGTCGGCACCGCGCAAGAGCAGCCTGCTGGTGACGGTCACGTCGGCAACCGAACAGGAGGGCAAGACCCTGGTCGTCGCCGGCCTCGCCCGCTCGATCGCCGCCTCCGGGCTGCGCACCGTCGTCGTCGACGCTAATCTCCGCAATCCGATGGTCGCCCACGAGTTCGGCGCCAATCCCGACAAGGACCTCGAGGACATCATCCGCGGCAACGAACCCTACCGTGCGGTGGTCCACCACGATGAGTTATCGCGCGTCGATTTCATCGCCTCCCGGCCGTGCACCGTGCCGCCGGAGTTCCTTCTTGGAAACGAGCGCTTCTCGCGGTTGCTGGAAGAACTGAAGGGCGCCTACGATGTCATCCTCATCGATACGCCTGCCTTGTCGGCGGGGGCCGATGCGGTCCGTGCCGCCTCGCTTGCAGACATGACCGTCTTCATCGTCCACCGGCAGAAGGCCCGCACCGAGGACGTCGTCGTTTCGATGCGCAAACTCAGCGCCGAAACGACGCGAATAGCAGGCATCGCCATCAATTGCGGCAGCAATGAAGATCGCCTGTTCGGCTATGCAAAGCCACAGCGGACGATCGCCACCGCCATCGAGAATCCGCCCGCCCGCCGTCAGCGGCGAGCCAGTACTGTGCGAGGTCTTTGACATGGACGCGAACAAGCACGGACATCGTTTTCAGGCAGCCACGCTACGGCGCGGCTTACTCGGTGCGGCCTTCGCCACCGTGTTGCTGCCCTTATGCGCCACAGCGCAGGATCAGGGCTACCGCATCTCCGCCGGTGACGTTCTCCAGATCACCGTCTATGGCGACGCCAACCTTTCAGGCGACTATGCGGTCGGCACGGATGGCACCATCGCCTATCCGCTGCTGGGCAGCGTATCGATCGCCGGCCAGAGTCCTGCGGAGATCGCCAGGACGCTGGACACCGCGCTGCTCGAGCATGTCCAGGGAATCTCGGTGGCCGTTTCCGTCAAGCAATACGCTCCCGTCTTCATTATCGGCGACGTCAAGACGTCAGGGCGGTTCGACTACCGCCCCGGCATGATCGCGCTCGAGCTTTTCGCCCTCGGTGGCGGCCTGCGCGAGCCGAACGACCCGGTCGATACCGCCGGCACCCAGCTCGTCGCCGCGCGCGCCGAATATGCCGATACCATGCTCGAACTTTTCGCAGCCGAGGTCAGAAAGGCGCGGCTGGAGGCCGAACTGAACGACAAGATGTTCGAATACGCCGTACCGGCAACGACGCCCCCGGAAGAGGTGGCCGAGCGGCAGAAGGTCATCGACACGGAAAAACAGGTGTTCGAGCTTCGCCTCCAGGCGTTGCTACGGGAGGAAGCGTCTCTGCAGACCCAGCGCCAGAACTATAACGAAGAGGTGAAAACACTGGAGGAGAGCGCCAAGCTTCGCGACGGCGAACTCGACCTGCTGCAGGAATCGCTCGCCGCAACGATGAAGCTGGTCGAACGCGGACTGACGTCGCAGGCGACCCTGCGCGAGGCGCAACGGCAAATGTCGTCCATGCGGCGCGACGTGCTCGAATTCGGATCCTATCTCGCAAGGGCGAAGCAGAACGAGAATGCCATCCTGCAGAAACTGGAGACGCTGCGCGACCAGCGCCGGAACGATGCCGCGCAGGAGCTTCGCGACCTCGCGATCCGCGTTCCCAAGCTGCAGAAGCAGCAGGCCTATATTCTCCAGCGGATGGCGGAAATCAGCGCTGCGGCACAACGCGTGGAAACTCGCGAGCAGGCCCTCAAGATTACGTTTACGGTCGTGCGCATCCGGAACGGCCAATATAGCGAGACCGCGATTTCCGAGCACGATCCGATCATGACCGGCGACATCCTGAAGGTGGGCCTCGTCTCCGTCGATCAAAGGACGGCGACCAACCTCAACTGAAGGCGGCAGCGCCGCCCCCGGATCGACCGCCCCTGTCATTCGCGAAATCAGAAGATTCAGATAGACCCGGTGCGGAAACCGGGCGGCGAGATGGTCACCGGCGCGCGACCATCTCACGGCGCGGTACATCCGGCGCGGTTGCGACCCAGCCGGCATAGACCCCCGCAATCCCTTCCTCCAGCGCGATCCGTGGCGCCCAGCCCATCAGCCGCAGCTTGCCCCAGTCGAGGAGCTTGCGCGGCGTCCCGTCCGGCCGCCTCGGGTCGAAGAGGACACGACCGCGATAGCCGGAAATCCTGGCGACCATCTGCGCAAGTTCGGCGATGGTGATTTCCTGGCCGGAACCGATGTTGACGATGTCGCTCCCCTGGTAGTGATCGAGAAGGAAGACGCAGGCATCGGCGAGATCATCGGCATGCAGGAATTCCCGCCGCGGCGAGCCGCTGCCCCACACGGTCACGCTTTCCGCGCGCGTCATTCCGGCTTCGTGGAACCGCCGGATCATCGCCGGAAGGACATGCGAGGTCTCGGGATCGAAATTGTCGTTCGGTCCGTAGAGGTTGGTCGGCATCGCACAGATATATTTCCGCTTGTACTGGCGGTTATAGGCCGCGGCCAGCTTCAGCCCGGCGATCTTGGCGAGCGCGTAGGCTTCGTTCGTCGGTTCCAGAGCACCGGTCAGCAGGGCGGCCTCACGGATCGGCTGCTCGCTGAATTTCGGATAGATGCAACTGGAGCCGAGCACGAGAACGCGGTTCACGTCGAGTGCATGCGCGGCGTGGAGGACATTCATCGCGATCATGCTGTTGTCGTAGAGGAACTCCACCGGATAGCGGGAATTGGCGGCGATCCCGCCGACCCTGGCGGCCGCAAGGATGATCACATCGGGCCGCATCCGCTTCATCCAGTTTTCGGTGTCCTGCTGCCGGGTAAGATCGAGTTCGGCATGGCTGGCGAGCAGAAGTTCGCAGCCTTCCCGCTGCAGTCGCCGGACCAGCGCCGAGCCAACCAGTCCGGTATGGCCGGCAACCCACACCCGCTGACCATGGAGGCTGGGGCGACCGTTGGTAACGTTTCTAGCCATAGAAGTCATTCCGTCCCTTGTCGCGCATGATGATCCGCAGATCGGTTTCCACCATCTCGGCCACGAGCTGCTCGAACGAGGTGGTGTGCTCCCAGCCCAGGCGCTGGCGCGCCTTTTCGGGATTTCCGAGGAGGTAGTCGACCTCCGTTGGACGGAAGTAGCGCGGGTCGATCTCGATCAAGCGATCGCCGGTGCGTTTGTCGTAGCCGATTTCGTCGACGCCCTTGCCGGCCCAGTCGATCTCCCTGCCGACGACGCTGAAGGCGCGCTCGACGAATTCCCTGACCGTGTGGGTCTCGCCGGTGGCGAGCACGTAATCGTCTGGTGCATCCTGCTGCATGATCCGCCACATGCCCTCGACATAATCGCGGGCGTGGCCCCAGTCCCGCCGGGCATCGAGATTGCCGAGCCTGAGCTTGCTCTGCAGCCCGCGTTCGATCGCAGCCACCGCGCGGGTGATCTTGCGGGTCACGAAAGTCTCGCCGCGGATCGGGCTTTCATGATTGAAGAGGATGCCGTTCGAGGCATGCATGCCGTAGGCTTCGCGGTAATTGATGGTGATCCAGTAGGCGTAGAGCTTGGCGGCGGCATAGGGACTGCGCGGATAGAAGGCGGTCGCTTCGTCCTGCGCCCGATTGCCGGTCTTGCCAAACAGCTCGGAAGTCGACGCCTGATAGAAGCGACACGTGTCCCCGATCTTCATGATCCGCATCGCTTCGAGAATGCGCAAGGTGCCGAGCGCATCGGAATTCGCGGTGTATTCCGGCGTTTCGAAGCTGACCTGGACATGGCTTTGCGCCCCGAGATTGTAGATCTCGTCAGGCTGGACCTCCTGCACCAGACGGCAGAGATTGGTCGCATCCGTGAGGTCGCCATAGTGCAGGCGGAACCGGATGTTCTCCTCGCCGGGGTCCTGGTAGAGGTGATCGATGCGCGCGGTATTGAAGGATGACGATCGGCGCTTCACGCCGTGGACGATATAGCCCTTCGAAAGCAGCAACTCGCTGAGATAGGCGCCATCCTGTCCGGTCACGCCGGTAATCAGTGCGGTCTTGTCTGCCATTGGATCCGATCCTTTCGCCGAAAACGCCGGCGCTACGAGACACAATTACAGTTCGGCACGCGACAAACTTCGACCGCTGCTGTCAGGCTGTTTTCCCGTTCGACTTTCGTCGCGGAGGGGGGCGAATGAATTCAAGATGTTGATTTCACGTTATTTTTTTATTGGCGGTCGATTGGAATTGTATTGCTGGGCAAGGGCTGCGCAAGACCGATCAATAGAGCACTAGCACCTACCCAAAAGGGCAATTGCCACCAACGACAACAGCCAATGGTAGTAACCGACGTCCGTTCGCCCAGTCGAAGTTAGTGAGATTGGTCAGCTTGCTGGAGCGGCGACCTCATGGCGAAAATCCAAGGGTCCCATAACGTCAGTCAGCAGTGAACCCGACAGGTAGCATGAGAATTATCTTCGCCAACCGCTATTTCTTTCCCGACCAGTCCGCAACCAGCCGCATGGTCTCCAGCCTTGCCTTCGCGCTTGCGCGCGCCGGCTTCGAGGTCGGGGTAGTCACCAGCCGCGCCTTGCACGATGACCGGGAGGCACGGCTTCCCGCGCAGGAAACGATCAATGGCGTCAAGGTCTGGCGGATCGGTGGCAGCAACTTCGGCCGCTATCGGACGATCGGACGGGCGATGGACTATCTGACCTTCCATACGGCCGCGCTCTTCTGGTGGTTGCGGCATCTCCGGCAGGGCGACGTCTGCGTCATCTGCACCGATCCCCCGTTGCTGTCGGTCAGCAGCGCGCTGCCCATCCGCCTCAAGGGCGCACGCATGGTCAACTGGATCCTCGACCTTTTTCCGGAAGCCGCGGTGGAGCTGGAGATGATTTCGGCCCGTGGCGTTCCCGCCCGCCTGAGCATGGCGATGCGCGACAAGTCGATACGCCGTTCGGCCCTCATCGCCTGTCCCTCCGACAGCATGGCCGGCTACCTGCGCAAGCGCGCGCTTCCCGCAAATGCAATCGCGACGGTCCACCTCTGGTCCGATTGCAACGAGATCCATCCGGTCGCCCCTCAGGAAAACCACCTGCGACAGCAATGGGGCCTCGATGGCGTCTTTGTCGTCGGCTACTCCGGCAATTTCGGCCGGGCGCATGAATTCTCGACGATGCTCGAGGCCGCGGCACGGCTACGCCATCGCGACGATATCCGCTTTCTGCTGATCGGCGGTGGACAGCAACGTCCTGCCGTCGAAGAGGCTGTGCGTAGCCGCGGTCTTGCCAATGTCATCCTCAAGCCGCTGCAGCCGGCCGATCAGGTTGCCGAGAGCCTCAGCGTCGCCGACGCCCACATCGTCTCGCTGCTGCCCAACCTCGAGCACTGCGTCATGCCGAGCAAGTTCTACGGCGTGATGGCGGCCGGCCGGCCGACGCTGTTCGTCGGCGACAAGGATGGAGAGGTCGCGCAGGTCATCAATCGCAGCAACTGCGGCGCGACGATTGCGATCGGCGACGGCCGGACCCTCGCCGAAACGATCCTCGAATGGCGCACCTCTCCGGAGCGCTGCAGCGACATGGGGCGAAGCGCCCGTCGTTTCGCCGAGAAAGAGTTTTCGCGCGACCGGGCGGTCGAGCGCTGGTGCGAGATCTTCGGCAGCAGCGGCCTTGGCGGTCGTCCGATCCTCAAGTCCTTTTCCTGAGGGGAAACCCCATGACCGGAACCGTCATCGTCAGTCAACTCGGTGCGCGGATGCATTATGCCGTGCCGCGCATTCTCGCCGAGCACGGGCTGCTCGCCCGTTTCTACACCGATATCTGTGCGACGGACGGCTGGCCGCGTCTCGTCAATCTCGCACCAACGCGGCTTCTTCCTGCAGCGGTAAGACGACTCGTCGGTCGGGTGCCGCGCGGCGTGCCACAGGAACTGACCACGACCTTCCCGGCATTCGGCGCACGATCGGCGGCGTGGCGGATGACGATCCGCGACGTGCGACAGGAAACGGCGCACGCCATATGGGCCGGATCGCGGTTTTCCCGCATCGTCGCGCGCCAGGAGTTTCGCGATGCCGCCGGCGTCTACGGCTTCAGCGGCGATGCGCTCGAGCTGATGCAGGTCGCGCGCGTCGCCGGCCTGTGGGCTGCGGTCGAGCAGATGATCGCCCCGCGTGACGTCGTCGAGGACCTGGTGGCGCGCGAGATCGCGGATTTTCCAGAGTGGGAGACCGGGACGGAAAATCCCTATGCGCGCACCTTCGCAAGGCGGGAACGTACCGAATGGGCACTGGCGAACATCATCATCTGTCCTTCCGAATTCGTGCGCAAGCAGGTGATTGCCTCAGGCGGTCCGGGGGAGCGCTGCGTGGTAATCCCCTATGGTGTCGACAGCCCTCGCCGGTATGAACCGCGGCCTGCACATGGCGGCCCGCTTCGCGTGCTGACCGTCGGCGAAGTGGGGCTGCGCAAGGGATCGCCCTATGTCGTCGAGGCGGCACGGCGCCTCGGCAAGACCGCGACCTTCCGCATGGTCGGCGGAACCAGGATCAGCGACCGGCTGAGATCCGAGATCGGCACGGCCGTCGAGCTTCTCGGCATCGTGCCGAGGGCAGAAATCGCCACGCACTATCAATGGGCTGACGTGTTCCTGCTGCCATCGATCTGCGAGGGCTCGGCGACCGTCGTCTACGAGGCGCTCGCCGCCGGGCTACCGGTGATTTGCACCGAGAACACCGGTAGCGTCGTCCGCGATGGCCTCGACGGCTTCATCGTGCCTTGCCGGGACAGCCAGGCGATCGTCGAGGCCATCGGGACGTTGGCCAGGGCCCCGGAACTCAGGGCCGCCATGTCCGCCAGCGCGCTGACCCGCGCTGCGGATTTCACCGTCGAGCGCTACGGTGCCCGGCTGGTTGCAGCACTGTCGGGCCTGTCCGTCGACCACGAGGGGAACAAGGCATGTGCGTGACAGCGGACTGGTCCGCAACATGAATATCCTCCATGTGATCTCGACGATCGACCCGGCAATGGGCGGGCCGCAGGCAGTGATCATGCGGCTTGCGGCTGCGCAACGTGCTCTCGGCCATTCCGTTCACGTCCTCAGCTATGGCGGCGCCGAGGTTGAGGGCCGCGCCTTTCGCGCCGCGGCAAGCATACCACACGTCGACAACATCCGGTGGCACCTGCTGCCCTCACCTACCCGCATGGAGCGACTGCTGGGCCTGGAGGCTTCGAGGCGGCTGAACGGGCTGCTGCCGGCGATGGACGTCCTCCACCTGCACGGCGTGTGGGAGCCGATCCTGCTGAAAGCTGCCGGCATGGCGCGGACGATCCGGCTTCCCTATTGCATCACCCCGCATGGCATGCTCGATCGCTGGAGCATGCAGCAGAAAGCCCTGAAGAAGCGGCTGGCCCTGCGGCTCGGCTACCGCGCCATGCTCGATCGCGCAAAATTCATCCAGGCGCTCAATGCCGATGAAGCCTCGCTGATGCAGCCGCTCGCCCTCAGGTGCGAGACAGCGATCATCCCGAACGGCATATTCCTCGAGGAACTCGATCGGCTGCCCGCGCCAGGAGAATTCCGCCGCATCCGGCAAATGCGTGCTGACAGGCGCTATATCCTCTTCCTCTCGCGCCTGCACAGAAAGAAGGGGCTGGATTTCCTTGCACAGGCCTTCCGCGAGGTCGCCGCAGCCATTCCCGACGTCGACCTCGTCGTCGCAGGCCCCGACGACGGAGCCGGAGAGGATTTCCTCGCGCAGGTGCGAAGCCTCGGCATCGCCGACCGCGTTTTCACCCCCGGTCCGCTCTACGGCATGGACAAGTTGCGCGCACTTGCGGACGCATCCTGCTTCTGCTTGCCGAGCCGGCAGGAGGGTTTCAGCATCGCCATCACCGAGGCGCTCGGCTGCAGCCTGCCGGTGGTCATATCCGATGCCTGCCACTTTCCCGAGGTTGGCAGCGCCGGGGCCGGTTTCGTCGTGCCTCTCGACCCGACGGCGATCGCAGCAGCACTCGGCAAGGTCCTGTCGAACCCGGCGGCAGCAAAGGTGATGGGGGAAAATGGCCGCAAGCTCGTTCGCGACAACTACACCTGGCCCCGCATCGCGCAGATGACCGTCGAGCACTATGCCGGGGGCAGCACCTCATCAGCCGCGCGGCCGGGTGGCATCAGCGAGGGCGCGCGGGCCACACACTGATCCAACTGGAGACGTCACGGCACAAGGCTGGCCTCGCTGGCCGCACCCTTGCGACTGCGTGGTCGGATGGGGCGTGCCGGGTTGCCGGCATAGATCGTCCAGGGATCCAGTGACCGCGCGGCAACTGCCCGCGCACCGAGAACAGCGCCCTCGCCGATCTCGACCCCCGGGCAGACAAAGGCCTCGGCCGCGACCCAGGCATTGGCGCCAATGACGATCGGCTTGCTGCGCAGCGGGAAATCGGCGTCATCGACATCATGCGTGCCGGTGCAGAGATGGGCGCGCTGGGAGACGATCGCGTGGTCGCCGATCGCAATCGGCGCCACATTGTAGCAGATCACGCCCGGGCCGATGAGCGCATGGCGCCCCATCACCAGGTTTTCCGGCCACCAGACCCGCGCGCTTGCCCGCACATTGGCGGTGGCGTCGATGCGGGCGCCGAACAGCCGCAGCAATCGTCCGCGCCAGCCCTTGAGCTGGGGCGGCGTCCAGGCGGCAAGGCACGTCCAGCAGATGATCCAGGCCAGCCGCTTCAGCCGGAATTTCAGTGCGAATGTCGGCCCGCCGAAGCGCGGCAATGGCAGTGTTCTGTCGAATGTCGGGTCTTCGTACCGGGACCGCATGTTCCTCCCCTTCAGCGTTCTGCCGCCGCGATTTGCACGGTCCCCCGGATCGGCGGTCTTGCCCGGCCCACCGAGGGAAGCCGCGCAAATACCAGCGCCGGAACCAGAAAGATCAGCATGTGAACCCACACCATCACCACCCAGTCGGTGGTGTGAGAAATCGCATTCATCGCCGGCACGATCGACAGTATATAGGCGATCTGGGCCAGGAATTGCCCGGCTTCGGCGCCTTGCCAGAACCTGCCGAGCACATAGGCGAGGAGAAAGAACTTCAATGCGCCAAAGTACCAGAACGAATTGAATGCGTCCGTCATCCCGGTTTCGGTCGTGCCGGTCCATGGATTGTAGTTCCTCGCCAGGGCGGGGACTTCGAGCATCAGCGACGCCTTGAACCGCGGCCCGACAAGCTGCGCCGGGACATAGCTGAACACCAGCCGGTTCCAATGGAACTTCCCGTAGTCGAAATTCATCGTCTCGGCGGTAAAGCTGATGCGCTGCATGGCATTGCGCATTTCCATGCCGCCGTCCTCGACGACCTCCTGCAGATTGCCGAGATGATCGATCTTCAGGACAGCGTCGAGTGCCGGCAGATTGTTGTCGGCGGTCATGCTCCTGTAATCGGCGAGGCTGTTCATTATCAGCGTCCCGAAGACCACGCAGCCAAGCAGCACCACCCGCGGCACGGCGAGCCGGCGATGGAACCAGACGGCCAGGGCAAGGATCAGGAACAGCTCGAGGGTTTCGCCCCTCTTCCCGGTCACGATAACGCGGTCGAGATAGAAGACGAGATCAAAGGCAACCACGCCGAGCGCCATCCACGAGAACCGGCGCGCCAGGCACAGGCAGGCAATTGCCAGTCCATAGGTGAGCAATCGCGAGAAGAAGATGTAGACGACGGGCAGGCCCGTCATCTGCACATTGACGACCTCCTGCCCCGGCAGGCGGCTCAGGATGAAGTAGAAATACGCGCCACAGAGCGACAGGACGGCCGATATCCCGAGAAGCCATTTCTCATCGAAGCGACCATTGAGAAAGGCGAACGGCCGGGAAGCGGCTCTCCACCCCACCCAGCACATCGCCACGCAGGCGATGGTGAAGGCGATCGTCCGCGCATAGGCGCCCTCCGGCAGGAACCGGTCATGCACCAGCGCCGGAAGCTGCGGCAGGACGAAGGCAATCGTGACGGCACCGATCCAGAACGGGTACTGGTAGATCCGGCTGCGCGCGGTCATTCCCCAGCCGACCAGGACCAATGACGTCGCCACCAGAATCCAGGTCAGGAACCAGTTCATGGCCCCGGCCCGCCGGACCGCCGCTGCGGAACCACCGCCGTCATCGAAACCATGAGCGGGAAAACACAGCCCCCATGCATGCCTCCACCCCGGAGGCTTCTCCCAGCAACGCAGAACCTATGCATGATGCGAACCATTGGCCTCCAGTTCGTGAACGGCGGCTTCCTGCCGCCACGGCGGATGACCGGTGGCCGCGGCCGCAGAGGATCGGAGCGGGGCGATCGCAGCCTGGATGCCCGAGGCGATATCGATCGGTTCGCCCGGCTGGGCAGTCGATGCGGCGATGGCCTCTTGCGCCCAGATGACGTAGGACGAGTGCAGCGCCATCGGCACGAACAGGGCGAAGGTCATGATCGCGTCCGGGACATCGAGAATGGCGCCAGCGCTACCGATCGCACCGCAGATGGCCGTGATCGCGATAATGATCCCGGCAGTCTTCATCGGCGATCCGGTCTGCTCGAGCAACAGGTGATGAAGGTGCATCCGATCCGCGGCCAGCGGGCTGCGGCCCTTTTTCAACCGCCGGACGATCAGGCTCAGGGTATCGACCACGGGCACGATGACGAGCCACAAGAGCACCGGCAAAGGCGGGCCGGACTGGCTGCATGAAAGGGCGATCATCAGGGCGGCGATGACCACGCCGAGCGATGTGCTGCCGGCATCGCCGAGAAACACGCTGGCGCGAGATCGCCACGGGCTGCGGATGTTGAAGACGAGAAAGCCGCACACGGCCGCGCACAGGATCACCGCATGGAACGCGATCACCTGCGCGTCGAAGTGGGCCGACAGCACCGCAAGCCAGAACAGAGCCACGGCCGCGCAACCACCGGCAAGCCCGTCCACACCGTCAAGCATGTTCAGCGAGTTGGTCAGTCCGACGACGAACAGGATGGCAATGACATAGGCAACCGGCAGCGCCAGGGTCGAAAGCACGACCGAGATCGAGGATCCGAGGAACGCCGGCCCGTTGAGACGCCCGAGATCGACGATGATGAAGGCGACGATGAACTGGGCGACCAGCCGAATGATGGCTGGCAGGCCGATGCGATCGTCAATCACGCCAATGGCGAGAATGATTGCCAGTCCCACCCACATGTTACGCGACAACCAGTCGATTTCACCCCCGACGAAATTGATCATCAGAAAGGATAGAAACACGGCCAGCCCGCCGCACAGCGGAATGGCCCCGTCGTGACGCTTGCGGAAATCCGGATGGTCGACGAGCCCGACCGCAGAGACTGGACCACGCAGTACATGTGTCATCAGTACGCTCAAACCGAATGCCGGAAGGATATAGGCAACCCAATAAACCAAGGCCCTCTCCTGTTATTTCTCGGGCTTGTACTCCGTTCGGCCCCCGTCTTGGCGCGGTCCGAGATCATGTCAGCCTGCCCAACAATACCGGCCATGCTGCAGCGCGGCGATTTGGAAGAATTGAGGATCGTTTTGAAACCGAAAGGATAAGGCCAGGGAGGTGGTGCGCGGTGGCTATCATCCTTTGGGATAGGCATTGGATGGCGCGGCCAATGACATTGATGTGAACAGCCGCAAAGCCATGCCGTTACTGTAACCGGAAAGATTTGTGCTATGGCTCTTTCGACCGGGCATCGCCCACGACCAAGCAGAGGCAGCCTGTGGCGCGCAAGAAAGAAATCGACCGCGATAGAATTCTCGATGCTGCGGAGGCGGTGATTGTCGAAAATGGCGGCCGCCATTTCGTGCTCGATGCCGTCGCCGAACGCGCAGGGATTTCCAAGGGCGGCCTGATATACAGCTTCCCGACGAAGGATGAACTGATTGCCGTCGCCCTCGATCGCGAACTGGCGCGCTTCCAGGCCGGCGTTGCCAATCGCTCCGCCGGCGGAAGCAATGCCGATGTCCTGCTCGGCCATCTCGATCAGGCGCTGGCCGAAACCGATGCGCTGATCCGCAAGGCCGCCTTCCTGATGACGGCATTGATACACGCGCCGGCGCTCAGCAAGCCGGCCCACAAGTTCTATGAGGCGCTGTTCGCCCTGTTCGATCCCTCGACGCCGGAGGGACGCGACGCGCGACAGGCCGCACTGGCGGTGGAAGGGCTGTTTCTGCTGCGCGGAATGGGGCTGGTCGACGTTTCGGCAGAGGACTGGCAGTCCACCCTCGGCCATGCCCGCGAGACAATGCTGCG
This sequence comes from Pseudomonadota bacterium, assembly GCA_023399465.1. Classification (GTDB taxonomy): domain Bacteria; phylum Pseudomonadota; class Alphaproteobacteria; order Rhizobiales; family Rhizobiaceae; genus Ferirhizobium. The sequence goes on from JAEWPB010000074.1 coordinate 22,109, forward strand.
CTGTCTTTCCAGATGCGAATGAGACCTCCACCGCGGAGGCGGAGGTCCGTCCTGATACAGAAAGGGCAGGGTTTCCCCTGCCCGTTCATTGTTAGTGGCGGAACACGAATTCCGACCCGTCGGTGAACCGCGCCATGCGGTAGATGTTCGGATCGCAGGTCGTCTTCTCGCCGGCGATCATCTGGGCGATCATTTCGCCCGAAGCCGGAGCCGTCGTCAGGCCGTTGCCGGAGAAGCCGGTGATGACGAACAGACCGGGGACATCAGGTGCCTGGTCGATGTACTGCGTGGAATCCGGGGTCGCGTCGATCATGCCGGCCCAGCGCTCCTTCACCACCGCCGCTTCGTATTGCGGGAAGGCACGGCGGAGATTCGCAAGCGCGATGTCGATCTCGGCGGTATCGACATGACCGGAAAGCATGCGGACCTGTTCGAACGGCGAGGTTTCCTGCGCGTTCCAGCTGCTCGGCATCCTGAGGCTACGGAACAGATCGCTCGACATCTGGATCTTCACCAGACCGTCCGAATATTTCAGCGTCGGCATGAAGTCCATGAGGTAACGGAAGCTGTCGGCGGTGATCGGCGCGGCGTTGCTGCCGACCCCGACCGAGGTTTCGCCATTGGCCATCATGCGCCAGGTGAAATCGGGACCATAGCCGGCACCCGGCAGGGCACCGGGAATGGCGCTCAGACGCTGCATGCCCGAATTGATCGACAGCTGCGGGAAGGAAACGCCGGCATTGCGGGCGAAATAGGACGACCAGGCACCGCCGGCGATCACCACGGCCTTTGCCTTGATGCAACCGTGTTCGGTGTGAACGCCGGCAACCTTTCCGCCTTCCCGCTCGATGGTGCGGGCGGCGCAGGGCGCGACGATGCGCACGCCTTCGCGAATAGCGCCCATCGCGATCTTCGACACCGACCAGGCCGGCTCGGCGGTGCCGTCGCTACCCTGGTAGAGCGCAGCCTTGAACTTCTCGCTCGCACCGGGGATCAGGGCATCCAGCTCCGATCCGCTCACGAGGCGCGCGTCCATCTGCGGATGCATTGCCTTGGCTTCCTTCAGCCAGCCATTGTAATATTCAACGCCCTCGTCGTCCGCGATCAGCGAGAAGTTGCCGCTCTGACGATAGCCGATGTCTTCGCCAAAGCGGGCGGCAAAGCCCTGCCATATCGTCTTGGAGCGGTTTGCCACCTCGAGCTTGCCGAGATCCCAGCCGTTCGAATAGATCCAGCCGAAGGCGCGCCCGGACTGCTCGCCGGCGACCACGCCCTTTTCCAGGACGACGGTCTTGAGACCGCGTTCATTCAGGAAAAGAGCGGTCGAAATACCGGCAATGCCACCGCCGATCACGACCACATCGGCTTCGGACGGCAGGGTATCGAGCGTCGGAACCTGCAGGGCCCGCGGAATATCGGACTGCACGCTCCATCCCCGTCCTGCGCCAAACCCCAGTCCGACCGTGCCACCAATGGCCGCGCCAAGCAGGGCTGTTCCCCCGCCGAGCAGCAGATTCCGTCGGTTCAATGCCATTTCAACTACCTCACTAACATCGCTGAACGCGCTCCTTTTCGAGCGCGCGCGACATATATGACTGGCCAGTCGGAAACTCAAGCACAAACCGCCCCTTTATTCGCAAATATTCTAAATAATCATTATTTTCATATAGATATTCTTTCGGCGAAAGATGTTTCGGCGTTATCAAGATCACGAGGGAGTGCAATGACCGGCATAACTGGCGCCGGCTCAAGCGGCGCTTCCGGCCACTAGCGGGGGATACTTCAGCTCAGGAAAGCTCCTTCGTGCCCTGGCTCGATGTTTCAGGCGACACGGGCCTGCTCTCGCACCGCCTGCCAGGCCGACACGATGGCCTCCGCCGCCAGCAACGCCTCGGTTTCCGTCGTTTCCCAGGAGATCACCGAGATCCGCATGACATTCCTGCCGCGCCACACCGCTCCGCCGGCAAACAGCACGGCCTCCTGCCGGATCCGGTCGATGGTCGCCGTCGTCAACCTGTCGGCGACATCGTCGCTGCCGTCTGCGCCGAAACGCACGATGACCTGATTGAGCTGGACATCGTTCAGCACGGCAACGCCGTCCTCCGTCTGCAGCCGGTCGGCAATCAGCCGGGCAGCCCGGCAATGGCGGTCGACCATGTCGGCGATGCCGTGGCGACCGAGATGCTTCAGCATCGCCCAGGTCGCAAATCCACGGGCCCGGCGCGAGAGCTCCGGAACATAGTGGCTCGGATTGCGCTCGCCTTCTTCGGCAGCGGGCAGATAGCTCGCGGTGATGGCCATCGCCCGCCGATGCGCCTCCTCGTGGCGGACGATGGCATAGCCGCAGTCATAGGGCGTCTGCAGCCACTTGTGGCCATCGGTCGCCCAGGAGTCCGCATCCTCGGCTCCGGCCGCCAGTTCGGCATGGCGCGGCGACGTCCGCGCCCAGAGCCCGAAGGCACCGTCGATATGGACCCAGGCCCCGGCCTCGTGCGCGGCGGCGATCAGCGGCGCAAAATCATCGAAGCCGCCGGTATTGATCTGCCCGGCCTGCAGGATCACGATCGCCGGGCCGTCCAGCCTGCCGATCGCCACGGCCGCTTCCGTCGGCGCCATCCGTCCCTGCCGGTCGGTAGCGACGCGGATCACCCGGTCATGCCCAAGCCCGAGGAATTTCAGCGCCGAGAAAACGGTCGCATGCGCGTCGTCGCCGATCACCACGGAGATCGGCGGCGCGCCGAACAAGCCGTTTGCCTCGACATCCCAGCCGACACGGCGCAGCACTTCGCCGCGCGCCGCCGCCAGACAGACGAAATTCGCAATCGTCGCGCCGGTGACGAAACCGACGGAACTCGCACGGGGAAGATCGAGAACGTCGAGGAGCCAGCGGGCGGCCACGGTTTCGGCCGCGGAGGCCGCCGGGGCAGCCTCATGGTTGCCGGCATTCTGTCCCCAGGCTCCGGTCAGCCAGTCGGCGGCCACGCCTACTGGATGCGAACCGCCGATGACCCAGCCGAAAAAGCGGCTGCCGCACATCGTATTGAGCCCCGGCTCCGACAAGCTGACGAGCGTATCGATCGCCTGGCGCCCCTCGCAACCTTCCTCCGGCATCGGCACGTCAAAAGCGGCGAGAAGATCGCGGTAGTCGCATTGCGGCCCCTGGCCTGCTCTGCCCAGGGATTCGCGGTAGCGGATCGCAAGTCCGGCGGTATGCTGCAACAGCTTGCGCGGCGAGGGATTGGTCATCCTTGCTCCTCGAAAAATGCGCGCACGGGGCAAAGCGGCACGACGTGCCTGTCCCGCGGCGGGACGCCCCCCTCTTCCGACAACTGCAAGAACTTCTACGTCAAGACGCAACGTCGCATGCCACGCGCTCTCCGTCGCATTGGCATCCGTTCACGCCGCCCCGTTTACGGGACGGGCGAGCGCCACAATAACATCGCCGTGAAGAATATCGAAGATGCCGCTTGCGGCCGTTCTTCTTGCGGCAGCGGGCTGCCTCACATAGCGGCTACCCGCTACTCGCGGCGCAGCCTTAGCGGTCGCCTCGATGCTCAAGGCGGCAAGAAGCGGTGGCGGCAGTGCCCCGAAGCACGCTGCCCGGAGCACCAGGCCGCCGGTCGCGTCAATGCGAGACGGATTTCGAGAACAGATTGACGACCAAGACGCCCGATATGATCAGGCCGAGGCCGATGATCGCCGCGAGATCGAGCTTCTGGCGGAACAGCACCAGCCCGACGGCGGAGATCAGCACGATCCCCAGCGCACTCCATATCGCATAGGCGATGCCGACCGGGATGACCTTGAGCGTGATCGAGAGACAGTAGAAAGCGCCGGCGTAGCAGGCGACCATTGCCAGCGTCGGCCACAGCCGGGTGAATTGCTGCGACATCTGCAGCGCCGTCGTCCCGATCACTTCAAGGACGATCGCCGTAAAGAGCAGACCGTAAACAAATGCCGGATTCATCGGCTTCTCTCCATTTTGCATTCCGAGGTGCGTCCTTGCCGCGCCGTCCCGGCCGCACCAACCGCTGCCGAACGATACGGCCAGGGTCAGCGGGTCAGTTCATCCAATCGTTCGAGCAGGCACCGCCGCTCCTCTGTATCCATGTCGTGGCTGCCGAACAGGTCGGCATACCAGAGCCCGTCGGCCGCCAGCCGCACGATCTGCGCATCGATCGACGAGTCGGTGCCGACATATTCGGCGCTGCGATCATCGACCCACTGGCGCCAGCGTGCGCGCAGGTGCGGCTCGGTCAGAAGCGCCATCGTCAGGCCGCCCCACTGGCTTGCCTCCTCGGGCTGATCCTTCAATCGCGCCACCACCTTGAGATAGGCGCGGCTGAAACGGCCCTGCGGCCGCGGGTCCTGTCGTATCTCCGCGTCGATTTCCGCATCGAAACGCGCGACGAGGTCGACATAAAGCCCGTCGATCAGCGCCATCTTGCTGGGATAGTGGTGCAGCAGCCCGCCCTTGCTGACGCCGGCGGCCTGCGCCACGGCATCGAGCGTCAGCGCCGGCAGTCCCTTTTCCATCGCCAGACGCGCGGCGACATCCAGCACCTGCTGGCGCACGAGTTCCGGTCGTTTCTTGCGGTGGTGACGAATTGACATGGGTCATGAAAAATACCGACTGGACGGTTTTGTCAATCGAATTTCACCGTGCCTTGCCCGCCGCATCCCGACCGCTGCCACGGACGCGCCCAATCGCCGCATCGCCACGGGCACCCTTGCCCTCGGGCCACGATTTATGACAAGCAGCACGGGAGAAATCGCCTCGCACACCGCCATCCCGCAGCAAAAGGTCGCGGCAGCGCTGCAGGGCGAATGGAAGCGACCCACCGGGCAAGGAACGGACCAGGTGACCGAGGAAACCATAACGCTCTACGAGGCGATCGGCGGCGACGAAACGGTGCGCGCGCTGGCCCGGCGGTTCTACGTGCTGATGGATACCCTTCCCGAAGCGAGCCGCTGCCGCGCCCTGCATCCGCCGGATCTCTCCGGATCGGAACTGAAATTCTACGAATACATGACCGGCTATCTCGGCGGCCCGCCAATCTACATGGAAAAGCACGGCCATCCGATGCTGCGCCGCCGCCATTTCGTTGCGGCGATCGGAGCTGAGGAGCGCGACGAATGGCTGCTGTGCTTCCGTCAGGCGATGGATGAAACCATCACCAACCCGAAGCTGCGCGAAATCATCTGGGCGCCGATCGAGCGCCTTGCCCACCACATGCAGAACCAGGAATAGTCCATGAGCCTCACCGACCGCATCCGCCCGCTGATCCTGTTCCTTTCCGGCATTGTCGGGGGTGGCGGAGTGGCGCTTGCCGCCGCCGCCTCGCACGGCGGCGACGGACAGCTGTTCGGCAGCGCCGCCCAGATCTGCCTCGCCCAGGGCCCGGCCCTGCTGGCGCTCTACGCCGGCTATGCCAGGATCCGCACAGCCGCCGTGGCCGGACTGCTGATCGCGTTGGGCACGCTGCTGTTCACCGGCGACCTGCTGAGCCGGCAATTCACCGGCGCCGGCCTGTTTGCGATGGCCGCCCCGACCGGCGGCACGACGATCATGATCGGCTGGCTGTTCGTCGCCCTCGGCGCCTTCTTCGCTCCCCGCGACGTCGCCGCCACCCGGAACTAGGCCATCCATGCACCCGTGACGGCCCCATCCTGAATGACCCGGGGGCGCGGACGACAACATCGGCCGCGCCCCCGGTTTTGTTTCAACAATCAGCCTTGGGCAGGGCAATGGCCTTGATGGCCATGACGGGTTACGGCAGCTTCCCGTCCGTCGCGCCTGCCGTGCATTGCACCTTCGATCAGGCGCCTTCGACGACGGTGAAGCCTTCGAAGACCGGCGGTCCCTTGTAGGCTACCGGGGTATCGCCGGCATTGCGGTGGGCGGCGCGGAAATGCTTGGACTTCGTCCAGTTGACGAAATCTTCCTCGGAACGCCAGCGCACATGCGACGAATAGAGCGTGTAGCCTTCTTCGGTATTTTCCTTGCCGCGCAGCAGATTGAACTCGATGAAACCCGGCACCTGGGAAAGGCTGGAGTCGCGGTTCTTCCAGACATTCTCGAAGGCTTCTTCCGAGCCCGTTGCCACCTTGAAGCGATTCATTGCAATAAACATGGATTACTACCTCTTAGCCGTTCTTGCGCTTTACCGGATTGTCCCCGGGCTGCCGCCGGAAGGCAATCACGTTCTCTCCGTCGCCATCATCATTTCCGACAGCGAGGTCATGCTCGGGCGCCTCGCCCGGCAGGCGGGCGCTCCAGACCGGAAAATCGACGACATTCGGCCGCTCGATCGCCAGTCGCTCGCGTTCGGCAAGCAGGGCGTAGAGTTCCGGAATGAGGCCGTCGCCATTGGCGGCGGCCATCCTGTGAAGGCCGATCAGCGTGATGCCTTCCGGACGTTTGTCGCTCATGCGTTCGCATCTCTGTCATTAAGGGTCTGCAGCGCGCGTTCGAGGCTGGACTTGCTGCCATTGCGCAGCGGCACGAACGCCTTGCCGAACTTCTTGCAGCCAGTCTTCACCCGCAGGCAGGCATCGTGGCTGATGCAGTCGATCGGACAAAAGACGCAGTCGACCGAAGGCAGCACGGTATCGATACGGGATACGGCCTCGCGCAGGCCGCCATCGTGATGCAGCAATTCGGCACCGAAGGTCCCCGCGATCTGGCGAAGGTGCGCCACCTGGCAATCGCGACCGCCGACGTAGAGGAAGCTGCGGCCATCGAGCCGCGACTTTGCCGATTGGGCCGCTGCGGACTGCTCGTCGCTGCCCTGCTGCCGGTTGCGTGCTGCGTCCTTCTTGGATTTCCGAGCCATTCCCCACCTGTTCTATATGTTCCGTTGCACACGGGGGTCGTCCCGTGTGCAGGGACCATATTAAACATGAGTTTTCGAGTAAAGTATAAACTTTACCCATTTTCTCATATTTTTCAGCGGCCGGTGATCACCACGTCCTGCGAGAAGGTCCAACTCGACTTTCCCCATTCCGGCGGCAGCGGCGGGAACGGCGCGGCGCGACGCACGCCGTCCATCACGAACTTGTCGAGTTCGCCGACGCCCGAGCTGCGCGCGACACCCACGCTCGCCAACTGACCGCTCGAACCGATGGTCAGCTTCACCCGCACCGTCATGCCACGATGCTTGCGCTTCATCGCCGAGGGAATGCGGACCGAACGGTGGATCTTCGCCTGGACCTTGCCTGGATAGTTCGCCACCGCGGCGCTGCCCGAGCCGTTGCGGCCGCTCGAGCCGGCGGAGTTGCTCTGCGATTTGGCCGTTTCCGCTCCGGTCTGCGACCCGCGCTTGTTGTTCTGCTGCTGTTTGCCTTCGGCGCTGCCTTTCGGCTTGCGCTCCTTGTTTTTGACCTCGGCCGGCGGCTTCGCCTTGGGCTTGTCCACGGGCTTCTTCGCTTCCGGCTTGACTTCCGGCGGCTTCGGCTCGGGCTTGACCTCGACCGGCTTTTCCGGCGGCGGCTCCACCGGCTTGACCTCGGCCACCTCCACCGGTTTTTCAGGCTCGGGCGCGAGGGCTGCCGGCACCGGCTGGGCGACGACCGGCTCCGCCGGCACCATCGACGTCAAAATCTCGGGTTCGACGGCGGCCACCGGCTCGGCCTCGGCCTGCTGCACCGGTTCGGCAGCGACGACGGTCGGCTGGGTAACCGGCTCCGCCGTGGGCTGCTCGACCGGCTCGGCTGCCACCACTTCCATCGGGGTGACAGGCTCGGCCTCGACGACTTCCGGCTCCGGCTGTGCGTCTTCGGTCATGACACCGGCCGCCATGGCATCGAGTTCTGCGTCGCCGAGGATAGCGACGCTGATGACCGATCCGGCCTCCTCGACTGCCTCCTGCGGCTCGGCCACCAAGGTGACCGCCAATGCATAGAACAGGGTGATATGGGCGACGAACGAGCCGATGCAGGACGCAGTCAGCCACTTGCGCCGCGGCCTGGCCTCGGCGGGGGCGGCTTCGCCGGTCTCGAGTTCGGGGCCGGCATTGCTGTCGGGTTCGGCTGTTGCGGCATGCTCTGGAAAGGCACTGATGTTGGCAAGCCGGGTATAGTGGGCGACGGTTTCGGCTGCCGGCTGGCGCGGCACGCCGGCCAGGTCGGACATCTCGTGCCCAGCAAGCATGCCGGGAAAATTGTCATTCACGTTCGGCGCGGCCGGGTGCTCGGCCACCGGTCGGGGCATTCTCGCGACGTTCATGCGACCTGCCCCGTCGCGCGCGCGCTTTTCGCGCTCCTGACCGTGATCCGCCCCGCCATTCTCACTGCACAATTGCCCTGCCCTTCGCAACGCATGCCGGTCACCCTTCGAACGGGACGGTCAGCGTCGAACGGGTCACAAGGTTCTTCATGCACTCCCCTGTGGCCGGTCCTGTACATACCGGCGTGTCGTTGACGATGATGCGGGTGATGCCGTCGCAGGTAACGCCGGGCATGTCGAATTGCCTCACACGTACCTTGTTAACCGGCAATTCGCGGAAATCCAGCACGGTAATGCGGTCGACCACATCTTTCTGATTGAACATCGCAAGTTCGAGGGAGAGCTTTTCCAGCGGCGCCTTCATGCCGTTTCGCGCCACGAAGGTCATCATGCAGCCCTTTTGCGAGGGCGCCAGCGCATTGAGTTCGACGCTCAGCGCCTCGACGTTGGCGGCAGGCGCGGCGGCAGCAGCGGGCTCGACCGCGGGGGCGGCAGCATTCTCAGCCCTGACCGCAGCTCCGCTCGACGCGGACACCAGGAAGGTAGCAAGGAAAGCCGCTCGCAGCACTGTCATCAGAAACACCCGTGTAAAATCGTTTTATATCAGCGGAAGACAACCGGCCGGAGCGCTGCGCCCCATGGTTGAAATTTTAAAGTTGACCGAATTTATCCTCTATTGCGTTCTTAAAGAACCATGAGTAAGAGAGTCAAGTTACTTCTTCCGCAAACCGGGCGCCTTCCACCGTCCGCATCACGAAACCGATTGCAATGACCGCCGACCCGAATACCGAGGACGAAATGCCCCAGGCGCACCCCGTGACATCCACCCGGGTGATCGACAGCGCCGCTATTTTCCGCGGGAACAGCGAGATCATGATCCGCCACGACGGGGTCATTTACCGGATGAAGATTACCCGCCAGGGCAAACTCATTCTCAACAAATAGGCTTATCCACCATGACCGAGAAAACCATTCCTACGCCTGCTGAAATCCGCGCTTACCGCGCCGAGAACCCGAAGATGCGCGAACGCGACATCGCCGCTGCCCTTGGCGTGTCGGAAGCAGCCCTTGTCGCCGCCGAAGTCGGCATCAGCGCCACCCGCATCGACGGCGACGCCAACCGCTTTCTCGGGCGCGCTGCCGAACTCGGCGAAGTCATGGCCCTGAGCCGCAACGAAAGCGCCGTGCACGAAAAGATCGGCGTGTTCGAGAACATCACCACCGACAAGTATGCCTCGATCGTGCTCGGTGAAAACATCGACCTGCGCGTCTTCCCCACCCGCTGGGCTCACGGCTTCGCCGTCACCAAGAAGGATGGCGACCAGGAGCGCCTCAGCCTGCAGTTCTTCGACAAGACCGGCGAGGCCGTGCACAAGGTGCACATGCGCCCGGCCTCCAATCTCGAGGCCTACCATGCGATCGTCGCCGACTTCCGCCTCGAGGACCAGTCGCAGGAATTCCACGCCGAGGAGAAGCCGGCAAGCACCGAGGAGTTCGCCGAGGTCAACCGCGAGGAGCTGCGCGACAGCTGGAGCAAGATGACCGATACGCATGAGTTCTTCGGCATGCTGAAGAAGCTCAAGATCGCCCGTCAGGACGCGGTGCGCTCGGTCGGCGACGACTACGCCTGGCAGCTTGGCGAAGGCGCCACCGCGGAACTGCTGCACGCCTCCGCAAAGGACGGCCTCGACATCATGTGCTTCGTCGCCAATGGCGGCATCGTCCAGATCCACACCGGTCCGGTTTCGAACATCCAGCCGATGGGCCCGTGGGTCAACGTCATGGATCCGACCTTCCACCTGCACCTGCGCCAGGACCACATCAAGGAAGCCTGGGCCGTGCGCAAGCCGACCAAGGACGGCATCGTCACCTCGCTCGAAGCCTATGACGCCAATGGCGAAATGATCATCCAGTTCTTCGGCAAGCGCAAGGAAGGCCAGAGCGAGAATGCCTTCTGGCGCAACATCATCGAGAGCCTGCCGCGGGTCGCAGCAAGCGCGGCAGCCTGAGGAGCCTGAACCATGGACTTTCGCGCGAATTCGCCCCGAGGCGGGGTATGGAAACGGGCAGTGCTCGGCGCCGTTCTCTCGCTGCCGCTGTTTGCCGGCGGCGTGGCGTCGCCGGCCCTTGCCGATGACGCCACCAAGGTGGACACGTCGCGGGTCGTCTCGGTCGGCGGCGCGCTGACCGAGGTGATCTATGCGCTCGGGGAGGAAGGCCGTCTCGTCGCCCGCGACCAGACCAGCACCTACCCGGAAGCCGCGCTGAAGCTCCAGGACGTCGGCTATGTCCGCGCGCTTTCTCCCGAAGGGGTGCTGGCCGTCAACCCGACGGCCATCATCGCCATCGAGGGCGCCGGTCCGCCGGAAACGCTGGCGGTGCTGAAGGAAGCGAAGGTGCCGTTCCACACCGTGCCCGACACCTTCGACCGCGACGGCATTCTCGGCAAGATCCGCGCCGTCGGCGCCTTCCTCGGGGTCGAGGACAAGGCCAAGGCACTGGAAGACAAGGTTGCGGGCGAGCTTGACGCCGCCGTCGCCGACGCCGCCAGCCGGCCGGAAGCCGAACGCAAGCGCGTGATGTTCCTGCTCAGCATCCAGGGCGGCAAGGTCCTAGCCTCGGGAACCGGCACGGCTGCCGACGGCATGCTGAAGCTTGCCGGCGTGGTCAACGCCTTCGGCGACTTCCCCGGCTACAAGCCGGTCACCGACGAGGCGATCATCGAGGCCAAGCCCGACGTCATCCTGATGATGGCGCGCGGCGGCAACAATGACACGTCTGCTGAAGAGGTCTTCGCCAACCCGGCCATTGCGCTGACGCCGGCCGCCGCCAGCAAGGCCCTCGTCAGCATGGACGGCCTGCATCTGCTCGGCTTCGGTCCGCGCACCGCAAGCGCGGTGAAGGAACTCAATGCGGCGATCTACGGACAGGCCAATGGCACTGAATGACAGCATGCCCGCCCGCAAGCCCTTCCGGTTTTTCGGAAGCGACCTGCGGGCAGGCGCAAGCGCGGGCGACCGGTCGCACCGGGCCGCCCTCGTCACCCTCGTCCTCATCGCCGGATCGCTGGCATCGCTGATATTCTCGGTGATGACCGGCGCATCGGACGCCTCGGCGCTCGATGTCATCCGCGAACTGGTCGTCGGTTCCACCGGCGAGGCAGCGCTGAGCGCCCGCGATCGGATCATCATCTTCGACATCCGCATGCCGCGCGCCATCCTCGGCTTCCTGATCGGCGCCTCGCTCGCCGTCTCCGGCGCAGTCATGCAAGGCCTGTTCCGCAATCCGCTGGCCGATCCCGGCCTCGTCGGCGTGTCGTCGGGCGCAAGCCTCGGCGCCGTCGTCATGATCGTGCTCTCGGGTTCGATCGCCGCGCCGTTCTACGCGCTGTTCGGCATTTTCGCGCTGCCGATCGCCGCCTTTCTCGGCGGCCTGTGCACCACACTCCTTCTCTACCGTGTTGCCACCAGCGGCGGCCAGACCTCGGTCGCCACCATGCTGCTCGCCGGCATCGCGCTCGGCGCGCTGACCATGGCACTGACCGGCATCCTGATCTACATGGCCGATGACAAGCAACTGCGCGACTTCACCTTCTGGAGCATGGGCTCGATTGCCGGGGCGACCTGGACGAAGATCCTTGCCGTCGGCCCGATCATCGCCGTCTCGCTCATCGTCGTGCCGTTTCTTGCCCGCGGGCTGAACGCCATCACGCTTGGCGAAGCCGCCGCATTCCACATGGGCGTGCCGGTCCAGCGGCTGAAGAACATCGCCATCGTCAGCGTTGCCGCTGCGACCGGCGCCTCCGTCGCCGTCAGCGGCGGCATCGGCTTCGTCGGCATCGTCGTGCCCCATATCCTGCGCATGGTGATCGGCCCGGACCATCGCTACCTGCTGCCGGCCTCCGCTCTGCTCGGCGGTTCGATGCTGATCTTCGCCGACATGATCGCCCGCACCATCGTCGCTCCCGCGGAACTGCCGATCGGCATCATCACCTCCGTCGTCGGCGGCCCCTTCTTCCTGTGGATTCTGCTGCGCCAGCGCTCGCGGCTGAACCTGTGAGTGCACCATGATCGAAGTCTCGAACCTATCCGTCAGCCTTTCCGGTCGCCCGGTCGTCCACGACGTCGCTTTTACCGCGCGGCCGGGACAACTGAGTGCGATCGTCGGCCCGAACGGCTCGGGAAAGACGACGACGATGAAGGCCGTGTCGGGCGAACTGCGCTACGGCGGCTCGGTGCGCATCAACGGCAGCGAGGTGTCGCGACTTGCCCCCTGGCAACTGTCGACGATGCGCGGAGTGCTTCCGCAGGCAAGCGCGATTTCCTTCCCCTTCACCGTCTACGAAGTGGTGGCGATGGGACTGACCAGCGGACCGAACAAGCGCCCGGAACAGGCCGCACGCATCGCCGCGGACGCCCTCAAGGCCGTCGATCTCGCCGGCTTCGAAGGCCGCTTCTACCAGGAGCTATCCGGCGGCGAGCAGCAACGCGTGCAGCTTGCCCGGGTGCTCTGCCAGATTCCCGAGCCCGTGAACGACGGAACGCCCTGCTTCATGCTGCTCGACGAGCCGGTCTCCAGCCTCGACATCAGCCACCAGCTGACGATCATGCGGCTTGCCCGTGACTTCTGCCAGCGGGGCGGCGGGGTGATCGCGGTGATGCACGACCTCAACCTGACCGCGCTGTTCGCCGACCAGATGATCCTGCTGAAATCCGGCCGGCTGGCCGCCGCCGGCACGCCTCAGGAGGTGCTCACCGATACGCACATGTGCGACGTCTTCGGTTGCCGCCTGCGGGTCAATGCCATCCCTGCCGATGGTACGCCCTTCGTTCTCGCCCACAGCGCCGTCTGATCGCGACGACGACGTCCGATCGTCCGCGGACCCAAAAAAAAGCCACGCGAACATCAGGCCATTGCAAGCTTCGGGGGAACTTTTATGCTGTTCCTCCGTTCTAGTCCTTTGCGACATGATTTCCGGATGGCGTTCCCCTCCGGCTCACACGATACGAACCCAGGAAACGGGCGCACCGGCCGGCGTCGGGCCCCTCAAAGGCAGGGAGATTTTCATGGCACCGTCAATTTTCTCATCGTCCCGCAAGAACCGCGACAGTACCATCGAGCGCGTCGAGGAAACGGTCGAGGAACAGCTCGGGCACTTGCGCGCCGAACTGGCGGCGCTGACCAGCCTCATCCAGAGGTCCGGCGATGCGAAAGGCCGCAGGCTGAAGGCCCAGACGGAAGAAGGCCTGGAGGAACTGCTGCAAGCAAGCGAAGAACTCTACAACGAACTGCGCGACGGATACGAGCGCGGTACCCGCGAGCTCAAGCGCACCGTCCGCCAGCATCCGCTCGCCACGATCGGCGCCGCAGCCGCCTTCGGCCTCGTCCTCGCCCTCCTTGCGCGGCGCTAGCCCATGACCGGACTCGTCTCGCTCGTCAGCCGCGCCCTGACGCTCAATGTCCAGGACACGTTGCGCAATACCCGGCGCAACACCATCCTGATCGCGTTCGCGACCCTGATGTTCCTGTCGACCTATACGTTCCTGATGATCGCGGCCCTGATCTGGCTGGCGGGCCGCTACGGCATCATGCCGGCGGTGCTCATTCTCGCCGGGATTACCGTTGTCCTCGGCCTGATTGCGATCCTCATCATGATCGCCGCCCGGGCGGATGCGGAACGCCGCCGGCGCGAACGGCGCGAAGCAATCGAAGCCGTCACGCTTCCCCTGATCACCAGCAGCCTGGTGCTCATTCGCAAGCGGCCGCTGATGGCCTTGAGCGTTGCCCTCGCCATTCTGACGGCGACCCAGCGCTCCTCGGGAGACGACAAACGCAACCGCACATAGCCCGGTTTGCGATGAACGGAAATAACGGAAGAAAGAGCCGCGCACGCGGCATTCGGCGTGCTGCGGCGTCCGCCATGAAACGGCGACGACGCAGCCGCCAGGAGGCCGTGGCTGGAAAAGCCCCGCCTAGAAGGCAAAGGCCTTTGATGTGATCGGCGCCGAAGTGGCGTCGGGGCCGTAATCGCCCTCTCCCGAAATATCCAGCAGTTCCTGCAGCCGCAGGCGCGCCCGGTTCACCCGGCTCTTGATGGTGCCGACCGCACAACCGCAAATATTGGCGGCCTCCTCGTAGGAAAAGCCGGACGCACCGACGAGAATGACCGCCTCCCTCTGATCAGGCGGCAACTGCTCGAGCGCCTTGCGGAAGTCGTCGAGGTCGAGAGACCCGTACTGGGCGGGATGGGTCGCCATCTGCTCGGTCAGCATGCCGTCGCTGTCCTGCACTTCGCGACCGCGCTTTCGGATCTGGCTGAAGAGTTCGTTGCGCAGGATGGTGAACAGCCAGGCCTTCATGTTCGTTCCCATCTGGAACTGTTCCTGCTTGGCCCAGGCTTTCATGATCGTGTCCTGCACCAGATCGTCCGCCTGGTCGTGGCGGCCGACAAGGGAAATAGCAAACGCGCGCAGGCTTGGCAGATGCTTCAGCAGCTCGCGCTTGAAACCCGGCTGGATTTTTTCCATGGGGGCCTCACTTGTTGTTCTGCGTCAAAGCACGACTTTCCGCCTCGTCCAGCTTCTCCAACAGGTCGAGAAAGCGGGGCGGAATGGCCTCTTCCTCAAGCGCGTCATAGAGCGATCTCAGCTTTATGCCGATCTGGTTGTTGGGATCGTCTATCCGCGTCGGGCGGGCGTTCGCTCGCGATTTTCCAGGATCCTCACGTTGCATGTCAGACATCGCCCTTCACTCTCACACCTTTGGTCTCACGCCTTTATCCAGCCGTACGTCCGGAAACCCTTCAGGCCTGCCAAAGTTCCCGGACAGGGCTCGATAATAGCGGATTTCGATTATCCCTGCGTATGTTCGTGTCCGAAACGCAGTTTGATAGACAATACCTTAGGGGAGAAAAAGTTCCGGTCGCCGGGGAACTTTTTTCAACATACCGCATTGGAAGTATCGGAGCCTCCGGCTGTCAGCATAATTTATGGGAGATCGTAATGACTTTATCGACCAGAATTGCGCCGCACCTTCCCTATTTGCGCCGCTATTCCCGCGCCATGACCGGAACGCAGCATTCCGGCGACGCCTATGTCGCCGCCGCCCTGGAGGCGATCATCGCCGACATCTCGATATTCCCCGAAACCGGCGACGATCGCGTCGCCCTATACCAGCTCTTCACCCGCCTATTCGATACGCTCGACATCGCCGATCCGGATCCGGCCTCGCCATTTCCCTGGGAACGAACGGCGACGATCAATCTCGGCAAGCTCTCGCCGCAACCGCGCCAGGCCTTCCTGCTCTCGGCCGTCGAAAATTTCCGGCCCGACGAGATCGCCACCATTCTCGGCCTCGACGAGGATGAGACCGTCGCGCTGCTTGCCCGCGCCTCCAAGGAGATTTCCGAACAGGCCGCCACCGACGTGCTGATCATCGAGGACGAACCGCTGATCGCGCTGGATATCGAGCAGATGGTCGAAAGCCTCGGCCACAGGGTGATCGGTATCGCCCGGACCCATGCCGAAGCGCTTGCCCTTTACGGCGCGAAGACGCCGGGAATGGTGTTGGCCGACATCCAGCTTGCCGACGGCAGTTCCGGGATCGATGCCGTCAACGACGTGTTGCGGACCACGAGCGTGCCGGTGATCTTCATTACCGCATTCCCGGAGCGACTGCTGACCGGCGAGCGCCCCGAGCCGGCCTTCCTGGTGTCCAAGCCGTTCAATCCCGACATGGTCAAGGCGCTGATCAGCCAGGCGCTGTTTTTCAACAATGCGGAAAAGGCCGCCGCGTGATCAGCGCTGCATAAGGTGGTCGGAAAGGGCGAAGGCGGAGATGTCCTCCGCACTCGCCGCTGCAGACCACCAGATTCGGCTACGCCGCGGCGGAAAGACGGTTAAGAAATCGGTGCGATAACATTTTTTACGTGCATTAGACTTGGGAAGGATTTCGCGGTGCATAACAAGGGACCAGTCTCGGGCCCGCCTCTGCCGATCAAGGAACGGGTTGCGATGATGGAGCGGGCGCT
Source organism: Pseudomonadota bacterium (assembly GCA_023399465.1). Classification (GTDB taxonomy): domain Bacteria; phylum Pseudomonadota; class Alphaproteobacteria; order Rhizobiales; family Rhizobiaceae; genus Ferirhizobium. Next base: position 38,365 of record JAEWPB010000074.1, read on the forward strand.
CTACGGCGCCGGCATCTCGCTCCTGCACCAGGATGCCGAACTGCGCATCTGTCATTGCGAAAACCTGCCCCCGCACCTGAAACAGCAGCTTGTCTTCGGTCAGGACGACACCACCCTGTTCGGCAAGATGGAGGGCCAGCGCATACTGGAAGCCAAGCGCGCCGTGCTTGCCACCGGCAATCCGGCGCTGATCGAGGTGGAGCTCGGCAGCGACGACGGCCAGCACACCTACGAGATCAAGATCGAGCGCACCGACGAGGACGGCACCCATGGCGTGCTGTCGATCCTCATGGAGGTGACGGACACCCGCCACCGCGAACGGGCGCTGAAGCTGTTGCTGCGCGAACTGTCCCACCGCTCCAAGAATCTGCTCGCCATCATCCAGGGGATCGCCACGCAGACCGCGCGCTACACCCCGTCGCTCGACTACTTCCTGACGAAGTTCCGCGGCCGGCTGCAATCGCTGTCGAATTCGCAGGATCTTGTCACCGATTCGAGCTGGCGCGGCGCCTTCCTCTTCGACCTCGCCCAGCGCCAGTTCGCGCCCTATTGGCCCGAAGGCGGCCGGCCGATCGCGATCCGCGGCGTCAATGCCCACTTCAATCCCAATGCCGCGGTTCATCTCGGCCTCGCCCTGCACGAGCTGATCGTCAACTCGGCTTCCTATGGCGCGCTGTCCAAGGGATCGACGGCAATATCGATCGAATGCCTGCCGACAACCTTCGGCGATCGCCGCGCGGTCGAGATCGTCTGGATCGAGCATCTGGTGCGCGACGACGAAGACCCGGAGTTCTACGAACGGCATTTCGGGCGGACCGTTCTCGAGCGTGTCGTGCCGGTCTCGATGAACGGCAGGAGCAACTTCACCATTTCTCCCGAGATGATCGAGTACCGATTGACCATCCCGGACAGCGAGTACGAATTCCTGAAATCGGCCTGAGCCCGGACATCGCCCGGCGCCCGACATTTCTCCACAAAATAAACAGCCAGCACCCAGGCAGGGATGCTGGCTGTTTATGTGTGTTGCTCAGCGGGAGGGGGGGCCGCGAGCAGATGTCAGGAGGTGCGTTGGGGACGCTGCGCTGTCGGATGCGGGATCCTCCTGACAGTTGGATAACGCGATACCGGCCGGTCGGTTCCATCGGAACGGGTGTTTTTTTGGAGCTCCCCGGAGCCGGCTAAAAAGGCAGGCCGACATAGTTTTCCGCCAGCGCCGTGGACGCCGCGGTCGAGTGCACGAGGTAGTCGAGTTCGACTTCCTGGATCTTCTGCCCGAACTCGCCATTCTCCGGGAACCGATGCATGAGCATGGTCATCGACCAGGAGAAGCGCACCGCCTTCCACACCCTCGCCAGCGCGCGCTGCGAATAGGCATCGATGCCCGCAGCCGACTTCTCCGCGTAGAACTCCCTAAGTCCCTCGAAGAGATAGTGCACGTCGCTGGCGGCGAGGTTCAGGCCCTTGGCGCCGGTCGGTGGCACGATGTGCGCGGCGTCACCGGCAAGAAACAGCCGGCCGAAGCGCATCGGTTCCGCGACGAAGGATCTGAGCGGCGCGATCGACTTCTCGATCGAGGCCCCGGTGATCAGGCTCTCCGCCTGCTCCTTCGGCAGCCGGCGGCGCAATTCGTCCCAGAACACCTGGTCGCTCCAGTCCTCGACCCTTTCGCTCAGCGGACACTGGATGTAGTAGCGGCTGCGGCTATGCGAGCGCATCGAGCAGAGGGCAAAGCCGCGCTCGTGATTGGCATAGATCAGTTCGTCGCTGACCGGCGGTACATCCGCCAAGACGCCGAGCCAGCCAAACGGATAGACCTTTTCACAGGTCCTGATCGCTGCGGCCGGGACACTCGCGCGGCTCGGTCCATGATAGCCGTCGCAACCGACGATGAAATCGCAGTCGATCCGGTTGCCGGTGCCGTCCTTTTCGTAAGTGACGTAAGGGTTCTCGCCATCGAAACCGTGCGGCCGGACATCGCCGGCGTTGTAGATGCTGACGCCCCCGGTCTCCGCCCGCTTGTCCATGAGATCCCGGGTCACCTCCGTCTGCCCGTAGATCATCACCGTCTTTCCGCCGGTCAGGGCCTTGAGATCGATCCGGTGAAGCTCGCCGTTGAAGGCAAGCGAGGTGCCCTCGTGCACGATGCCTTCGGCATGCATCCGCCGGCCCGCCCCGGCCTCGTCCAGCAATCCTGCCGTGCCCTGTTCCAGCACGCCGGCACGAATGCGGCCGAGGATATAGGCGCGATCGACGCGATCGAGGATGACATTGTCGATCCCGGCATTGGTGAGCAACTGGCCGAGCAGCAAGCCGGACGGTCCCGAGCCGATGATGGCGACCTGCGTTCGCATGATTGAACCTCCCAGAACAATTCTGGCAAATGATAAGCGCCGAACGGTTGTGCGGAATGGAAAATCCGGTCAACTTCTTGGACAAATCGAACATGCTTCGGGGAGGCCGACCGTGCCGCGCAGCGTACCGACATTCAGTCTCTACGGTGAAACCAGCGCCGAAGTGGCGGAATACTGGATCCATGCCGAGTCGATCCCCACGCGAAGCAGCCTGCACAACTGGGAGATCAAGCCGCATCGCCACGACTCGCTTTTTCAGATTCTGCACATCCGTGAGGGCAGCGGCGAAGCCCTGTTGAACGGCGCCTGGGTGCCCCTGCGCCCTCGCTCGGTCGTCACCGTGCCGCATCGGCACGACCACGGTTTCCGTTTTTCCCGCGACATCGATGGCACGGTCATCACTTTCATGGCCAGGCGCCTGATGGCGCTCACCTCGGGGCGGCCGGACTTCCGGCGCTGGCTGTCGGCACCCCGCCATCTCACCGCCGGCGGCCCGGATGGCGGCTATATCGGCGAGACGCTGGACCGCATCGAAGCCGAACTCGGCGGCGGATCGACGAATGCCTCTGACCTGATCGAGGCCTATCTCGCCACCGCCCTCATCCTGCTCTACCGTGCCGGCGGCGATGCGCCGGCGGAGCACGCCGCGACCCGCGACCAGGTCCGCTTCGGGCAACTGGTCGCCCTGATCAACAACAACTTCCGCGCCCACCGGCCGGTGGAATTCTACGCCCGACAGATTGGCCTGTCTGCCGCACACCTGAACCGCATCACGCGGCTTGTCGCCGGCAAGGCGACCAGCCAGTTGATCGCCGACCGCCTGATCTTTGAAGCCAAGCGCGATCTCGTCTTCACCACGCTGCCGGTGCAGCAGATCGCCGACCGGCTCGGATTCGCCGACCAGGCCTATTTCACCCGCTTTTTCAGTCGCCAGACCGGCATCCCGCCACGCCGTTACCGCGAACAGGAGCTGGCCCGCCTGGCCGGCTGAGCACTCGACACCCGCAGCGCAGCCTTGCGGGGCGCGCCCCGCGACGCGCCTCCCGGAAAATAACATGACTTAAAATGTATAGTTTATTTCAAATATCGGATTTTACTTGCGATTTCGTCACGTCCGTCGCGACCATTCATTTTTACTCGAGCGAACCAAATAACGATGCGCCGGAACCCTATTAGAATTGCCTGAAATCACGGATCATTTTAAATTTTTACCGTTTGATAAATAAATTTTCCTGAGTTACCGTCTGTTCCACTAGCCGTTTACTAATAAGAGGGAACTTCAATGGGACGCCTGGAACCTGGGATTAGTGGAGGCAGGCTCAGCGCCTCCGAATACGAAGCGAATTTCTCCGATCTTCATCCGCGGCTCAAGGAACACGAGGCCCTCGTCGCAGCCGACCGCTGTTACTTCTGCTACGACGCGCCGTGCATGACGGCCTGTCCGACCTCGATCGACATTCCGATGTTCATCCGCCAGATCTCGACCGGCAATCCGGTCGGCGCGGCGAAGACCATCTTCGACCAGAACATTCTCGGCGGCATGTGCGCCCGCGTCTGTCCCACCGAAACCCTGTGCGAGCAGGCCTGCGTGCGCAACACCGCCGAGGAGCGCCCGGTCGAGATCGGCCGCCTGCAGCGCTATGCCACCGACATCGCGATGGAAGAGGACAAGCAGTTCTATCGCCGCGCCGAAGACACCGGCAAGAAGATCGCGGTCGTCGGCGCCGGCCCGGCGGGCCTTGCCTGCGCCCACCGCCTCGCCGTCAACGGTCATTCCGTGGTCATCTACGAGGCGAAACCGAAGTCCGGCGGCCTGAACGAATACGGCATCGCCACCTACAAGGCGGTCGACGACTTTGCCGCGCGCGAAGTCGAGTACGTACTGTCGATCGGCGGCATCCAGGTCAAGAACGGCCAGATGCTCGGCCGCGACTTCACGCTTGCCGACCTCACCGCGAAGTACGACGCGGTTTTCCTCGGCCTCGGCCTTGCCGGCGTCAACGCCCTGCGGGCGGAGGGCGAGACCCTCGACGGCGTCATGGATGCGGTCGATTTCATTTCCGACCTGCGCCAGGCCGGAGCAAAGGGCGACATCGCCATCGGCCGCCGCGTCGTCGTCCTTGGCGGCGGCATGACCGCGATCGATGCCGGCGTGCAGGCCAAGCTGCTCGGCGCGGAAGAAGTGACGATCTGCTATCGCCGCGGCAAGGAGCATATGAACGCCTCCGAGTTCGAGCAGGACCTGGCAACCTCCAAGGGCGTCATCATCCGCCATTGGCTCGCACCGAAGAGCATCATCGGCAAGGACGGCAAGGTCGCCGGCATCGAGGTCGAGTACATGGCGCTCGCCGACGGCAAGCTTTCGGGCACCGGCGAGACCGGGGTGATTGCCGCCGACCAGATCTTCAAGGCGATCGGCCAGACCTTCGAGACGTCGGGTATCGGCTCGCTGCGGATCGAGAACGGACGCATTGCCGTGGATGGCGAAGGCCACACCTCGCTCGACAAGGTCTGGGCCGGTGGCGACTGCGTGCGCGGCGGCGAAGACCTGACGGTCACCTCCGTCGCCCAGGGCCGCGATGCGGCTGAATCGATCAACAAAGCCCTTGCCGCCGGTTCGGCGCGGGCAAGCGCCGTCGCGTGACGGCTGGAACGGGATCGAGAGGAACGCACAATGGCAGATCTTCGCAATAACTTCGTTGGCATCAAGTCGCCGAACCCCTTCTGGCTGGCCTCTGCGCCGCCGACCGACAAGGCCTATAACGTCGAGCGCGCCTTCAAGGCGGGCTGGGGCGGCGTGGTCTGGAAGACGCTCGGCGAGGAAGGACCGCCGGTCGTCAACGTCAACGGCCCGCGCTACGGCGCCATCTGGGGCGCCGATCGCCGGCTCCTCGGCCTCAACAACATCGAGTTGATCACCGACCGGCCGCTGCAGATCAACCTGCAGGAAATGAAGCAGGTCAAGATGAACTGGCCGGACAGGGCCCTGATCGCCTCGATCATGGTGCCCTGCGAGGAACAGGCATGGAAGGCGATCCTGCCGCTGGTCGAGGAAACCGGCGCCGACGGCATCGAGCTCAACTTCGGCTGTCCGCACGGCATGTCCGAACGCGGCATGGGTGCTGCGGTCGGACAGGTGCCCGAGTACATCGAGATGGTGGTGCGCTGGTGCAAGCAGTACACCCGCATGCCCGTCATCACCAAGCTGACCCCCAACATCACCGACATCCGCAAGCCGGCCCGTGCCGCCAAGGCCGGCGGCACCGACGCGGTATCGCTGATCAACACGATCAACTCGATCGTCTCGGTCGACCTCGACAGCTTCGCGCCGAACCCGACGGTCGGCGGCAAGGGTACGCATGGCGGCTATTGCGGCCCGGCGGTCAAGCCGATCGCGCTCAACATGGTCGCCGAGATCGCCCGCGATCCCGAGACCGCAGGCCTGCCGATCTCCGGCATCGGCGGGGTGACGACATGGCGCGACGCCGCCGAATTCCTCGTGCTCGGCGCCGGCAACGTGCAGGTCTGCACCGCAGCGATGACCTATGGCTTCAAGATCGTCGAGGAGATGATCACCGGCCTCTCCGACTGGATGGACGAGAAGGGCCACGGGAGCCTTGACGACATCACCGGCCGCGCCGTGCCCAATGTCACCGACTGGCAGTACCTGAACCTCAACTACATCGCCAAGGCGCGCATCGACCAGGATGCCTGCATCAAATGCGGCCGCTGCCATATCGCCTGCGAGGACACCTCGCACCAGGCGATCACCAGCATGGTCGATGGTGTCAGGCATTTCGAGGTGATGGAAGACGAGTGCGTCGGCTGCAATCTCTGCGTCAACGTCTGCCCGGTGGAGAACTGCATCACCATGGTCGGACTTGAAGCCGGCGTTCTCGACCAGCGCACCGGCAAGCCAGTCGATCCTGACTACGCCAACTGGACGACGCATCCGAACAACCCGATGGCCCGCCAGGCCGCGGAATAACAGCTTTCTTTGTCCAAATATCAGGCCGGCGGCCGACAGCGGTCGCCGGCCTTTTCGCATCTGCGCCACATGCATAATCCTCATTTGCGCCCACGCCCCGCCCACCCGACCTGGCATCGCCACTCGGGGCATCACGGGAATGGACGGGGCGCTCGAAAGTACCTCGCAATGTAATTTTATGTGGCACTTTCCAGCGCCCCGTTCGGCGGTTTTTACTGCAACTGCAGCCCCTCTGCGGCGGTTTCGAAGTTCCAGACAGCGCCACAGTCACCCGGAAGAAAGCCGGAAAACTGCCGAGAGGCCTGTCTGCTTCCACCGCCCTGTGTGCCTCACAGACACGTCCGGTGTTGTGCCGGTCCCGGCAAGGCAGTCACCCGGAACCGCCGCGCATCGACCGATCCACCGGAGGGGGACCATTTTCTGCAGCCCCCGGAACGAATGATGCGTCGTTTCCTCGCACCGGGCGCCGGCCCTGCCTCGCCGCGACGCCTCGCGGTGTATCCGTGACAGGACGCAGCAAGTCTTGCACAGCCCGATGCGACGGGAACGGAGGGGCACGGATTTTCCCGCAAATGCTTGGCTTGACTGAAGCCCGCCCTAAATTTCATCCCCGCGACGGAGCACTCGGACAGGTGAAGCTCGGATGCGACTGGAAACCGTACAGGATTTCATCGACGGTCTCTCTGGCCTCGACTTCCCCGATGTCTTCAATCCCTACCGGGACACCTGCGGCGCATGCGATCTCCCCGATGCCGCCGACATCCGCCGGGACAATCTGGCAGCCGTGCTCGACGCAGCGCTGCGCCATGGCGTTTCGGCGATCTGGATCGGTCGCGACCTCGGCTTTCGCGGCGGGCGGCGGACCGGGCTTGCGCTGACCGACGAAAGGCATCTGGCCGCCAATGCGGAGATGATCGGCAGCCGGAAACTGCGCCGGGCGACACACGGCGTGGAAATCGCGGAACCGACGGCAACGGCCGTGTGGACCGCCCTTGCCGGGGAACGCCGCCCGGTCTTTCTCTGGAACGTCTTTCCCCTGCATCCCCACGAAGAGGGGAAGGCGCTGACCAACCGGCCGCACCGGCGGGCGGAGGCGGATGCCGGCCGGCCGTTCCTGGAATGGCTGGTCGACAGGCTTGCCCCGCCGCGCATCGTCGCGATCGGCCGCGATGCACATTTCGCACTTGCCCGCCGTGGCATCGATGCCACGGCCGTCAGGCATCCGAGCTATGGCGGAAAGGCGATCTTTCTTGCGTCCGTTGGGGAGACTGACGAGCCGGTCGGGCGTCGCATGGGCGCATGACGGCCAATTGCTGCGGTCGGTAGTTGGGTCGATCGCCCTCTCTACAGGCGGCGAGACTCATGCTAGAGCGGGGGACCATTCTCGCATCCTTCCCCGACAGGTTCCCGCCCGTGAAACAGGACGTCACCGCCCCGACTGCGCACAATCGCCACGCCAAGGGCCGGGAAAAGTTTCTCGCCCATCTCGCGATGCTGGCCTTTGCCGTGCTGATCGGCGGCTCGTTCTCGCTCGGCGGGCTGGCGGCGCAGCATGTCCCGGCGGCATCCCTGCAGGTGATGCGCTACCTCATGACGATTGTCGTGCTCGGGGTCATGACCTTCGCCATCCTGCGCGTGCCGTTCTCGTTTCCGGTGCAGCCCTGGCGCTTCGCCATTCTCGGCGGACTGATGTCGATCTACATGCTGACGATGTTCCTGGCGCTGGAAATCACCAGCCCGGTGGCGACGGGCGCTGTCTTCACCCTGATGCCGCTGATGGCGGCGGGCTTCGCGCTGGTGCTGCTCGGCCAGAGGACCCGGCTCGGCGTGCTCGCCAGCCTGGTGATCGCGGCGGTCGGCGCGATCTGGGTGATCTTCCGCGGCAATATCGACGCGCTGCTGAGCTTCGACGTCGGCCGCGGCGAACTGATCTATTTCGTCGGCGTCGTCTGCCATGCGATGTACGTGCCGCTGCTGCGCAAATACGACCGCAAGGAAAATGCCCTCGCCTTCGGTTTCTGGATGGCGATCGCCACCGCCTTCTTCCTGCTCTTGCCGGCCGCGCCCGAACTGCCCGGGATCGCCTTTGCCGAACTGCCGGGGGTCGTGTGGATCGCGCTCGCCTATCTTTCGGTGGTGACGACGGCGATCACCTTCCTGCTTTTGCAATACGCCTCGCTACGCCTGCCGTCGTCGAAGGTGCTGGCCTACGGCTACCTGACGCCGACGGTGGTGATCGTCATGGAGGGACTGCTCGGCCACGGCTGGGCCACGGCCCCGGTATTCGCCGGCGCGCTGGTCACCGCCTGCGGGCTGGTGGTCATGGCGATGCTGCCGGACTGACCGCTCAGCGTTCCGCGCCGGTCGGGGACCCCGGGATGAGACCGCGGGTAAACAACTGCTCGAGGAAGCGGGCGGCATCCTCGAACCGGCCCTCGCCCGATTGGCTCTGCCCGAGCACGGCGCGCACCTGAACGTCGAAGTCGGCGTAATGCTGGGTGGTCGACCAGATCGAGAAGATCAGGTGGTAGGGATCGCACCTGGCGATCTTGCCCGCCCGCGCCCAGGCACGGATGACCTCGGCCTTTTCGTCGACCAGGCTCTTCAAAGGCCCGGTCAGCTCGTTTTCGATATGCGGCGCGCCCTGCAGCACCTCGTTGGCAAACAGCCGGCTTTCGCGCGGATAGTCGCGCGCCATTTCCAGCTTGCGCCTGATATAGCTGCAGATCTCGACCTCGGGATTGCCCTCGGCGTCGAAGGCGCGCAGGGGATCGAGCCATTTATCCAGGACCCGGTCGATCAGGGCGCGGTGCATGGCCTCCTTGGTACGGAAATAATAGAGCAGGTTCGGCTTCGACATGCCGGCGACTTCGGCGATCTGGTCGATCGTCGAACCGCGAAACCCCTTGGCGGAGAAAACGTCGAGGGCGGCCTCGAGTATCTGTTCTTCCTTGGCCTCCTGGATCCTGGTGCGCCGTTGCGTCTGCGCTGCTCTCGGTATTGCCATCGCGTCCCCTGTATCGTCGAAATATAACCGCTGGTGTGCATTCCGGCACTTCTGTAGTGCTGGCGCATATTTGGGCAATTGCTGGCTATTTTGTCGTTATTTTTCGTGTTTTACGTCTTGAGTGCCGCCGCGGAAATTGTAATGTTTACCAACCGGTCAAATTATCTGACAGAAGCGGTACAAACGCAACTGCGGATCTCCGGGCGCCAAGAAAAACCAGAACGCGGCGCACGGTTCAAGACCACGGGAACAGCATGACCGGGAATACCCGGCAGTAACAGGTGAGGAACGAATATGGTGGCAGCACCCGGCGAGAACTTGCGCGTCAATGGCGATCGTCTCTGGGACAGTCTCATGGACATGGCGAAGATCGGCCCGGGCGTCGCCGGCGGCAACAACCGCCAGACGCTCACCGACGAGGATGCCGAAGGCCGCCGGCTGTTCCAGTCCTGGTGCGAAGCGGCCGGACTGACGATGGGCGTCGACCGCATGGGCACGATGTTCGCCACCCGCCCCGGCACCGATCCCGATGCCCTTCCCGTCTACGTCGGCAGCCATCTCGATACCCAGCCGACCGGCGGCAAATATGACGGCGTGCTCGGCGTGCTCGCCGGCCTCGAGGTCGTGCGCACCATGAACGACCTCGGCATCAGGACGAAGCATCCCGTCGTCGTCACCAACTGGACCAACGAGGAAGGCGCGCGCTTCGCCCCCGCCATGCTCGCCTCCGGCGTCTTCGCCGGCGCGATCGACCTCGACTACGCCTATTCGCGCAAGGATCCCGACGGCAAGGCCTTCGGCGACGAACTGAAGCGCATCGGCTGGGTCGGCGACGAGGACGTCGGCGCCCGCAAGATGCACGCCTATTTCGAATACCACATCGAACAGGGCCCGATCCTCGAGGCCGAGCACAAGCAGATCGGCGTCGTCACCCACTGCCAGGGCCTGTGGTGGCTCGAATTCACGCTCACCGGCCGCGAGGCGCATACCGGCTCGACGCCGATGACCATGCGCGTCAACGCCGGGCTCGCCATGGCACGGATCATGGAAATGGTGCAGACCGTGGCGATGGAAAACCAGCCGGGCTGCGTCGGCGGCGTCGGCCAGGTGAAATTCTCGCCGAATTCGCGCAACGTTCTGCCCGGCACGGTGATCTTCACCGTCGACATCCGTTCGCCGGACCAGGCCAAGCTCGACGGCATGCGCGCGCGCATCGAGAAGGAAGCGGCCGAGATCTGCAAGGGCCTCGGCGTCGGCTGTTCCGTCGAAGCCGTCGGCCACTTCGATCCTGTCACCTTCGACCCGACGCTGGTGACATCGGTCCGCGCCGCCGCCGAACGGCTCGGCTACAGCCACATGGACGTGATCTCCGGCGCCGGCCACGACGCCTGCTGGGCGGCCAAGGTCGCGCCCACCACGATGATCATGTGCCCCTGTGTCGGCGGCCTCAGCCACAACGAGGCCGAGGCGATCTCGAAGGAATGGGCCGCCGCCGGCTGCGACGTGCTGTTCCATGCCGTGGTCGAAACCGCAGGGATCGTGGAGTGAGCCGCCATGCACGGATCCGCCAATGTCGTGTCGTTGGAGAAAACCGATGAGCGGCAGCTTCGCGTAGACCTGGCCGCCGCATTCCGGCTGGCCGCCCGCGCCGACTGGCACGAGGCGGTGGCCAATCATTTCAGCGCGGCCGTCTCCGCCGACGGCCGCCGTTTCCTGGTCAATCCGCGCTGGCGGCATTTCAGCAACATCCGCGCCAGCGACCTGCTGCTGATGGATGCCGACGACGCCGAGACGATGCAGCGCCCCGACGCTCCGGATCCCTCCGCCTGGTCAATCCATTCGGCGATCCATCGCACCATTCCGCGCGCCCGCGTCGTGCTGCATCTGCATCCGCCCTACGCCACGGCCCTTGCGGGCCTGAAGGATCCGTCGATCAAGCCGATCGACCAGGTGACGGCGCGCTTCCATAACCGCATGGCGGTCGATCTTTCCTTCGGCGGCATCGCAACGGAAGAAGCCGAAGGCGAACGCATCGCCGCGACCATCGGCAACCATTCCGCGGTGATGATGGGCAACCACGGTGTCACGGTGCTGGCCGAGACTGTGGCCGAGGCCTTCGATGCGATGTACCATCTCGAACGCGCCGCGCGCACGATGGTGCTTGCCTATTCGACCGGCCAGCCGCTGAGCGTCATGGCCGACGACATTGCAGAGGCGACCGCGGCGGAATGGGATGCCTACAAGGGCGCGCAATTCGCCCATTTCGAAGAAATGAAACGGATTCTCGATCGCGAGGATCCGGGCTACGCCGACTAGGCGGGCGCATGTAGCAAAGACGCATACCGACGACCAAGAAGCGGAACGCTCGCGTCGGCAGGGAACAACAAAAGCTCGATGGCCCGGGGGAAGGAGACCAGAGCGTGACCAGGGATCCGGATTCCGATCTGGCAAGGATGAGCCATGCGGCGCTTCTCGCAGCAGCGAAGGCGATGCGGGTGGCGATCCGCGCCCATCGCGATGCGACCGGACACGATCTCTGCTGGCACCACCCCGAGATGTGGAGCCTGCTGCCCGACACAGCGAGACCGGAAATCACCGTGCCGGAATGGCCGCAATTCATGCGCGGCTGCATCCGTTATCGTCAGTCGCTTGACGAACAGCTCGCGGCAGCGCCGCGAACGGAAAGGGAGTTCAAGCCATAACCGGATGGCGCCCCGAAGAGGACGGGCGCGCCTTCCGAACGACATACGACTGACGCTCAAGTTTCAAAGATAAGCAAAGGGAACGTGAAATGGCGAGTACAGTTATCAAAAACGGCACCATTGTTACCGCCGACCTGACCTACAAGGCGGACGTCAAGATCGAGGGTGGCAAGATCGTCGAGATCGGCCCCAATCTCTCCGGCGGCGATGTTCTGGACGCCTCCGGCTGTTACATCATGCCGGGTGGCATCGACCCGCACGTCCATCTCGAAATGCCGTTCATGGGCACCTATTCCAGCGACGACTTCGAAAGCGGCACCCGCGCCGGGCTTGCCGGCGGCACCACCATGGTGGTCGATTTCTGTCTGCCCGGCCCCGACCAGTCGCTGCTCGAGGCGCTGCAGATGTGGGACAACAAGACCTCGCGCGCCAATGCCGACTATTCCTTCCACATGGCGATCACCGGCTGGAACGAGCGTGTCTTCAACGAGATGGAGACCATCGTCAAGGACAAGGGCATCAACACCTTCAAGCACTTCATGGCCTACAAGGGCGCGCTGATGGTGAATGACGACGAGATGTTCGCCTCCTTCCAACGCTGTGCCGAACTCGGCGCCCTGCCCCTCGTCCACGCCGAAAACGGCGACGTCGTCGCCTCGATGACGGCCAAGCTGCTCGCCGAGGGCAACAACGGTCCGGAAGCCCATGCCTATTCGCGCCCGCCCGAGGTTGAGGGCGAAGCCACCAACCGCGCCATCATGCTGGCCGACATGGCCGGCGTGCCGCTCTATGTCGTGCACACCTCCTGCGAACAGGCGCATGAAGCCATCCGCCGCGCCCGCCAGAAGGGCATGCGCGTCTATGGCGAGCCCTTGATCCAGCACCTGACGCTCGACGAAAGCGAGTATTTCAACAAGGACTGGGATCACGCCGCCCGCCGCGTCATGAGCCCGCCCTTCCGCAACAAGCACCATCAGGACAGCCTGTGGGCCGGCCTGCAATCGGGTTCGCTCTCGGTCGTCGCCACCGACCACTGCGCCTTCACCACCGAGCAGAAGCGCTTCGGCGTCGGCAATTTCGCCAAGATCCCGAACGGTACCGGCGGCCTTGAAGACCGCATGCCGATGCTCTGGACCTATGGCGTCAACACCGGCCGCCTGACGATGAACGAGTTCGTCGCCGTCACCTCGACCAACATCGCCAAGATCCTCAACATCTACCCGAAGAAGGGCGCGATCCTCGTCGGCGCCGATGCCGACATCGTCGTCTGGGATCCGAAGCGCTCCAAGACGATCTCGGCCAAGAGCCAGCAGTCGTCGATCGACTACAACGTCTTCGAGGGCAAGGAGGTGACCGGCCTGCCGCGCTTCACGCTCACCCGCGGCGAAGTGGCGATCGAGGAAGCCACCGTGAAGACCCGGGAAGGCCACGGCCAGTTCGTCAAGCGCGAGCCCTTCACCGCCGTCAACAAGGCGCTTTCGACCTGGAAGGAACTGGTGGCTCCCCGCAAGGTGGAACGATCCGGCATCCCGGCGACCGGAGTTTGACATGGTCGGCGGTTCAGCTTGGGGTCGCCGGACCCCAAGCAACCTTGGGGTTTGCTTGAAAGGGCTGATCAATCGGATGAGTGCGGTGGACACAAACAACGATTCAACCTTGCTGGTCCGAACTGGGCGCGCGAACTGGTTGTCGCTGCTGGCCGGATATGTACTGGCAGTCCTTGTGGGTTCCCTGATGTACATCGCAGCATTCACCATACCGCATTTCTATCAGCATCAGTTGTTCGGCAACACCGGCTACATCATGATCAGAACCCAGGATGCGGTGCTCCGACTGTTTCCGTTTGCGTTAATACTTTGCCTGCCTGTCACGGCATTCGGTCTCCTTGTTTTTCGATACGTCCTTCCAAAGAGGAAGGCCACGCTATTGCTTCTTGGCGCTCTGACCCCGATTGCAACTTCGATGGGTCTGACTTGGCTGACAGGAAGCTTTGACCAAGCGGCAAGCGACATGAATTACAGGGAAATCATGGAGTTGGTCCTCGCTTGCGCTGCTGCAGGGGTAAGTGGTGCCTATATGCTCGGCGCCGTCGGATTGAGACTAGGGTTCGGAAAATGGAGGTTCGATTGAGGGCTCCAACCTTTCCCAATCTACGGCACCAGCCCGTCCAGTTCCGGGAGCAGGGTGACGCTTTCCTGCTCCCTCGGATCGGTCCGGGCGACGACCGCGGTGCAGGGCGCATGCCCGAGATTGGCCGGCACATGCGGGACGCCGGCGGGAATGTAGAAAAGCTCGCCGGACCGCACGACGGCGTGATGCTCGAGGCGCTCGCCATACCAGGTGTGCGCCTCGCCCGAGAGCACGTAGATCGCCGTCTCGTGGCTTTCATGCAGATGCGCCCGGCCGCGAATGCCGGGCGGGATTGTCAGAAGATGCATGCAGATGCCGGTCGAGCCGACGGTCTCGGCGGCTATGCCCTCAAAGTAACTGAACCCCTGCTTGCCGTCATAGGCTTGGCCGGGACGAACAACATGGCAGGTGGGTTTCGATGACAGGTCCATTCCAGTCCTCCGTGGCAGATCCGGCACAGGGCGCCACCGCCCCTGATGGCGGTCTTTCCGGAAATGATAGCACACAAGGGCTCCGCGCCGATGGCGCGAGTGCCGCTTCCGTCGTCTCCGCACGCAACCTCTGTCTCACCTACGAGACCAATGACGGCCCGGTCCATGCGCTGAGCGATGTCGATCTCGATATCGGCAAGGGCGAGTTCGTGTCGTTCATCGGTCCGTCAGGTTGCGGCAAGACGACGTTCCTCAGGGTGATCGCCGATCTCGAACAGAAGACCGCCGGCGACATCACCGTCAACGGCATGACCCCGAAGCAGGCCCGCGAGGCCCGCGCCTATGGCTATGTGTTCCAGGCGGCCGCACTCTATCCCTGGCGGACGATCGAGAAGAACATCGCCCTGCCGCTCGAGATCATGGGCTATTCCTCAGCGGAGAGGAAGGCACGCATCGAGCAGACGCTCGACCTCGTCAACCTCTCCGGTTTCGGCAAGAAATACCCCTGGCAGCTTTCCGGCGGCATGCAGCAGCGCGCCTCGATCGCCCGGGCGCTCTCCTTCGACGCCGACCTGCTGCTGATGGACGAACCCTTCGGTGCACTCGACGAGATCGTCCGCGATCACCTGAACGAAGCGCTGCTGAAGCTATGGGACCGCACCAACAAGACGATCTGTTTCGTCACCCACTCGATCCCCGAGGCGGTCTATCTCTCGACCAAGATCGTCGTCATGTCGCCGCGCCCGGGCCGGGTGACCGACATCATCGATTCCCCGTTGCCGAAGGAGCGGCCGCTCGGCATCCGCGAGACGCCGGAATTCCTCGAAATCGCCCATCGCGTGCGCGAGGGGCTGAGAGTGGGGCACAGCGATGAGACCTGAAGTTTTGCCCCGCGCGGCGAGCGGGATCGTTGTGAACGTCAGGACCGGGAGGAGCTGAGACATGGAACGACAAAGCTTTTTCCGTGACCGCTTCCTGCCCGTGACCACCGTGGTGCTGGTGATCCTTGCCATCTGGACGGTCTGCGTCGTCATCCTCAACACTCCCTTCGAGCGCGACCAGGCGGCACGCGCCGGCAGGGAGATCAGTTTCAGCGAGATCCTGCCGAAGACCTTCGTCCAGGAGCGCCCGGTGCTGCCCTCGCCGCACCAGGTCGCCGCGGAGCTTTGGGACGGCACGGTGGGCAAGCCGATCACCTCCAAGCGCAGCCTCGTCTACCATGCCTGGATCACGCTGTCGGCGACCCTGCTGGGCTTCGCCATCGGCACCGTTCTCGGCATCGTGCTGGCGATCGGCATCGTCCATAACCGGGCGATGGACCGCTCGATGATGCCCTGGGTGATCGCAAGCCAGACCATCCCGATCCTGGCGGTCGCGCCGATGATCATCGTCGTCCTCAATTCGATCGGCGTTTCCGGCCTGCTGCCGAAGGCGCTGATCTCCACCTATCTCAGCTTCTTCCCGATCGTCGTCGGCATGGTGAAGGGCCTGCGCAGCCCCGATATCCTGCTGCTCGACCTGATGCACACCTACAATGCCAGCCCGTCGCAGATCTTCTGGAAGCTGCGCTGGCCGGCGGCGATGCCGTTTCTCTTCACCTCGCTGAAGGTCGCCGTCGCCATCTCGCTGGTCGGCGCGATCGTCGGCGAACTGCCGACCGGCGCCGTCGCCGGGCTTGGCGCCCGCCTGCTCTCCGGTTCCTACTACGGCCAGACCGTGCAGATCTGGGCGGCACTGTTCATGGCGGCAGCGCTTGCCGCCCTGCTGGTGTCGATCGTCGGTCTTGCGCATGGCGCGGTCGTCAAACGCATGGGAGTGAAGGCATGAACGGCGCCTATCTGTTTTCGGCGATTGCCTTCTGGCTCTGCGCCTGGGCCTTCAACGAGTGGCTGGTGCGCCAGCGTTTCCGCAGCCCCGCCGCCAACCGCGCCGCCCGCATTTTCGTGCCGGTGCTGTTCGGCGTTTCGATCCTGGTGCTCTGGGAGGGGATCACCCGCGGCTTCAACGTGCCGCAGATCCTGCTCCCCGCCCCGACGATGATCTGGGCGAAGCTCTCAAGCTCCGTGCCGACGCTCTGGGCGGACTTCCGCCAGACCTTCCTCAAGGCGGTGCTGACCGGCTATGTGCTCGGCTGCGGCCTCGGCTTCCTCGTCGCGATCATCATCGACCGTTCGCCCTTCCTGCAGAAGGGGCTGCTGCCGATCGGCAATTTCGTCTCCGCTCTGCCGGTCGTCGGCATCGCGCCGATCATGGTGATGTGGTTCGGCTTCGACTGGCCGTCCAAGGTGGCGGTGGTCGTCATCATGACCTTCTTCCCGATGCTGGTGAACACGGTGCAGGGACTTGCCTCGGCGAGCGCCATGGAGCGCGACCTGATGCGCACCTATGCGGCGAGCTGGTGGCAGACGCTGGTCAAGCTCAGGCTGCCGGCCGCCGGGCCGTTCATCTTCAACGCCCTGAAGATCAATTCGACGCTGGCGCTGATCGGCGCCATCGTGGCAGAGTTCTTCGGCACCCCGATCGTCGGCATGGGGTTCCGGATTTCCACGGAAGTGGGGCGCAGCAATGTCGACATGGTCTGGGCTGAGATTGCGGTCGCCGCAGTCGCAGGATCGGCATTCTATGCGGTGGTGGCGCTCATCGAGCGTACCGCCACCTTCTGGCATCCGTCTGTCCGTGGTGGCCAGGCGTGACAAAGCATATAAAAAAGGGAACAGACATGAAAACCAAAGTGCTTTCGATGATCCTCGGTGGTGCCGTGTCGCTGATGGCAGTGCAGGCGATGGCTGCCGACAAGGTGACGCTGCAGCTGAAATGGGTGACCCAGGCGCAGTTCGCCGGCTATTACGTCGCCAAGGACAAGGGCTTCTACGAGGAAGAGGGCCTCGACGTCGAGATCAAGCCGGGCGGCCCGGACATCGCTCCGCCGCAGGTGCTGGTCGGTGGCGGCGCCGACGTGATCGTCGACTGGATGCCGTCTGCGCTGGCGACCCGCGAAAAGGGCGTTCCGCTCGTCAACATTGCCCAGCCGTTCAAGGCCTCCGGCATGATGCTGACCTGTCTGAAGGAATCCGGCGTGACGTCACCCGCCGACTTCAAGGGCAAGACCCTCGGCGTCTGGTTCTTCGGCAACGAGTATCCGTTCCTATCGTGGATGTCCCACCTGAAGATCCCGACCGAAGGCGGCCCCGACGGCGTCACCGTGCTCAAGCAGGGCTTCAACGTCGACCCGCTGCTGCAGAAGCAGGCGGCCTGCATCTCGACCATGACCTACAACGAGTACTGGCAGGTCATCGACGCCGGCATCTCCCCCGATGACCTGATCACCTTCCAGTACGAGAAGGAAGGCGTGGCGACCCTCGAGGACGGCCTCTACGTGCTCGAGGACAAGCTCAGCGATCCGGCCTTCAAGGAAAAGATGGTCAAGTTCGTGCGCGCGTCGATGAAGGGCTGGAAATACGCCGAGGAAAACACCGACGAAGCCGCCGAGATCGTACTTGAGAACGACGCTACCGGCGCCCAGACCGAACAGCACCAGAAGCGCATGATGAGCGAAGTCGCCAAGTTGACGGCGGGCTCAAACGGCGCTCTCGACGATGCCGACTACCAGCGCACCGTCAAGACGCTGCTCGGCGGCGGCTCCGACCCGGTCATCACCAAGGAGCCGACCGGCGCCTTTACCCGCGAAATCACCGACGCCGCTCTGAAATAGTCGCGGCTCGCAGGGAAATCTCGAGGAATACCGGGCGCGCGGAGCAACTTGCTCCGCGCGCTTTTCCTTTCAATCGCCATTGCCTATTCATTAGTATAGCTGCAGCCGCCACAGACGGGACCGGCGGCAACGATGCGTTGATTTGTGCAATGCAAACAACTAGTATGCGCGTCCGGTCAATTGTTGTTGGTTCATGCTTGTAGAGTGCGCCGATCGTCACCACTTGCAAACGGACTGATTAGATTGCACTGAGAGAAGGCGCGTGGTCGCCAAGGCATATCCTTGACACCTTCTCCATTTAAGACATTGTGACCTCCGGTTTTCCTCCTGTGGTTGCAGGACCGGACAAAGGCTATACCGCAAAGGCTGGACATCGCATGGCTCGCAGATCGCTTACTATCGGAAGTATATTGGCCTCCCTCGTCCTTGCATCGGGCGCGACCGGAGCGCGGGCCGCAGATGCCGCGACGACCGAAAAGCCGCAGCAGAACTTTCCCGCAATCGTCGTGACTGCGGCCACCACCACCCGGCTGGTCGATCGCGTGGTCGCCACCGGCTCGGTCAAGCCGGTTGAGGAGGTCTTCGTGCAGCCACAAGTCGAAGGCCTGTCGATCAAGTTGCTGAACGCCGATGTCGGCGACGAGGTGCCTGCCGACGGCGTGCTCGCTGTGCTCAATGACGACGCGCTGCTCTTGCAGAAGAGCCAGATGGCGGCGACCAAGGCGAAGGCCGAAGCCACCCTTGCGCAGTTGCAGGCCCAGACCGCGGAAGCACAGGCCAATGCCGAAGAGGCCATTCGCCAGCGCGATCGCGCACTTGCGCTCGCCCAGAAAGGCACGGTTTCGACCTCGCAAGCCGAACAGCTGACATCGACCGCCACCATGGCATCGGCCAGGGCACGCGCCGCCGAACATTTCATCAGCGTGGCCGAGGCCGAACTGAAGGTGGTCGACAGCCAGATTGCCGACGTCGACCTCAAGCTTGCCCGCACCAGCGTCAAGGCGCCGGTGGCCGGCACGGTGGCGGCGCGCAGCGCCAAGGTCGGCGCCATTGCCAGCGGCGTCGGCGAGCCCCTCTTCACCATCATTCGCGACGGCGCGATCGAACTCGTCGCCGACGTGCCGGAAAGCGACATCCTGAAGATCAAGATCGGCCAGAAGGCGGTCATCGCGCTCTCGGGCAGCCCCGAGAAGCTCAGCGGTTCCGTTCGCCTCGTCTCGCCCACCGTCGACCTGACGACGCGGCTTGGCGCCGTCCACATCAAGATCGACGACAGCAACCGCGCCCGCTCCGGCATGTTCGGCAGCGCGGAAATCATCGTCGAGGATATCGAAGGCCTGGCGCTGCCGCTGACGGCAATCACGATGGGGCGCGACGGCACCAACGTGCGCAAGGTCGAGGACAACGTCGTCAAGCTGGTGCAGATCGAGACCGGCATCCAGGACGGCGGCCTTGTCCAGATCGTCAGCGGTCTGAAGGATGGCGACATGGTGGTCGAGAAGGCTGGCGCTTTCGTCCGCAATGGCGATACCATCACACCCGTTCGCGACCAACAGCCCGTTTCCAACTAATCGAGGTCAGGGATGAACTTCTCCGCCTGGTCCATCCGCAATCCGATTGCACCGCTGCTCGGATTCGTGCTGCTGGTCTTCCTCGGCATGCAGGCCTTCTACGCCCTGCCGATCACGCGTTTCCCCAACATCGACGTTCCGGTCGTCTCGGTCGTCGTCACCCAGAGCGGCTCGTCTCCGGCCGAGCTGGAAATGCAGGTGACAAAGGAGATCGAGGACGCCGTCGCCGCGATCAGCGGCATCGACGAGATCCAGTCGACGGTCACCGACGGCCAGTCGCAGACCGTCGTCGTCTTCCGCATCGAGAAGCCGACCGACGAAGCCGTCCAGGATACCAAGGACGCGATCGACAAGATCCGCAGCGACCTGCCGGCCGGGATCGAGGAACCGATCGTCTCCAAGGTCGACGTCGAGGGCCAGGCAATCCAGACCTTTGCCGTCTCCTCGCCGAACATGACGCTCGAAGAGCTTTCCTGGTTCGTCGACGACACGATCAAGCGCGAACTGCAGGGCCAGCCGGGGATCGGCCGTATCGACCGCTACGGCGGCGCCGACCGCGAGATCCGCATCGCGCTCAATCCCGCAAGGCTCGACGCCCACGGCATCACCGCCGCGGAAGTGAACCATCAGCTTCGCGGCACCAACGTCGATCTCGGCTCCGGCCGCGGACAGGTCGGCGGCAACGAACAGACGATCCGCACGCTTGGCGACGCCCGCGACGTGGCGACGCTCTCAAACACCATGATCGCGCTGTCGAACGGCCGCTTCGTGCGGCTGTCCGAACTCGGCACGGTTTCCGACACCTACGAGGAGCCGAAGTCGTTCTCACGCTTCAATGAAACGCCGGCCGTGACCTTCGCCGTGTTCCGGGCCAAGGGCGCCAGCGAGGTTTCGGTTGCCGAGACGGTTGCCACCAATCTCGACGAACTGCGCAAGGCGCACCCCGACGTGTCGATCGAAATGGTCGACGACGCGGTCTATTTCACCTACGGCAACTATGAAGCGGCGTTGCACACGCTCGTCGAAGGCTCGCTTCTCGCCGTCATCGTCGTGCTGCTGTTCCTCGGAAACTGGCGCGCGACGCTGATCGCCGCCGTGGCCCTGCCGCTGTCGGTGATCCCGACCTTCTGGGTCATGGACATCCTCGGCTTCTCGCTCAATCTCGTCAGTTTCCTCGCCCTGACACTGGCGACCGGTATCCTCGTCGACGATGCGATCGTCGAGATCGAGAACATCGCCCGCCACATCAAGATGGGCAAGACGCCGTACAAGGCGGCGCTGGACGCAGCAGACGAGATCGGCCTTGCGGTGATCGCCACGAGCTTCACCATCATCGCGGTATTCGTGCCGGTATCGTTCATGCCCGGCATCGCCGGCCAGTACTTCATCCAGTTCGGCCTGACGGTGGCGGTCTCGGTGTTCTTCTCGCTCGTCGTCGCGCGCCTGATAACGCCGCTGATGGCGGCCTATCTGATGCGTCCCGAAGACGCGATGGAAGACCATCACGACAATGACGGTCGCCTGATGAAGGCCTATACCCGCCTCGTCACCGGCACGACCCGCAAGTGGTACTGGCGCTATACGACGCTTCTCGCCGCCATCGCCTTCCTGTTCGGATCGATGGCGCTGCTCTCGCAGGTACCAGGAAGCTTCATGCCGCCGGACGATTCCTCGCGCGTCGTGCTGTCGGTGGAACTGCCGCCGAACGCCACGCTCGATGAAACCGACGCGACGGCGGCCCGGATCTATGACGCGGTGCATGACATCGATGGCGTCGAGAGCGTTTTCGTGCTCGGCGGCGCTTCCCCCAAGGGTGACCTGGAACTTCGCCGCGCCACCGTCCGCATCATCCTCAAGAACATCGACCATTCGCTGCTGAAGATGCTCGTCAACAAGGGCCTCGGCAGCCTTCCCCTCATCGGCGACCTGCTGCCGAAGGTGGAGGACAAGGGGCGCACGCGTCCGCAATGGGACATCGAGAAGGAAATCTTCGCGAATGTCCGTTCCATTCCGGACGTGCGCATTTCCAAGGTCAACGATCGCGCCGAGCGCGAGCTGACGTTCAACTTCCTGTCCACCAACGAAGCCGACCTGAACAAGGCGGTCGGTCTGCTGGAATCGAAGCTCGCCGCCTCGTCGATCCTGGTCAACGTCTCCTCCGAGGGCGCCCTGCCCCGGCCGGAACTGCAGATCCGGCCGCGCAAGGAC
>JAEWPB010000100.1 GCA_023399465.1 Pseudomonadota bacterium
CTGGTGCATGACGACCTGCCGGCAATGGACGACGACGACCTGCGTCGCGGCCAGCCGACGGTTCACAGGGCCTATGACGAGGCAACCGCAATCCTCGCCGGCGACAGCCTTCTGACCTATGCCTTCGACATCATCGCAGCGCCGGAGACACCGTTGCCTGCCGCTGCGAAACTGGAACTCGTGCTGGCGCTGGCGCGCGCCGCCGGCATCGGCGGCATGGCGGGTGGCCAAGCGCTCGATCTGGCGGCCGAAATCGTAGCACCCGACGAGGCCGGCATCATCACCCTGCAGGCCATGAAAACAGGGGCGCTGATCCGTTTTGCCTGCGAGGCCGGCGCAATCATATCGGGCACGTCGGCGGAAGACCGCCAGCGGCTTGCCGCCTACGGCGAGAAGATCGGCCTGGCCTTCCAGTTGGCCGACGACCTGCTCGACCTCACTGCCGACGCCGCCACCATGGGCAAGGCGACCGGCAAGGATGCTGCCCGCGGCAAAGGCACGCTGGTCGCGCTTCATGGCCAAGCGTGGGCCGAGGAACGGCTGGAAAAACTGGTGGCGGAAGCGACAGCGATACTCGCACCGTTCGGCGACAAGTCCGCCGTTCTCGTCGAGACCGCCCGTTTCGTTGCCAACCGGAAGAACTGATCGCCCGTAGAACGGATTGCCATGAGCAAGTATTGGTCCCCCATCGTTGCGACCCTGAAGCCCTACGTCGCTGGCGAGCAGCCGCGGATCGCCAATCTCGTCAAGCTCAACACCAACGAGAACCCCTACGGCCCGTCGCCGAAGGCGCTCGAGGCCATCCGCGCTGCCGCGGGCGACGATCTGCGCCTCTACCCGGATCCGACGGCGCTGGCCTTGCGCGAGACGATCGCATCCCGGCATGGCGTGTCCGCGGATCAGGTTTTCGTCGGCAATGGTTCCGACGAGGTGCTGGCGCACACGTTTCAGGCGCTGTTGAAGCACGAGCTTCCCCTGCTCCATCCCGACATCAGCTACAGCTTCTATCCGACCTATTGCCGGCTCTATGGCATCGAGGCGGTGGAGGTTCCGCTCGCCGGAGACTTCGGCATCGACATCGCCGACTATCGCCGGCCCTGCGGCGCCATCATCCTGCCCAATCCCAACGCCCCGACGGGGATCGCGCTGCCGCTCGACACAATCGAGACGCTGGTTGCCGAACATCCCGCCCAGGTCGTCGTCATCGACGAGGCCTATGTCGATTTCGGCGCCGAGTCGGCGATCGCGCTCGTCGCCAGATATCCTAACCTGCTTGTCGTGCAGACCTTGTCGAAATCGCGGTCGCTCGCGGGCCTCAGGGTCGGCTTCGCGATCGGCCAGCGTCCGCTGATCGAGGCGCTCGAACGGGTCAAGGACAGCTTCAACTCCTATCCGCTCGGCCGGCCGGCGCAGGCTGGCGCGATGGCCGCCATCGCCGATGAAAGCTGGTTCGAGGACACCCGCGGGCGGGTCATCGCTTCACGTGAAACGGTAAGCAAGGCCTTACGGGCGCGCGGCTTCGAGGTTCTGCCATCGACGGCGAATTTCGTCTTCGCCCGGCATCCCGCGCGTGATGGCGCGAAACTGGCGCTTGCCCTGCGCGAGCGGGCCGTTCTCGTGCGCCATTTCGCCAAGCCGCGCATTTCCGATTTCCTGCGCATCACCATCGGCACGCCCGATGAATGCGACCGGCTGATCGCGGCGCTCGACGAAATTCTCTGACATTCGGCCACCTCGGCTTGCGGCGATGGTTCTCTCGGCTATGAATACGCCCGGAGAAGCTGAGGGGAAGCCGACCGCATGAAACCGAATATCCTGGTGATCACCGCCGACCAGTGGCGCGGCGAATGTCTGTCGGCAGCGGGTCACGCGTGCGTGAAAACCCCGAACGTCGACGCGCTGGCCGCCGAAGGCGTGCTGTTTCGCCGCCACTATGCCGGGGCCGCGCCCTGTTCGCCGGCGCGCGCCAGCCTCTATACCGGCCTCTACCAGATGAACCACCGGGTCTGCCGCAACGGCTCGCCGCTCGACGCCCGTTTCGACACCCTCGCCTTGGTCGCACGCAGGGCCGGCTACGATCCGACGCTCTTCGGCTATACCGACACCGCGCCCGATCCGCGCAGGCTCGATCGCAACGATCCGCACCTGACCACCTATGAAGGGGTGCTGCCCGGCTTCACCGTCCGGCAATTGCTGCCCGAGCACGAAAGGCCATGGCTCTCCTGGCTGCAGGCACGTGGCCATGGCGATGCCACGGACCTTAGCGTGCACCGCCCTCGGGGGAAGGGTCTGCCCGAGATCAGCAATGCCCCACCGGCTTATTCGAGCGACGAAACCCAGACGGCGTTCCTGACCGGCGAGTTCACCCGCTGGCTCGGCGAACAGGAAAGACCCTGGTTTGCGCATATCTCGTTTCTGCGGCCGCACCCGCCCTTCACCGTGCCCGAGCCCTACAACACGATGTTTACGCCCGCAGACGGCCCCGCCTTTGCCCGGCAGCCCAGCCGGGAGGACGAGGCGGCGCTGCATCCCTACCTCGCCTACGATCTCCCGCGGCAAAAGAAGAGCAGCTTCGTCCATGACGCTGCCGGCAAAGTCAGCGAATGGGGGCAAGAGGATTTCGCCGCGATCCGGGCGATCTACTACGGCATGATCGCCGAGGTCGATGCCCAGCTCGGCCGTATCTGGCAGGCGCTGAAGGAAAGCGGCGCGTGGGAGAACACCATCATCGTCTTCACCTCCGACCACGCCGAGATGGCCGGCGACCACTGGTCTCTCGGCAAGGGCGGATTTTTCGACGGCAGCTATCATATTCCGCTGGTGATCCGTGACCCGCAGCAACGCGATGCTGCCGGCACCCAGGTCGACGCCTTCACCAGCGCCGCCGACATTCTGCCGACGCTCGCTGACCTGATGGCGCGGACACTGGCCAACCATAGCGATGGCGTCAGCCTCAGGCCCTTCCTCGAGGGACGGAACCCGGCGCAATGGCGCGACGCCGCCTTCTGGGAATTCGACTTCCGCGATATCGCCGAAGGAAAGACAGAGCGCCATTTCGGATTGCGCTCCAATGAATGCAATCTCGCCGTCATCCGCGACGAGAACTTCAAGTACGTGCACTTCGCGGCACTGCCGCCGCTGCTTTTCGACCTTGTCGCCGATCCGATGGAAACCCGCAATCTGGCCGAGGACCCCGCCTATGCCCCGGTGCGCCTGCGCTATGCCGAAAAACTGCTGTCGCTCCGGGCCCGCCACCTCGACCAGACACTGGCCTACACGGAATTGACAGAGACGGGACCCGTCAACCGGATGGAAGGGTTTTTGCAGGCATGAAGGGTAACAGGCGCCGCTGACACCGCCGCGTGCATGTAGATGCACCGCCACAATCGATTCAAAAGCAGTATATTATGACCGATCTTTCCAATTTTTTTCTCAATCCGAAGGCATTTCTGAAAAAGAACCTTCTTATCATGGATACGTCGGTGAACGGCGTGTGCGGGTCGGAGACCCAGGTGATTGGCAACTTCACCATCGCACCTGACGAGCGCTATGAAAACGTCAAGCGGAAGGCGACATTCCGCACCTACAATGTCGACGCCCTGAAAGTGAGCTGGAAAGGCGGATACGGCAACGGCACCGTGCCGGGCATATGGTTGCCGTTCAAGGCGAACAGTCGCTGCACCGCGCTGCTGCCGAAGCATGTGCCGTTCATGTTCACCGCACCGATGAGCGGCTGCTCCTTTGCGCTATCGACCTTCGACAACGGCATGGCAAGGGTCGCGCACGTCAATTTCCAGACTGACGACGGCCATATCGACACGGCCAAAATGAACTCCCACACCGCCGGTTTCAGCAAGACAATCAACCGCGGAGACTATCGCAACAAGGTGCGCGGCAAACCCGTCGCGCCGGAACGGGAAGCCGGGCTGCTGATGACGGTGGTTGGAACCAACAATCCAAAGACAGGCTGGAAGTTCTACGGCCAGCAATACGAGCTGAACCTGATGAACGGCACGGCCGAATACATCGAACTGTTCGAGTTCAACTGAAGGATCGCGACCGCTCGGGTCGCCACCGTCAGGCGGCCTATTCGGCCGCCGTCTTCTGGCCGAAGCGCTTCTCGATATACTCGATCACCAGCGCCTCGAAATCGGCGGCGATGTTGGGGCCGCGCAGCGTCATCGCCTTCTGGCCATCGATGAAGACCGGGGCGGCCGGCGTCTCGCCTGTGCCGGGCAGCGAAATGCCGATATCGGCGTGCTTGCTTTCGCCCGGGCCATTGACGATGCAGCCCATGACGGCGACGTTCAGCGCCTCGACGCCCGGATATTTTTCACGCCAGACCGGCATGTTCTTGCGGATGTCGTTCTGGATGTTCTGGGCTAGCTCCTGAAACACGGTCGAGGTGGTGCGCCCGCAGCCGGGACATGCGGCCACCACCGGCACGAACTGGCGGAAACCCATCACCTGCAGGATCTCCTGGGCTACCTGCACCTCGCGGGTACGGTCGCCATTCGGCTCCGGCGTCAGCGATACGCGGATGGTGTCGCCGATCCCCTGCTGAAGCACGTAGCCCATGGCGGCCGACGAGGCGACGATGCCCTTGGTGCCCATGCCGGCTTCCGTCAGGCCGAGATGCAGGGCATGATCGGAGCGCTCGGCGAGCATCGAATAGCAGGCGATCAGGTCCTGCACCTGGCTGACCTTGGCCGACAGGATGATGCGGTTGCGCGCCAGGCCGATCTCTTCGGCGAGATTGGCAGAAATCAGTGCCGATTGCACGATCGCCTCGCGGGTGACGTCGCGGGCCGACAGCGGAAAGCCCGCCGCCTGGTTCTGATCCATCAGGCTGGTCAGCAGGTCCTGGTCGAGCGAGCCCCAGTTGACGCCGATGCGCACCGGCTTGTCATGCTTGATCGCCATCTCGATGATGTCGGCGAACTGCTTGTCCTTCTTGTCCTTGAAGCCGACATTTCCAGGATTGATGCGGTACTTGGCCAGTGCCTCGGCGCAGGCTGGATGATCGGCAAGCAGCTTGTGGCCGATATAGTGGAAATCGCCGACCAGCGGCACGTCGAGGCCGAGGCGAAGCAGACGGTCGCGGATCTTCGGCACCGCCGCAGCGCTTTCGTCGCGATCGACGGTAATGCGGACGATTTCGGACCCCGCCTTGAAGAGGGCGGCCACCTGGGCAACGGTCGCATCGATATCAGCGGTATCGGTATTGGTCATCGACTGCACGACGACGGGCGCTTCACCGCCGACGATCACGCCGCCGACATCGACGGCGACGGAGGCGCGGCGCGGCTTCGGTTCGAACTCAAATGCAGAGGATTTAGCTGACGACATGCGGACGGCCCTTGCGCGACCTTGTTATTGAAGCCTTTCAGGTGGATCAAGGGGCGCTTCTTGTCAACCTTCGGCTTGTCATCAAAGCTTCACTTTTGCCTGAGTGCGGCCGAACACGCCCTTCCGCACAATCTTTCGATAGCATCCGGACAGCGATCGCAAGCTTATTTGCCATGACGGCGAATTCCACTACCATTTGCGATCAAGAGCAAATCGCCATCGCACTGTCGATGACGGCAGCATTTCGGGGAAAGATCAGGATGAAACTCACGGTCAACGGCCAGATCCACGACATCAACGTCGAACCCGAGATGCCGCTCCTGTGGGTGCTGCGCGACGTCCTGCACATCCATGGCCCCAAATACGGCTGCGGTGCAGGCCTGTGCGGTGCCTGCACGGTGGTCATCGACGGCGAACCGACCCGTTCCTGCGTGACGCCGGTCGGTGATGTCGCTTCGGATGTCCGCACCATCGACGGGCTTGCGCGCGACGGCGCTCTCCACCCCGTGCAGCAAGCCTGGCTCGAGGAGCAGGTTGCCCAGTGCGGCTATTGCCAGGCCGGGCAGATCATGAACGCGGTCGCCCTGCTCGAGCAAAATCCGGCGCCGAGCGATGCCGAAATCGATGACGCCATGGCCGGCAACCTCTGTCGCTGCGGCACCTACCCGAAAATCCGCGCGGCCATTCACAAAGCCGCCGCCTTGAAGGCCGGAGCCTGACCGATGTCGAAACTTGGAACCATCACCCGCCGCACGCTTCTCTTCGGTGCCGCCATCGTCGCCGGCGGCGCAGCCTTCGGCTACTACCGGTACCGCAAACCCTTCGCGAACCCGCTTGAGGGCGATCTCGCGGACGGCGAGGCGACTTTCAATCCCTATGTGAAGATCGCCAGCGACAACACCATCACCATCATCGCGCCGCGCGCCGAGATGGGCCAGGGCGTCGCGACCACGCTTGCCGCACTCGTGGCCGAGGAACTCGATGTCCGGCTCGACCAGGTGAGGGTCGAGCACGGACCGGCATCGCCGGCCTATTACAATTCCGCAGCGCTGGAGGAAGGCGCGCCGCAGCCGAAATTCGATGACGGCTTCGTGGCAGAAAGCATGCGCGGCGCCATGGGCGTGCTGGCCAAGTTCCTGGCATTGCAGTTCACCGGCGGCTCGACTTCGACGGTCGATGCCTTCGAGGGCATGCGCCATGCCGGCGCGATCGCGCGGGAAATGCTGAAGCAGGCCGCCAGCGAGAAGCTCGGGGTTCCGCTTACCGGGCTTGCGACCGCCGAAGGCAAGGTCACCGACCCCGCTTCCGGCCGCTCGCTCACCTATGGCGAGCTGGCGCTTGCGGCAGCAGAGCTCGACCCGCCGGCGGATGTGGCGCTGCGCGGCCGCTCGGAGTGGAAGATCCTCGGCAAGCCGCAGATGCGCACCGACATGCATGCCAAGGTGACCGGAGCCCCCGTCTTCGGGATAGATGTCGACCTGCCCGACATGCTGTTTGCCACGGTACGCATGAACCCGCATCTCGGCGGCCGGATGAAGGGCTTCGATGCCGCCGCAGCCAAGGCGATGCGCGGCGTCGTCTCCGTGACCACCATCGACAGCCCGCTCGGCCAGGGCATTGCCGTGATCGCCGACAACAGCTGGCGCGCCTTCCGGGCAGCCGATGCGGTGACCGTCGAGTGGGACAGGACCGACCTTCCCGACACGCCGGAGGCGATCGCCGCCGCCCATGACCAGGCCCTTTCCGGCAGCGATTTCTTCACGCTCCGCAGTGTCGGTGATCCGGAGCGCGTCTATGCCGATGCCCATGCCGACCGCATCGTCGCCGCCGACTACAGCGTCCCCTATCTCGCTCACGCGACGATGGAGCCGATGAACGCCACCGCGCGCCTGAAGGACGGCTTTCTCGATGTCTGGGCGCCGAACCAGTCGCCCTCGGTGATCCAGATGATCGCCAGGCGTATCACCGGCCTCGACGCCGATCGCATTCGCATCCACACAACGATGATGGGCGGCGGCTTCGGCCGGCGGATCGAGCCGGATTTCAGCGACTATGCCATCCGGGTGGCGATGCTGACCGAGGGCCGCCCGGTCAAGGTGACCTGGAGCCGCGAGGAAGACATGACCCACGGCGCCTATCGCCCAGCGGCAAAGGCGCGCTACAAGGCGCTTCTCGACGCCGACGGCATGCCGCTGGCGCTCACCGGCTCGGTCGCCAGCCAGTCGGTGGTCGCCGGGATGGCCGGCCGCATCGCGCCTGCCATGCCGATGGCCGGGCCGGACAAGGCCCTGATCGACGGCGCCTATAACCAGCCCTATGCGCTCGAGCACTATCGCATCGACGGCCGCAAGGTGGACCTGCCGATCCCGGTCGGCTCCTGGCGCTCGGTCGGGGCGTCGTTCAACACCTTCATGCTGGAAAGCTTCATCGACGAGATCGCGGCAGCCGGTGGCAAGGATCCGCTGGCGCTGCGGCAGGCGCTGCTTTCCGGATCAAAAGCCGGGCGCGGTGTCGTCGACAAGGTCGCCGAGATGTCCGGCTGGGGGACGCCGCTTCCTGCAGGCAAGGCGCGCGGCATAGCTTTTGCGCTGACCTTCAGCACCTTTGTCGCTGAGGTCGTGCAGGTCGCCGAGATCGATGGCGCGATCCGCATCGAGAAGGTCTGGTGCGCCGTCGATCCTGGTCTCGTCCTCGATCCCGGCATCTTCAAGGCGCAGATGATGTCCGGCATCGTCTACGGCCTATCCTCAGCCATGAACCAGGAAATCACCTTCGTCGACGGGGTCGTCAGCCAGACGAACTTCCATGACTACGATGCCATGCGCATCGGCCAGTGCCCGGAAATCGAAGTCGAGGTTCTCGAAAACTCCGACTGGATGGGCGGCGCCGGTGAACCCGGTACGCCGCCGTCGATTCCGGCGCTCGCCAATGCCGTGTTCGCGCTGACCGGCAAGCGGATCCGCGACCTGCCCATGAACCGGGAGGTCACGTTCGCCTGAGGGCATTCAGCGGATGGTGTCGGCGTATCGGGCAAGGCTGGACAGCGCCAGCACCACCAGGAACAGCAATGGCAGTGCCGCGAAAATGGCGGCAAAGCCGGTATATTCCGAAATGAAGCCGATGATCGACGGCGCGAACAGGATGCCGGAATAGCCCATGGTGGTCACCACAGACAGGCCGATGCCCGGCGCCATGCCGGGCAGGTTTCCGGCAGCCGAGAACGCGATCGGCACCATGTTGGAAATGCCGATGCCGGCGATGGCGAAACCGATGGTGGCCACCGCGGCATTCGGCGCGAAACCGGCAATCAGCATGCCGACGGCGGCGGTCAGCGTGCAGACACGCAAGGTCTTCACCGCACCGAAGCGATCGCGCACCAGATCGCCTGCAAAGCGCATGATCGCCATGGTCAGCGAGAAGGCACCGAAGGCGAAGCCCGACATCGTCATCGAGGCGCCGAGTTCATCGCGGACGTAGAGCGCGCCCCAATCGAGGATTGCTCCCTCCGGAACCATCGAAAACAGCGCGATGAGGCCGAGCAGCCACGGCAGCGGCGTCATCGGCAGGCGTGCCCGCTCCTTCACCGCTTCCGGATGCGGGGCATCATGCTGGACAAGCGGCCAGCAGAGCGCCAGGACGATATAGGCGACCGCCGTCAGCACGATCGCGTGCCCCACCGGCCCGATCGTTGCCAGCAGATAGCCGCCGCTGGCCGCACCGATAAGGCCGCCGAGGCTCCAGAACGCATGACAGGACGACATGATCGCCCGCCGCACGGACTTTTCGACCTCCACGGCATTGGCGTTCATCGCCACGTCCATGGCGCCGGTGAAGCCGCCGAACAGCGCCATCGCCACCGCGCCCATCCAGATATTGTCGGCAAGCGTCACCAGGAGCAGCATCGGCATCAGCAGCGCGCCGGTGATCTTGACGACGACGGACGAGCCGTAGCGGGCGATCTGCGCGCCGGCGACCGGCATCATCAAAAGCGAGCCGACCCCGAAGAGCAAGATCATCAGGCCGAGCGCAGCCTCGCTCAGTTGCAGGCGGTCAGCAAAGACCGGAATCTTCGGCGCCCAGCTACCGACCATATAGCCGTTGACCAGAAACAATCCTGAAACGGCGATGCGGGACCGCGGAAAGAACCCGGCCGGGGCAGCGGCGACTTCGCCGGTCTTGTTGAACTGATCCATCATCCCACTCCCTGAAACGTTGCGGCACCTTATTTAAATCGATTGAATATTCAAGGTCCAACCAATGCCCACCGGCTCACGTTTTGTTTCATAGCAAAACTCGCAGCGCGCAGCCGCAAGCGCATCATGGGGCATCTGGTATTGGCGGCGCACAAGGATGTCAAACCAGCCGACGCCTGCAAGAACGGGGGAATTGACAGCGCGAAATCGAATGCGCCAAGACTATGCCGTTGGTCACGGCACCTCCATCCCGGCGATTCGCGCACCGGCTGGGGCTACCCGGGATCCGCCCTCCCTCATGGTGCGCCCCAGTGAAAAATTCCATCAGTATCGGCATCCTGCTGACCAGCCTTTCCTATCTCCTGTTCACCTGCCACGACGTCACGATCAAGCTGCTGGTCGATTCCTTTTCGGTCTGGCAGATCCTGTTCTTCCGCAGCCTGACCATCCTTGCGCTGTGCTTCGCCTTTGGCGGGCCCTCGCTCGCTGCCGACACGATCAACTCGCCGATCATCAAGCCGATGGCGCTGCGCAGCCTCATGCTGCTGACCGCCTGGCTATCCTACTACACTGCCGCAAAAGACCTGCCGCTGGCGGAGCTGACCACCCTCTATTTTGCCGCGCCCGTCGTGGCGACGGTGCTCGCCGTGCCGATCCTGCGCGAGGTGGTCACCGCACCACGCTGGCTGGCGGTTGCGGTCGGCTTCACCGGAGTGGTCATCGCCAGCAACCCGGCCGAGATGACCATCTCGCTGCCGGTCTACCTGGCGCTGCAGGCGGCCTGCCTCTGGGCATCCGCGACCGTGCTGCTGCGCAAGACCGCAATGGCCGAACGCAGCATCGTGCAGATGACGATGTCCAATCTCTTCTTCCTGGGACTGACCGGCGTCATGCTGGTCGTATCATGGGAAACGCCTGACCTGCCGCAGCTTGGCCTGCTGTTCGCCACCGGTGTCATCGGCGCCGCCGGCCAGTTCGCCTTCTTCGAGGGCATGCGCCGGGCGCCGATCTCGGTGCTGGCACCGTTCGAATACACCGCACTCGTCTGGGCTTTCGTGCTTGGCTATCTCGTCTGGAGCGACATTCCCAAGACCGAGGTATTCGTCGGCGCGTCGCTGATCATCAGCGCCGGCCTGATCATCATTCTGAGCGAGCGAAGAAGGGCAGCGCACGCCGCGTAAGGCGATGTTCGCCACCTGACAGCGCCCCCGAAATGGTGTGAAACCACGATCACCGGCCAACGGCCGGTGATCGCTTTGTCGAAAACGACCAACTGGCCCCTCAGCCGGCGAAGACCACCAGCAGGTCCTTCGCGTCGATCTGATCGCCGGTCTTGACCAGCACCTCGGCGATCGTCCCGTCCTTCTCGGCGTGCAGCGCCGTTTCCATCTTCATCGCCTCGATCGACAGCAGGATATCGCCGGCCTTGACCGCCTGTCCGGCAACGACCGCCACGGTCGACACCACACCCGGCATCGGCGCGCCGACATGGGCGGGATTGCCGGCTTCGGCCTTCCGCCGCACAGCACTCGATGCACCGCGGTTGCGGTCCGGCACCTTGATCGGTCGCGGCTGGCCGTTGAGTTCGAAGAACACCTTGACCATGCCCTTGTCGTCGACGTCGCTCTGGGCCTGGTTGAGGATGACCAGCGTCTTGCCCTTTTCGATGTCGGCGAACAGTTCCTCGCCCGATGCCATGCCATAGAAATAGGAATAGGTCGGCAGTACCGAGACAGGCCCATAGGTCTCGGATGCGAGGGCGAAGTCGGTGAACACCTTCGGATACATCAGATAGGAAGCGAACTCGAAATCGCTGACCTCGCGCGAAAGCTTGGTCTCGATCGCCTTGCGCTCGGCATCGAGATCAGCATCCGCCAGCAGCGAGCCCGGGCGGACCGTATAAGGCTTATCGCCCTTCAGCACCTTTTTCTGCAGCGCCTGCGGCCAGCCGCCGGGAGGCTGGCCAAGATCGCCCTTCAGCATGGACACGACCGATTCCGGGAAGGACACGTCCTTTGCCGGGTTTTCGACATCGGCCACCGTCAGTTCCTGGCTGACCATCATCAGCGCCATGTCGCCGACGACCTTGGACGATGGCGTCACCTTGACGATATCGCCGAACATGCGGTTGGCATCGGCATAGGCCTGCGCCACTTCATGCCAGCGGGTCTCGAGCCCGAGCGAACGGGCCTGCTCCTTGAGGTTGGTGAACTGGCCGCCCGGCATTTCGTGCAGGTAGACTTCCGAGGCCGGCCCCTTGAGGTCGCTTTCGAAGGCCGCGTACTGGTTGCGCACGGCTTCCCAATAGAAGGAGATCCGGCGGATCCACTGTGGATCGAGACCCGGATCGCGCTCCGACCCGCGCAGGGCCTCGACGATCGAACCGAGGCAGGGCTGTGAGGTATTGCCCGAGAACGCGTCCATCGCCGCATCGACCGCATCGACGCCCGCCTCGACCGCCGCCAGCACCGTCGCCGCCGCGATCCCCGAGGTGTCGTGGGTGTGGAAATGGATCGGCAGGCCGGTCGCCTCGCGCAGCGCCTTGAACAGAATCGTCGCGGCCGCCGGCTTCAGCAGCCCGGCCATGTCCTTGACGGCGATGATGTGGGCGCCGGCCTTTTCCAGTTCCGCGGCAAGGCCGGTGTAGTATTTCAGGTCGTATTTCGGCCGTGCCGAATTGAGGATATCGCCGGTGTAGCAGATTGCCGCCTCGCAGAGCTTGTTCTCCTCGGCGACTGCATCCATCGACACCCGCATGTTCTCGACCCAGTTGAGGCAATCGAACACGCGGAAGAGGTCGATGCCGCCCTTTGCCGCCTGGCGGACGAAGTATTTGACGACATTATCCGGGTAGTTCTTGTAGCCGACGCCGTTGGCGCCGCGCAGCAGCATCTGCAGCAGGAGGTTCGGTGCTCCCTCCCGGATCAGCGCCAGGCGCTCCCACGGATCTTCGGTGAGGAAGCGCATGGCGACATCGAAGGTCGCGCCGCCCCAGCACTCGAGCGACAGCAGTTGCGGCAGGGCGCGCGAATAGGTGCCGGCGACACGGGCGATGTCATAGGTGCGCATGCGGGTGGCGAGCAGCGACTGGTGCGCATCGCGCATCGTCGTGTCGGTCATCAGCACGCGCTTTTCGCTCCGCATCCATTCGGCGAATTTCACCGGACCGAGCTTGTCGAGCAGCTGTTTCGTGCCATCGGGGATATCGCCGCCGATGAAGGGAACCACCGGCTTTGCCGCATCCTTCGACGGCATCGGCCGGCCCTTGGCTTCGGGATGGCCGTTGACGGTGACGTCGGCGAGGTAGGTCAAGAGCTTGGTCGCGCGGTCCTGGCGCTTCACCTGGGCGAACAGTTCCGGCGTCGTGTCGATGAAGCGGGTGGTGTAGCTGTTGTCCCGGAATTTCGGATGGGTGATGATCGCTTCGAGGAAGGTGAGGTTGGTGGCAACCCCACGGATGCGGAATTCGCGCAGCGCCCGGTCCATGCGATCGATCACTTCACCGGGGGTCGGCGCCCAGGCCGTTACCTTTTCCAGCAGCGGATCGTAGTAGCGCGTGATCACCGCACCCGAATAGGCGGTGCCGCCGTCGAGGCGAATACCGAAACCGGTCGCGCCGCGGTAGGCGGTGATACGGCCATAGTCCGGAATGAAGTTGTGCTCGGGATCCTCGGTGGTGATGCGGCACTGCATCGCATGGCCATGGAGCCGGATCTCCGACTGCGGGGGAACGCCCGATTCCGGCGTGCCGATAGCGAAGCCGTCGAGGATGTGGATCTGCGCCTTGACGATGTCGATTCCGGTAACGACCTCCGTGACCGTATGCTCGACCTGGATGCGCGGATTGACCTCGATGAAGTAGAATTTGCCGGTATCGGCATCCATCAGGTATTCGACCGTGCCGGCTCCGATATAATTGGTGGCCTTGGCGATTTTCAGCGAATAGGCGGCGAGTTCCTGGCGCTGGGCTTCGGAGAGATAGGGCGCCGGCGCACGCTCGACGACCTTCTGGTTTCGCCGCTGGATCGAGCAGTCGCGCTCGAACAGATGCACGACATTGCCGTGGGTGTCGCCGAGGATCTGGCTTTCGACGTGGCGGGCACGCTCGACCAGCTTTTCCAGATAGACCTCGTCCTTGCCGAAGGCGGCTTTCGCCTCGCGCTTGGCTTCGGTGACTTCACGCGCCAGATCCGCCTGCGAACGGATGACGCGCATGCCGCGGCCACCGCCACCCCATGACGCCTTCAGCATCACGGGATAGCCGATCGCCTCGGCCATGCGCGCGACCTCGTCCATGTCATCGGGAAGCGGCTCGGTCGCCGGCACGACGGGAACGCCGACGGAAATCGCGAGGTTTCGCGCCGCCACCTTGTTGCCGAGCTGGCGCATGGTATCGGCCTTCGGACCGATGAAGGTGATGCCGGCCGCGACACAGGCATCGACGAATTCCGGGCTTTCAGACAGCAGGCCGTAGCCGGGATGAATGGCATCGGCGCCGGAAAGCTTGGCAACGCGGATGATCTCATCGATCGACAGATAGCTCTCGATGGGGCCGAGATCACGGGCAAGATGCGGACCGCGGCCGACCTGGTAGCTCTCGTCCGCCTTGAAGCGGTGCAGCGCCAGCTTGTCTTCCTCGGCCCAGACGGCAACCGTTTTTATTCCAAGCTCATTGGCGGCGCGAAAGACGCGAATGGCAATCTCGGAACGGTTGGCTACAAGAATCTTAGAAATCGGCAAGACGGTCTCCTCACACGTCGATCGCGGGAAATGCTGCACCCGCGAAAGAAATTCTTATAGACTCGTGTGAGGAAGTTCAATTTGCCTGCGACATCCAGTGTCAAAATTGTGTCATGCTAAGAAACAAGGCCCAGTCGGAAAGCGATAGCAACCACGTGCTGACGGTTCTTGGCCTTCAGTTTGTCCTGAATTCCGTTCATGTACCAGTCGACCGTATGATTGGAAATTTTCAGTATCTTGCTGATTTCGTTAGACGTCATTCCATCGGCGAGATAGCTCAGCACTTCCATTTCGCGCCGTGTCATGACCGTGTCGACATTGGCCGCGCGTTCATATTCGACGATCTTGCCGCTCAATTCGAGCAGGCGCCAAAATATCTTCTTCGCAACTGCATCAAACAATGCCATCTCGACCGGTGACAGGTCGACCACGCGACCGCCCAGGGTCATGTTGCCGAGCAGGCCGCTGCGGCCATGGACGGGAAAGATATAGCCATCCTCGAGGCCGAAGCCACGGCCTTCGACCATCATACGCTCCATGCGCTTGCGATGGGGATCGCCACGGAAGGCGACGATCGTATCGCGCCAGCGGAAGCCGCGTTGCGCCGTACCGAGGTAGCGAATGGTCGGATCGATCAGCACGTATTTCTTGGCAATATAGACCTCCGGCCAGCCTTCGGGCCAGCGGCCTGCAAGCACGAGGCTCATCGGGTCTTCATTGGGTTTCGGCTGGCGGATGACACCGTAAAAATCGAATTTGTAACTCGCGAGCAGACGCTCGAGTTCGGCGATGGCCTGAGCATAGGTGCTGCATTCATCAAAGATAACAAGCGACTGAATAATCGAATTGACGTTCATACGGGCTCCTCCCCTCAATACATATTCGCCATCCCGGCGGCAGGCGGCTTTTTCATTGAATGGCGCAGGCGAAGGGCAAGGCTTCGCATACTTAATGCCCGGAACCGGCAGCGGTGCGGGCAGTGGCTGTAGTCATGCATACAGCAAACCGGTGGACGCCCATATCATGCTTTTCGCGCGTAACTAATCGGAAATTTCACCGCCCCCGCCCCAGGCCTAATTAAGTTGTTAATGCTGAGTTCAGGTAGCAATTGATACCTTGCCCTCAAAATCGAGGGCCGAGACACGGCCGACTCTGCAAGAGGTATCGAAGTGTCCCTATTCCAGGTCTACGCACGAGCGCTCAGCTATCTGTCTGCGAACAAGCTCCGCGTATCGCTTGTTGTGATCGCAAACATCATTCTCGCGGTGATCACCATCGCCGAGCCGATCCTGTTCGGCCGGATCATCGACGCCATCTCATCCCAGGGCAATGTTACGCCGATGCTCCTGATGTGGGCAGGATTCGGTGTGTTCAACACCATCGCCTATGTGCTCGTGGCGCGCGAAGCCGACCGCCTGGCCCATGGTCGCCGCGCCTCGCTGCTGACCGAAGCCTTCGGCCGCATCATCTCCATGCCGCTCTCCTGGCACAGCCAGCGCGGCACCTCCAATGCGCTGCACACGCTGCTCCGGGCCAGCGAAACACTTTTCGGCCTGTGGCTGGAGTTCATGCGCACTCACCTCGCCACCGCTGTCGCGCTGGTGCTGCTGATCCCGACCGCGCTTGCCATGGACGTACGCCTCAGCATCGTGCTGCTCGCGCTCGGCATCTTCTACTGGCTGATCGGCCGGGTGGTGATGAACCGCACCAAGGACGGCCAGGCATCGGTCGAGGGGCACTACCATGCGGTCTTCTCCCATGTCAGCGACGCGATCTCCAATGTTTCGGTCGTTCACAGCTACAACCGCATCGAAGCCGAAACTCGGGCCCTCAAGGGCTTTACCGAAAAGCTGCTGTCCGCCCAGTATCCGGTGCTCGACTGGTGGGCACTGGCCAGCGCGCTGAACCGCACGGCTTCGACCGTGTCGATGATGATCATCCTTGTGATCGGCACCTTCCTCGTTCAGTCCGGCGAGCTGCGCGTCGGCGACGTCATTGCCTTCATCGGCTTTGCCGGCCTGCTGATCGGCCGCCTCGACCAGATGCGCGCCTTCGCCACCCAGATCTTCGAGGCCCGTTCCAAGCTCGTCGACTTCTTCGGGCTAGAAGATGCCGTACGCGACCGCGAGGAACCGGTGACCGCCGGCGACCTCGGTCAGGTAAAGGGCACGGTTGAATTCCGCGACGTCTCCTTCGATTTCGCCAATACGAACCAGGGTGTCCGCGACATTTCCTTCAAGGTCGAGGCCGGGCAGACCGTCGCCATCGTCGGCCCGACGGGCGCAGGCAAGACCACCCTCGTCAACCTGCTGCAGCGCGTCTTCGATCCGCAGAAGGGGCAGGTGCTGATCGACGGCACGGACATCGCCACCGTTACCCGCAAGTCGCTCCGCCGCAACATCGCAACCGTGTTCCAGGATGCAGGCCTGCTGAACCGCTCGATCAGCGACAACATCCGGCTTGGCCGCGAGGGCGCAACGGATGAAGACGTGATGCGCGCGGCCGAAGCCGCCGCAGCCGGCGACTTCATCGGCACCCGACAGGAGGGCTACCACACCCATGTCGGTGAACGCGGCAACCGGCTTTCCGGCGGCGAGCGCCAGCGCATCGCCATCGCCCGCGCGATCCTCAAGGATGCGCCGATCCTGGTGCTCGACGAAGCGACCAGCGCGCTCGACGTGGAAACCGAGGCTCGCGTCAAGTCGGCCATCGACAACCTGCGCCGCAACCGCACCACTTTCATCATCGCCCACCGCCTGTCGACGGTGCGCGAAGCGGACCTGGTGCTGTTCCTCGACCAGGGCCGGATCGTCGAAGCCGGTGGATTTGAGGAACTCGGCCAGAGCAACGGCCGCTTTGCAGCCCTGCTTCGGGCGAGCGGCATCCTGACGGACGAAGAGGTCCGCAAGGCCCATGCCACGGAGCCGGAAGCGGCCTGATCATCACGATCCGCAAGCACGCCATTCAGGGCCGGGGGATTTTCCTCCGGCCTTTTTCGTCCGCAGTTGCCGGCTGGCCGCTAGCCAGGATGTCCGCCCTGAACGCGGATCAGCCGCGCTTCGGGCACAATCACTCAGGTCGGCAGACCCGCCGTCCAGTCGCTTACCGCATGGGCGAGCGTCTTCAGATGGTCGGCGACAGTGAAACCGGAAACGCTCTTGCGTGGCTTGAGGTCGTGATCACCGTCCTCAAGCCATAGTATCCGGATGCTGTCGGACAGGCTGTAGGTCGACACTTCGTCCCGCGTGCCGAATTCATCGCGGGTTCCCTGGCAGATCAGCGTCGGAGTTTCGAGGTTCTCGAGGTGCCGGGTCCGCAATTGCTCCGGCTTGCCGGGGGGATGGAAGGGATAGCCGAGGCATAACAGGCCGGCGATCTTCCCTTCGCCGTGCAGTTCGTCGGCGATCATGCTGGCGACCCGCCCGCCCATGGACTTCCCGCCAATGATCAGCGGACCGGTCGCATCCAGTTCCGCCACCGCTGCCCTGTATTCGGGAATAAGCGTCTCGGCCCGCGGCGGTGGCTTGCGGCTTTCCGACGTCCGCCGCGCCGCCATGTAGCCGAATTCGAAACGGGCGACGCGAAAGCCGGCGGCGCCGAGCGCAGCCGCACTCGCGGTCATCGACGCCGAATCCATCGGAGCGCCGGCGCCATGCGCCAGCAAGATGGTGAAGCGGGCATCAGCGGGGCCGTCAAACAGAAATTCGTCGTTCACCGGGCATCCCCTCCATTGTGATAACAAGCGAGCATCATCGATGATCCCAAGCCGCAGGATAGCCGAATGCCAGACATTCTCCATGCCGGGGGGACTCACCAGTTGGACAAGAAAAACCGCGCCCAGGTCAACCCCGAGCGCGGTTCTTCGGTACTCTTCAGTCCTTCGGAGGTCCGCGATCATCGAGACCGCCTGCCCCTTGGTGTCATGCGGTCTCGGGTTCGACCTGCCGCAAGGGATATCCCTCGCTTGCATCGCGGAGTTCGTCGCCATTGACCGAAACCGCATAGCCTCCGTCCCTGGCCTTGACGACGACATGGTAGGTCTGGTCGCCGATAGCAAGATCGGCTTCGAAACCATCCCAGCCGGAAGGCAGGACCGGATTGACCAGAAGGCGGTCACCCTGGCGGCGGATACCGAGCAGGCTTTCCACGGCGGCTCGATAGAGCCAGCCCGCAGAACCGGTATACCAGCTCCAGCCGCCACGCCCGGTGCGATTGTCGGCACCGTAGACATCGGCCGCAACGATGTAAGGCTCGACGCGGTAGAGATCCGCCGCGCTCCGTTCCCGGGCATGAAGGACCGGATTGAGCAGCGAGAAGCAACGCCATGCGTCATCACCGCGTCCCAGTTCCGCCAGCGCCTGCACGACCCAGATCGCCGCATGCGTGTACTGACCGCCATTCTCACGGACCCCCGGCGGATAAGCCTTGATGTAACCCGGATCGTGGTCGGTGTTTTCAAACGGCGGGGTGAACAGGCGGATGATGCCGGCGCCCTCGTCGACCAGTTCGGCGAGGACCGCGTCCATCGCCATGCCCGAGCGCTCCGGCCGGCCTTCACCGGAAAGAACGCTCCAGGACTGGGCGATGGAGTCGATCCGGCATTCCATATTGTCGCGCGAGCCGAGCGGCGTGCCGTCATCGAAATAGCCGCGACGGTAGTAGCCGCCGTCCCATCCCGCCGTTTCCAGCGCGTCGCGAAGCTTCTCGCGGTGTGCCGTCCAGCGTTCGACCCGGGCCGTGTCGCCACGCTTGCGGGCGATCTCTGTGAAGCTGCGCAAGGTGCCCGACAGGAACCAGCCGAGCCAGACGCTTTCGCCCCGACCTTCTTCGCCAACGCGGTTCATGCCGTCGTTCCAGTCGCCACCGAGGATCAGCGGCAGGCCATTGGCGCCGGTCCGCTCGACCGCGAGATCAAGCGCGAGTGCAGCGTGCTCGTAGACGCTGGCGAAGACCCGCGAGATCTCCGGGTTGAAGAAGGAGTCGTGCTGGCCGGGCATCAGTGCAGCTCCCTCGAGGAAGGGAAGCTCCTCATCGAGCAGCGATGTGTCGCCGGTCATCGAGACATAGCGGTGGATGGCATGGCCGAGCCAGACCACGTCATCGGAGATCATGGTGCGCACACCCGCCCCTGTCATCGGCAGCCACCAGTGCTGAACATCGCCTTCGCGGAACTGACGGCCTGCCGCCTTGATGATCTGCTTGCGGGCGAGCGCCGGATCGTGCAGCAGGAATGCGAGCGTATCCTGCAACTGATCGCGGAAGCCATAGGCGCCGCTTGCCTGATAGAAGGCGGAGCGGGCCAGGATACGGCAACCGAGAGCCTGATAAGGCAACCAGCCATTGACCAGATGGTTCATCGCCGCATCGGGGGTCCGGACCTTCACGCGGGCGTTGAACTTCGTCCAGAAGCCGGTGGTCCGCTGAAGCAGGGCGCCGAAGGTATCGCTGCGGATTTCGCGTGCAAGGTCACAGGCCTCCTGTTCGGTGTCCGCATCGCCGAGCACGAACAGCGTCTCCTTCGCCTCGTTCGGCGGGAGAACAATGTCGAATGCCAGCGCCGCGCACGGATCGCCGTCAAGCTCGGCCGAGCCGGACAGGGCAGAGCCCGAGCACACGGCTTTCGGCTTGCTTACGGACCCGTGCGAACCAATGAACTCGCGTCGGCTGGTCGTGAAGCTTGACGGCTTTTCGCTGGCGACAAAGAAGGCAGTACGGCTGGAATAGTCGATGCTATAAGGATTGCCGGCAAAGATCGCCCCGATTTCCTGGTCGATCGACTGCAGGATGAACGGCGCCGTCTTCTGCGGGTTGTTGCCGAGAACCCATTCGACATAGCCGTAGAGCTTGAGGTTCCGGGGCTTGCCGTCGAGGTTGCGGATTACGAAGCGGGTCAGCTTCGCCGGCCGGTCTTGATCGACCGTCTGCGTGACCTCGAACTCCAGCCCATCCTGTTTGCTGGTGAAGATCGAGTAGCCGAAGCCATGACGGGCTTCGAACTCGACGTCCGTGCGCCCGGAGAGGGCAGCGAAGGGCGAAAGCACCTCACCGCTGTCGGTATCGACGACATAGAAGGCCTCGCCGGGGCGGTTGATGACCGGATCGTTGGTCCACGGCGTCAACTGGTAGTCGCGCGAGTTGCGGCTCCAGGTAAAGCCCGCACCTTCAGCCGCGACATGGAAGCCGAAGTGTTCGTTGGCGATGACATTGATCCACGGCTGCGGCGTCGACTGGCCACCGTAGAGGCGTACGACATACTCGCGACCGTCCTTGGCGAAGCCACCATAGCCGTTCCAGAATTCGAGATCGTCCTGGGGCGGCATTTCCGGGGCCGGGCGTGGAAGGACCGGTACCGGCGCCTGAACCGTCGTCGGGACCTCGGCGTCCTGTGTCTCGATCACCCGCGGAGGCGCAAACAGCGAGGTCGCGCGGTTGATCTGGTCGACGATCTTGCCGTTGCGGGCATGGAAGACCACCCGGGCTGCCGCCAGCAGCGCCTTCCAGGTGGATTCCTCCATCAGGTCACGGCGGACCGCAAAGATGTGCTGTCGCAGGCCGTCCGCCTGGCCGATCCGGCGCAGGTTCTCGCAGGCCGCATCAAGCGCATGCTGCATGTCCTGAGCGTAGGACGAGGCACGTTCGTTGACGATCACCAGGTCCGCGGTCACGCCGCGCAGACGCAGGTATTCCTGGGCGGCGAGCGCCTCGCGGGCGATGCCGATGTCCATGTCGTCGTTGATGCGCAGCGCGAAGATCGGGTGATCGCCGGAGATCGCCAGTGGCCAGAGCGCGGTCTGGGATTTCAGTCCGCCCTGCACCATGCCGGGATCGGCGCGAAGGTGCATGTCGGGATAGACCAGGTAGCGACCGAGGTGCTGGAAGGCGGCGGCCTGC
Source organism: Pseudomonadota bacterium (assembly GCA_023399465.1). Taxonomy (GTDB): domain Bacteria; phylum Pseudomonadota; class Alphaproteobacteria; order Rhizobiales; family Rhizobiaceae; genus Ferirhizobium. The sequence continues at coordinate 21,174 of JAEWPB010000100.1, forward strand.
TGCGAGGTGACGCCGACATGGCGCATCTGCACCTGGGTTCGCGTCCAGGCATGAACGATTTCATGACTGAAGGCGTCGGGATGGCGATAGCGGTCGATCGCCTTGTCGACCTCTTCGCGGTTCGGCGCTGCGATGGTCCAGAAGATCACCTTTACCTTCTTGCCGGCCGGTACGCGCACGACGCGGCGGAGCGACAGAACCGGATCGAGCGTGAAGCCATCGCTTCCCGACAACGTTGCGCCGGGATCGAAGGCGGCGGCATCGGAGAGGCTGCGGCCACGGCCCAGGAAGCGGCGGCGGTCGGTCTCGAATTCCGTCGGACGCGAGGTGCCGGAATTGTCAACGATCAGGTGGGCGATGCACATGTCCGGCTCGTTCGGATTGCGCTTGTTGCGCTCCGCCCGGATGACGTCGCCGCGGCGGCCGATCTCGGTCTTGACGAACATCCGCGAAAACAGCGGATGCGCGCTATCAGCATCTTCCGTGGAGATGACGGGCTCGAGATAGGAGGTCACTTCGATGAAGCGGTCCTCCGAACCCATGTTGAGCAGCGTCAGGCGGCGGCCTTCGGCATCGTGCTCGGTGGCGACGATGCATTCGACCTCGCTCGTCAGCGCACCGACGGTCTTGGTGAACTCTGCCTTGTCGTCGCTGAAGAGGACCTTGACCTTCTCGCCCTCGACGCTGCGCGGTTCGGCGGTCGCCGACCACCATTCGCCGCTCACCGTGTCACGCAGGAAGATGAAGGTGCCGGTGCGATCCTCGGTCGGATCCGGCTTCCACCGTGCCACCGCCTGGCCGTTCCACCGCGAATAGCCGGCACCGGTCGCAGTCAGCATCACCGAATAGTGGCCGTTCGACAGGAACACCAGTTCGCGATCCTGCGAGGCGGGATCGACGATGGTGCGGACCTCCGGATGCGGCAGGTCGCCCTGCGCGCCGCCCGGCGCCTCCGGCTCGTGCTTGGCGCTCATGACGGGGATGTCGCGCGGCGCCTTTTCCTGCAGCAGCAACTCGGCCGCCTCGATCACAGGATCGGAATGGAACAGCTCGCGCAGGCGGCCGTTGAAGGCGACGTTGGCGACTGCGGCGATCGACATGCCGTGGTGGTGGGCATAGTAGTTGCGCACCACCGCACAACGCTTGCCTTCCGGCACGCGTGTGGGCGTGAAGTCGACGGCATCGTGATAGCCGTAGGGGCCGAGGGCGCCAAGGCCACGCAGCACCTCGAGGTTGTCGAGCGCCGCGCGCGGATCGTACTGGCTGGCGAGGATCGACGCATAGGGGGCAATGACCGCATTCTGGCCGAGGCCGCGCTTCAGCCCCAGCGTCGGCACGCCGAAGTTGGTGTACTGATAGGTCAGCTCGTGATCGCGCGCGTTGAACGCCGCTTCCGAGATCCCCCACGGCGTGCCGAGCCGGCGGCCGTAGTTCATCTGCTCCTTGACCACCAGATTGTTGGTCTGGTTGAGAATGCCGCCCTGGCGCTCCTGCATGACGAGCGGCGGCATCAAGTATTCGAACATCGATCCAGACCAGGAGACCAGTGCGCCGCGCGAACCGACCGGCACGACCTGACGGCCGAGCTTGTACCAGTGTTCCGTCGGCAGATCGCCCTTGGCGATAGCAAACAGGCTGGTGAGGCGCGCTTCCGACGCAAGCAGATCGTAGCAGGCTTCGTCCAGTTCGCCGGTTTCCACCCGGTAGCCGATCGACAGCAACCGCCGCTCCTGCCGGAACAGGAAGCCGAAGTCCATCGAGAAGGCGATGTCGCGGGTGCGGTCGCGCAGCAGCGCGAGCCTTTGGCGTAGCGGCTCGATGTTCGAGAGGTCGAACACGCTGTCGGTGACATGGGCTTCGCAGATATCGACGAGCGAGGCCGCCCAGCTGGTGACTTCGCCGCTTTGCGTCGAACGCACCTCGTGGTCGAGGTTGGCGGCGAGCTTCTGGATGTCGCGCGCCAGCACCGACAGGTTGATGATGCGGATCGAGGCGAACTCGTGCTCGCGCTTGACCGCGGCAACGGCATTCTGGAAGCCGGTGATGCGTTCGGCAAGACGCCGGCGAAGCGGCCTGACGGTCTTGCGATCATCCGGCAGATCGGCGAGCACTTCCTCAAGGATGCCCGCGACATCGCCGATGCCGTCGAGATTGCCCTGAAGATGCGCAGACGGCGCTTCCGCCCATTCGCGGCACATCGACGAGACCGCGATCAGATGGCCGGCGAGATTGCCGCTATCGACGGCGGAGACATAACGCGGGCCGAGGGTCTTCAGCGTATCGGTGTGATACCAGTTGAGCAGATGGCCGCGGTACTTTTCCATCCGGTCGATGGTGGCAACGGTCTGCTCGAGGCGCTCGATCGTCTGTTCGAAGCCGATCCAGCCGAAATCACGGGCGGAAATCACCGAGAGCAGGTAGACGCCGATATTGGTCGGCGAGGTGCGTGCGGCAACGACGGGCGACGGCGTTTCCTGGTAATTATCCGGCGGCAGGAAGTTCTGCTCGGCAGTGACGAAGCTTTCAAAATAGCGCCAGGTACGGCGGGCAACCTTGCGAAGCTCGGTGACGACGGGCTCCGGAACGACCAGCCGGTCCTCCGTTTCCGCCGACTGGCTGACATACCAGGCGACCGCGGGCGACAATACCCACATCAGCACGAAGGGAATGCCGACAAGGAAGGCGTTGTCGCCGGGAAGGGCGGCGAAGAAAAGGGCCAGCAGCGCCAGTACCGGCGCATGCCACATGGCACGGTAGTAGCCCCAGACCGAATCCTGGGCGCTGGCGTGGACGCTGGCGGCCGTCTTCCATTCGAGCATCAGCTTGCCGCTGACGAACAGGCGGTAGAGCGAGCGCGAGATGGCGTCGGCCATCATGCAGGCGCTGTCGGCGATGAAGACGATGCGCAGCGCAACTTGCGCGTTGGCGGCACGGATATCCGACCAGACCGTATAGAGATGGGCGCGCGCCACGATATCGCTCTTGCGCGGCACGATACCGGAAAGCAGCGACAAGGTGGGGGCCACGAATAGGCAGAAGATCAGCAGGATCTGCCAGACCAGCGCCTGGAACGGATCCATGAAGTACCAGCCGAGAACCGAAGCGAAGAACCAGGCGATCGGGGTCAGCGAACGGCGGAGGTTGTCGATCATCTTCCACCGGCCGAGCGCGCTGACACCGCGCGCCGGATTGAAGATGTAGGGCAGCAGCTGCCAGTCGCCGCGCGCCCAGCGATGCTGGCGCGAGACCTCGACTTCATAGCGGACCGGGAAATCCTCGACCAGTTCGACGTCGGTCACCAGCGCGCAACGCGCCAGCGAACCTTCGAGAAGATCGTGGCTGAGGACGGCATTCTCGTCGATACGCCCCTTCAGGGCCGCCTCGAAGGCGTCGATGTGGTACAGCCCCTTGCCGGTGAAAGTACCTTCCCCCGTGATGTCCTGATAGACGTCGGAGACGGTGAAGACATAGGGGTCGACACCGCGGTTGATCGAGAAGATGCGTTGGAAGACCGAGGCATCCTCGCCGGTCGTCAGCGACGGCGTTACGCGCGGCTGCAGCAGGCCGTAGCCGCTGACGACGCGATTGGTCTTGGGGTCGATCACCGGACGGTTGATCGGATGATACATCTTGCCGGCGAGCTTGGTGACCGAATCGCGCATCAGGCGCGTGTCGGAATCCAGCGTCATCACGTACTGCACGCCCTCGGGAACGATATTGGCGCCCTGCAGGAAGGTGGTATCGCGGTCGCCGCGAAGCAGCAGATTGAGCTCATGCAGCTTGCCACGCTTGCGCTCCCAGCCCATCCAGACGCCCTCGCCGGGATTGTAGAGGCGACGGCGATGCAGCAGGTAGAAGCGGGTCTTGCCGTCATAGGCATAGCGCGCGGAAAGGTTGGCGATCTCGCGCTTGGCGTATTCGAGGACTTCGAGGTCGGCCGGCGTCTCCTCGACCTTGCTGTCGGGCCAGTCGCTGACCAGGGCAAAATAGATCTCGCCGCGCGGATTGGCGAGGTAGTGGACCTCGAGATTGCGGGTCAGTTCGTCGACGCTGTCGCGGTTGCTGATCAGGCAGGGGACGACGAGCAGTGTGCGCGCCTCCTCAGGAATGCCTTCCTTGAATTCGTAGCCGATCAAGCGAGCCGGGGTGACGATGAATGTGACC
>JAEWPB010000136.1 GCA_023399465.1 Pseudomonadota bacterium
GTAGGAAACCACCGCCGCCCGAACCCGGTTCAAAGGCAGACCAGGCCGAAGCTGCCGCCGCCCTGAGGCAGGCCCGCGCCGATCATGCCCAACGGAAATCGGAGGACCGGAGAAACGTTCTGTTAGGGCAGTTCTTCGCCGAGCATGTCGCGCGCAATCCAAAGTTAAGGGACTACGTGTTGAAGCACGTCTTCAGCTTCCACACACGGGAACGAGACCGCGAATTCCTGCACACCTGGCTCGACCGGATCGATAAGAAGACATCACGAGAATGACCAGCCTTGCCCCTGCCCTGCCGTCCATCCTCACCCTCTGCGCCGCGATCGGCGTCCATTGGTTCGGCCGGAGCTGGCAGGAACGATCGGCGGCATGGGCAACGCTCGCCTTCGCCGTCCTGCTGATCGCAGCCGGGGGGCTAGCCGCTTGGGAAATTATTGCCGCATCCTTCGCTCATGCCTGGCATGGCGGTTCCGGCCTGTCCGGGCTTCTCGCCAACCTGGCGGCCACGATGGATACCATCACGGCCATTGTCCTGTCCGGCCGCCCGGCCAGCCTCGCCCTCGATGGCGTGATCGTTGCAGCAGCAGTGCTCTGGATCATGTTTTCCGGCGCGATCGGCAAGGCCTGGTCGCTATTGTTTCCCACATCGCGTGTCGTCGCCGATGGCCCATGGCGAGGGGAGTTTCTGTCGGACTCCGACATCGCCGATCTAATCCGGTTGCAGAAAGGCCTGCCGCTCGGCCTGACGAAGGGCGGCAGGATGGTGCGCTATGCCAAGAACGACGAACGCGGCTGGCTCGGCGGCCACCATGCCGTCATATCAGGCACACGCGGCGGCAAGGGTGTCTCCGCGATCATGCCCGCCATCTTCGACCATGACGGGCCAGTGGTGGCGCTCGACATCAAGGGCGAGCTGGTCGATACCACGTTTCAGAAACGCACGGCCAAAGGCCAGCGGGTCGTCGCGCTCGATCCGTTCCAGGTGGGCAAGGCAAGCCGGATCGACGGACAGAAACCTGTTGGTTTCAATCCCATGGCCTTCATCCGAAAACTGCATCGCAGCCGCGATGCGGCCGTCCTTGCGGACGGCATCATCATCCCAGAGACAGGCAATGCCGCCCACTTCTCCGACCGGGCGCGCAATTGCCTGCAGACGGTTATCGAGGTCGTCCATGAGCTAAGCGATGCGCCGACCCTACACGAAGTGCGGAGCCTGATCCTGAATGCCAGGTTTCTCGACACGCTTGAAGACTGGGCTGAAACGCAGGACCTGGCCGGAGGCCGCGCCGCCGAGCTGGCGGGCTCGTTCCTCGCCATGGGCGACAAGGAACGCGGCTCGATCCTTTCCACCGTCGCCAAATCGCTGGAATGGACGGCCGCCGATGACATGCGCGAATTCCTCGGCGGCGAGGCCAGCTTCGACCTCGAAACCCTCCTGCACGGCAAGGCCGATCTGTTCATCGTCATTCCGCTCGACCAGGTCGGGCCGCAGGCCGGATTCATGCGCCTGATGGCGAACCTTCTGCTCGCGCTGATGGTGCAACAAAAGGACCGCCACCCGGCCGAAAGAACCGTCCTGTTCGTCGCCGACGAATTCACCCGCCTCGGCCGCCTCGATCGCATCGTCGATATCGCCACGGTGGCGGCAGGCATCAACCTGGAGACGATGTTCATCCTGCAGGACAGAGGAAGTCTTGAGGCGGTCTATGGCAATGCCGCCGACACCATCCTCGGCTCCTGCGCCACGACGCGGATATTCAACCTCGGGCGCGGCGACAGCCGCACCGCCGAATGGGCCTCCAAGCTGGCCGGATATCAGACGCTGCAAACTCAATCGACATCGACGGCATCAGGATCGAAAACGGCAGGCACCAGCACGGCCGAAGCCAAGGAACCGCTGCTGACGGCCTCCGACATCCTCGAACTCCCGACCAACGAAATGCTCTGCTTCATCCGGGCACGAAAGCCGCTCCGGATGGAGCGGATTATCTGGTACAGGGATCGCCGGTATCGGTAATAGAACGATACATATTTATTAAAATATGATCCGTATTTATTGACCAATCCGCAGCTTGAAGGTTTCCTTCTTCTCCGACTTCGGATCAAACTTGCGCTCCATGGCGCTGATCGCATCGCGCAACGTCTTGGCGATCTGGTTTATTTCGCCCTGCTCCCACGTATAGGCCTGCTTGTTGCTGAGGTTTCCCAGTTTCTTGATCGCATCAAGAGCAAGCTGGGTGCGCCCCTCTGCAAGCTTGATAAAATTGTCGCGCTTTTCTGTTGCTTCAGTCATGACGTCCTCTGTTGCGTTTTTCACTCAGGTATATTGAGCGACATGTACGGTTCTCGTCAATACGACAGACGCATCATATTTTAAAAAATATACCTTGTTTTCCTCTCCGCTATCTGCGTCCAATAGTGTCTCGATCAACAAGGAGACAATCGAATGGACCCAGACAACATCATGCAACGCGCCCTTGAAAAGCTGAGGGGTGTTCCGGGCAGTGTGTTCAAAAGCGTGCTGCAGAACGCCGAGGCTGGCAACAGTGAGCGTCAGGAACTGATCGACGTGCTGAGAGAACAGCCCGTTAGGTCGCACACCGACCTGTCAACGATCATCCTCATCGAGAAGGCTGTGAAAGAGATCGGTGGGCCAGATACATGGGCGGGATTTGCCTACTGGTCGCAAGTCTGCCGGGTGGCCGGTTTGAAAGACAATGTTGGGGACTGGAAGAACGCGCCGCAACAGACGGCCGGTGCCTACGAGCGGATTCGGCAAGCTTTGCTGGAGACAACGGATCGGGATAGAATCCTCGTTCTTCTCTCCGGGAAGGAATTCTCGTCCCCGGTCAATAGGCCGGAATAATCCTGGTGACCAGTGTTCGGGCTCGCCTCAAGCTAGGCCGAACACTCCAGGCATGTCGGCCCTAGCTGATTTTTCGGGGCCGTCCTCCCTTGGCCCCGTTGGCACGGCTTGCCTCGACCTTGGCCGCCGATCGGGATTGGCCGCCTCGGCGCTGCGCATCCATGAACTTCGCCGTGCCGAAGATGCCGTTCATCAACCCGGCGATGGTGAAATCCACGTCCAGGCTTTCCCAGTGCAATCCGGTCTCGCCGAGAAGCTCGACCTCGGCCAACTGGGCGGCCGTCGCCTTCTCCAGCCCCTGGATCGATCGGGCAGGCACCATGAAGGCCGCGCCGTTGGTGAAATCCACGACGATGCGGCCGGATGCTTCATCGAAACGGGCCGAAGCCGGGATTGGCGCGCGGGCACGCTCTGCCTCCCCTTTCAGGGTAGCGTCTCGGTAGTGGCGATCTTCAAAGACAACTTCACCCATGGATGCTCTCCCATTTCTCGATGAACAGGCGCTTGTTCGCCTGAACGATGGCAAGGGCGACGCTCAAATCCCGCTTCTTCATTCCCCGGTTCGACAACACGGTGAGATCGAGGATATTGATGCGGGCCTCCCCGTCTCCATAGACATGGGTGTGCGCCGGCTCGTGGTCATCCGTGTAAATGACAAATCGCATTCCTGCTTCGCGGAGAACGGTGACCATGCTTCAAAATAACCTAACAACTTGGGTTTTTCAAGAGACGTTGCCGCCTCGGCAGTTCCCTGTTCGATGCGGCCCGCAGGGCCAAAGCGAACCCCGCGCGAAGCGCGGGACTGATGTTCCCCGTCCCGATACTTCATACGCACCGTCACGCGCAGCGACAGTCACCCGCAGGGCCGTAGCGTAGCGGAGGACGGCCGCAGGCCGTTGACGCAGCGAGCATGACGGTAATCTGGTGGTCGGGATGGAAAAAATCTTGTCGGCCAAAGGCCGACTCCGTTTTAATCTCTCATAGGAATTGAACGAGACTGGGATTCAGTCTGCCTGGCGGATTCACGTTGTTTCTCAAGTCCGGCTCCCAGCCGAGCAAGGGCCCGGGCGAGAGGGCCGTCGTCGAGGTCGAACAACGGCAACTCAGACAGCGGAAGGCTCTTCCGGTGCGCCTCCAATTCGGCGGCGCGGCTCTGCCGCGCCTGGCTGACATCCTCCGGCTCCGGTGCAGCCTGCCCGTATCGGCCGAGCAGCCGCCGAGCGCGCTCCGGAAGCGAAAGACGGTAGGCGTTGCTGGTCTGCTGGACCTGCGGTCCCCTGCCCTCGTTCCCGGTCGGAACGTAGCGGCGCAGCCAATCCAGGAAGCCATGTGCCCGCAGCGCTTTCAGAGCGCGGCTGATCGCGTCCCGCGACCGCTTCAGCATCCGCATGAGCGTGTCCAATGACGGCTCCAGCCGCCCCGAGCGAAAATCCACCAGGTTGGCGAAGAGTTCGATGATTTCGACAGCAATCGAGCCCAGCGCGCCGCTACGTGCGCCTGGCTGTCGTGTCGCCAGCTCGTAGCGGCGCGCCGCCATGACGATCCGGCGCACCTCCTGCCGATCCGTCCGCCGCCAGAAAACAGCCTCGCAGCGCCCTGCCGCGCGCGACTGCCGCCTGACGGGCGTGCGCTCCCGTTGCGGCTGTGAGCCGCCAACAATGTCCCCGATTGCTTCAAACATGCGTCATCCTCTCGGTGTGGAACCGACAAGGACGCGGGCCGCTCACGGCTCGCCCCGACCTAAATTAGGCAAAGCGAAACCGTGGCAAGAAATACCTCTTGCAATGTGCCGGCGATTTTGGGAAAGTCACGCTTACCACAGCAAGTGAATTTCCCGCTTCGGCGGATATCAGAAGCCCGCCCTTGGCGGGTTTTTGTGTTTCTGGGCCTAAGCCATCCTTCAGTTAACTTCCGCTAGAATCAGCGGAATTGTGATTTAATCGTGCCTGTGTAATGCGACAACGGCAACCCGCTATAGCACTACATGGCTATAGCCCTAAAACTTGATCCCCGCCCCGCCCCTGGCCGTAAAGAGCATGTCGAGCGCTTCTTGCAAAAGCTGCTTTTTACTGCGGCCAGTTTCGGCATGGAGAAGCGCCAGATTGCGGGCATAGATCGGGGGAAGATTGGCACCAACTAAAACGGTCGGCTCGTTCGACGGCTCGGCGTTCCGGCGCGAGCGCCCGGCCTGCCGCGGGGCAAGCGGCGGCGGTGCGTCCGGTATTCCGTCAAGAAGTCCGGCGAGATTTGGTTTTGGCTTTGCCATGCTGTGTCTCTCCATATAGGGCTATAGCGCTATATTTATATAGGCTCTGGATTTCGGCGGCCGCCTTACTGGTTGGCTCGTATTCCTGCGCGGCTTGTCCGTCCTGTTGGGCGCGGGCATAGGCTTTCCTCAGATGAATAGAAACTGGTACGAGGTCGGCTTTAAGCTGGGCTACGATCTCGCGAGCCTGCTCTATCTCTGCCCCTGTCGGCGGGCAGAAGGTGAGAACGACTGAAGCGCGCTTTCCCATTTGCTGTGTTAACCTGACGGTCTGGGTCATAGCGCGAATATCGAGCGCTTCCGCGCGGGTAGGAATTAGCACCATGTCGGCAGCGCTCAAGGCTGCGTCCGCAATGTCACGCTGTTGCGGCGGGCAGTCCAAGATAATGAGGTCGGCCCCTCCGCTTCTCATAGCCTCCAAAACATGGGGCAGGCGATTGAAATTCACATCACGGACGACGGGCGTTTCACCCTTGCCAGTAGCTTTGCGACGATCAGCCCAAAAGCAGGCGGAAGCTTGTGGATCAAGATCGAACAGGGCGACGCTCTTGCCATCCTGCTCCGCAGCGACAGCCAAAGCTGTTGCGAGGGTGGTCTTTCCAACCCCGCCTTTCTGAGAAATGACAGCGAGAATCTTCATTCTATATGGCTATAGGGCTATATGGTTAACAGGAAATTAAGATCACCCAAGCGACTATAGGGCTACAGCGCTAGGCTGCGGGGATTCGCCTGATCCGTCAAGTATAGCTCGGTCGCCGCCCGCGTTTTCGTGGCGTGGAAATACTGTGCTGAAAAGTAGAGCCGCGCCATCTGAGCGGATGCGCCGTTTTGCACTTCGGCAGCACTTCAGGAATGCTTGAAAAGCGGTTCCATAATGACATTTACCCCTTCTTCACGCCTATTTCAGAGAGGCTACAGCCGCTGAAGACACAATCCTTCGCCGAAGATGGCGCAGGATAATACAACTGCCGCAAGCCTCACTCAGGGTTGAGGAACTAGACAGCTCATTCATACCACGCATACTTGTTCCAGCGGTAAAGTTGGATCAGCGAGCCATGATGGCTGCCCAATCTCGCCGCAGCGGTTTTACCCCACCCGCTGTGGCTTTTTATTGTGATAAACAGCATTGGTTTCGCGCCCCAATGTTTCAGGGGCTTCGGCAACACACGGCCACCCGAGCCGGCGGCGACGTCCTCTTTGGGGGAACAGGAAACGACCAGCTTTACGGCGGCGCAGGCGCGGATTGTACCTCGCTCGTTTAAGCAGCATTCGCGGCTTGGCATCTTCCACCGTGGCTTGTAACACTGCACTGTTGAACAGCGGAAGGAAGGAGTGATTGCAGCCGAGGAACACCATGCTTGCCGTTGAGAACCTGGGAAAGACCTATGGAGAGGGGAAAAACCTCGTCCCGGTTCTTCACAATGTGACGCTGCGTGTGGGGCGTGGCGAGTTATGCGCACTAACGGGTCCATCCGGCTCGGGCAAGACGACCCTCATGAACCTGATCGGCCTGCTCGACCACCCCTCGCGTGGGAAAATGCAGATCGATGGCATGCCGGTTGAACAGCTCTCATCGGACGCGGCTGCCTTGCTGCGGAGCAAGGTCATTGGTTTTGTCTTCCAGTCCTTCCACCTTCTGCCGCACTATACGGCGCTCGACAATGTGGCTTTGCCGCTTGTCTATCGCGGCGTCGGGAAAGCTGAGCGGCGTGCCATTGCCGCCCGCGCCTTGCAAAAGGTCGGCCTCGAAGATCGGGCCGCGCACCGGCCGGGCGAGTTGTCCGGAGGCCAGCGCCAGCGCGTTGCGGTTGCCCGCGCATTGATCGGCAATCCGTCGCTGCTGTTGGCCGACGAACCGACGGGGAACCTCGACAGCCGAACGGCCGACGAGATCATGTCGCTGTTCCTGACACTCAATGCCGAGTTCGGCTTGACGGTCATGATCGTGACACACGATCCGACGATTGCCGCACGCTGCCCGCGGCAGCGCTCGCCAAGGCGATCGAGCCAAGCAAAGAAGCCGCTGCAACAGTGAGTATTTTAGAAAATTTTTTCATAATTACCTCCAGATATACACGCTTTCCGTGCAAAAGCATATTCGCCCCACTCGTGGCGGAAATCCATGTGAATTCGCGATTACACACCCATAAATATAATGGACGACAGTTTACACCTTCGTAGGTTGAAAATTAAGCTAATATTCAGAAATGATACTTAGTATCGACCCAGGCATGATGCCGGTCTGCGATTGCAGAGGCCCCGAATGAGCCGGGGAATATTTTATTCTCCGGAGCACGCGCGATGATCTCATCGGTCAGTAACTTTTCCAGCAACTCAGTTGCTATACTGTTCGGGACGTCGGGAGCCACGTCAACGAATTCCGCCTCAGCAGCATCCAAGATTCTTGCGGACGCGACGGGCAACACGGACGATGTTTTCAAGGCCGGCAACGCCATCGGCAATATCATCGAGATCGCTTCCCGAATGAAGCAGGATGCTGCTTCGGCGGATGAGAAGGTTGAAGTCGAGGAAATCAACCTTTCGAACAGTGAGCGCCGCAATCTCAGTGAATTCGACGGAAATCAGGGATGGTACGGCGTAAATGGCACATTCACCAAGACCTACCATAGCAACGGCGATCGTACGGATACGTTTGTAGGCTCGGCCCAAGGGAAGAGTGATCAAGCTTGGCGACAAGTTATGATCAATAGCATGAAGGCTGATCAGTCTACGCCGCGCAATAGAGCAATGCTGGAAGCTTTTGAAAACAATACTGTGCAGGCAATCGACATTGCAGGTCTTGGTTTTAAGACTGGGATGACGATGACGACCGATTACTTTAGCGACGGCAGCTCTCGGATGAGCGTAAATTTCGACACATCAGGCGCAGATCAGTTTCGTGAACAGTATACGGAACTGAGAGATGGCGTCCTGCACGACAAGGCGACTGGAAAATTCGCCCTTCTGGGTCAGAATGGCAGTCAGTTCATCTATTTGACCTGGTAACGCATGATCTCCTCGGTCAACAACATTTCCAGGTGAAGACGAACCGGCGGCTTCCAAACCGTCCAAAAACGGCGCCGAAGTTCATCCACCCTTCAGCTGGGTGAAGGCTTCGCCGCCGCAAATACGAAAATCAATATAAGACGGGAAAGCCACCATCCCCCTTCGTCGGAACTGAGACCGATGGAATCGCGGGCAGTGGCGGGAGCTTTGACATACGCGGCATCGATCAATTCTATAAAGATTATGTCGACACAACCAGTGGCACCGCCATCTTCAAGCCCACTGGCCAATATCTCGGCATAACGGGACCGGTTTACCCTCAGCCTTTGGGGTGAAAAAAAGAAGCGGCCGCGGCTTCTGAACGAGCCGATAACTTACTGTTGTGATTTCGACCTGCCCTCAATCTTCAGCTCTCACCTCGTATCCGCTCGTGACGTTCATACTCAGCTACCTGATGCCGCCTTGTGTGAAAGTCATGCGTGGCCATACTAGACTGTGCGAGCTGCTATCGCTCGCGATCGTCGTCGCGGCGTGGTTTTCGGCCTCGGTTCGCTGGGCGCCCGTCGCGCTCTGTCGGGTTCTCCTCATCGCGCCGCCGTCCCAGCAGCCGATCGCGCTGTTCCTGGGTATAGCCGGAAGCCTCCCGTGCCATATCCGGCGAGATGGTTTCTCCGAGGCCCTTCCTCTCGCTCTCCTGCTCGCGCTGTCGAGACATGGCGGCCTCCAGGCGCTCCCACAGCCCATCAAGGCGCACACGCTGCAGGGTCAACCAGTCGCCGAACCGGTCGAGGTTGCGTGCCACGATGGCGCGCCAGAGATTGCCGCGTTCGGTTTCCTCTCCCCGGCGCTCCAGCGCCATGGCGATATGGCCGATCTTCGGCTCCGGATCGCGGTCGAGCCGGATGGCGGCGAGATCGAACACCTTGGCCCGAGCGTTGTCGTTGGCAGCACGGGCCTGCTCGGCCCTCTCCATCGCCTCAGCTCGCTGTTCCTCCAGGCTGCGGTGATCGACACGCCCGGCACAACCTGCCCGCTCCAGGGTCTGGTTGACGGCCTCCTGCCATGTCTCCCGCCAATGCTCTATCAACGCCGTGTCGTTCCAGCCACGCTCTTTCTGACCGAACCCCTCGGCGGTGATGGTCCGCATGGTGAGCATAACATGCGCATGCCAGTTGCGCTCGTCGCCTTGCCGATGCGGCGCATGGATGGCGATGTCGGCGACCATGCCGCGCGCCACGAAGGCCTGGCGCACGTATTCCCGCACCAGGGAAAGCCTCTGGGACGCGTCCAGCTCGTGCGGCAGCGCCAGTTGCACCTCCCGGCTCAACTGCGCGTCCTTGCGTTTCTCCGCGATCTCCACGGCGTTCCAGAGCGCGTTGCGATCCAGCATCCAGGCGGGTGTCTGCTCCGGAGCCATGATCTCCGCATGGACGACGCCGGAGCGCCGTTCGTAGTCATGGAGCTGGCCCGTGCGGCGGTCCTCGAGGCGCACCCCGGCACGGTAGGCGGCGGCCGCCGTCGCACTGCGGCCGGACGACCGAGAAATCACCTGCGCCGAGAGCCGATAGATCGCGATCGTCCGTCTCCTTGTCTGTCGCGGTTCAGCGGCGAACCGCTGATGATCGGGAGCGTGAGGGCCGAGGCCCTCGCAATCGCCGCTGATGGCGATCCGGGGAGGCCGTCCGGCGGGGCAGCGCCCCTTGAGGATGCGCACATTACGAAGTAATGTATAAGCGCGCACTTCTATTTTCAAG
>JAEWPB010000144.1 GCA_023399465.1 Pseudomonadota bacterium
GGATGGCCGCCGCCACCTCCTCGCCCGAGCCCTCGCCCTGCACCTTGACCGGCCAGACGACCACATGCACCGGAAAGCGATCGGAAATGCGGTGAAGGATATCGCGAATGACCGCACCTGTTGGCGAGGTAACGACGCCGATGACCCGCGGCATGAAGGGCAGGAGCTGCTTGCGGGCGGGATCGAAAAGCCCCTCGCTTCCGAGGCGGCGCTTGCGCTCCTCGATCAGCGCCATCAGTGCGCCGGCGCCGGCCGGCTCAAGGCTCTCGATGGTGATCTGGTACTTCGACGATCCGGGAAAGGTCGTGACCTTGCCGGTTGCGATCACTTCCATCCCCTCTTCGGGGCGGAACTTCAGCCGCGAAAAGGTTCCTTTCCAGATCACCGCATCGATGCGGGCCCTGTCGTCCTTCAGTGCGAAATAGGCATGCCCCGACGAATGCGGACCGCGATAGCCGGAGATCTCGCCACGCACGCGCACCTGATCGAAGGCATTCTCGATCGTCCGCTTGATCGAGCCCGAAAGTTCGGACACCGAGTACTCGGCAAGATTGGTGGGCGAATCATTGTCGAAAAAGCTGCTCATGGTCCCCTTTGTAGCCGAAGCCGGCGGGAAGTTCAGCAGCAACCGGCAAGGTTCATGCCGATTTGCCCAGCGCTTTGCAGCGACAAATCCGTGGATGCCCGGGCATCCGCGCCGACTGCGGCCTTGCGGCAGTCGACCAGTTCGGCGGTTTTGTGTATCAGGGCCATTGACGATTAAGCCCGGACGAGGTTCCCCCCTGTTGTCTGCAACCGGAGTGTCGATGCCAACTGATCGCCGCATTTCCAAACGGCTAGTGCTCTACCTCAGCGGCTTCGACCCACGCGGACCGGCGCAATTCGCTCGCACGCTTGCGAGACAATCAGCAAAATGGAGTGCACTTACTGATGTGGCTGTCGACCTCGGCCCCCGCCAGTCGCGGCTGCCGCTGGTGAAGTGCTGGAAGATGACGGCGCAGCATACCGGCAGTCGCGTGACCACCGATGTCGCCTTCCTCGAATGGGACGATCTCATCCGCGCCAACTGGGAGCGCAACACGCTGAAGGCCTACCTGCACGGCATCATTGCCTTTGCGCAGATGGCAATGCGCGGCGTCGTTACCCGCGCTTACGCCAGGGATACCGGATTTGCCGTCACGCTCGCCTCGCCGTTCCTCGTCGCGGTCGCCTTCATGGCGGTCGCCGCTGCTATAGTCGTCAGTCTCCTTGCCCTGCTGGCCTGGCCGATCGGAATCAATCTCGTGGCCCTTCTGCCGCTAGCGCTTGCCTGTGTGGCCGGCTGGTGGCTGGCCGCCAACCTCTATCGCACCAATGCCGCCTGGATCGGTCGCATTACGCGCTTCACCATGCGCGATGCCGGACAGCAGGTTGCAGGACTTGGCGAGCGGCGCGAGCAACTGGCCAAGGCCGCCCTGGCGATGATCGACGGTGACGCCTATGACGAGGTCCTGCTGATCGGCTTCAGTCTCGGAACGCCGCTGGCCGCCAGTATCGCCGCACGCATGATCCGGCAGCGCCCTGCCCTTGCCGAACCAGGGTCGAGGTTCAGCATGGTTACGCTCGGACAGACGATTCCGATGCTTTCGGATCTTCCCGAAGCGGGATGGTTCCGCGATGATCTCAGCGATCTTGGCGGGAACCCGGCGCTGAAATGGTTCGATATTTCTTCGAAGCCCGATGGCGCCTGCTATGCGACAACAAACCCCTTGTCATTCCTCAACGGAACGAAGAATATCGCCACGCCTCACCTGATCAGCGCGCAATTCCATAAATCCATTGCCGCAGACCGGATGAATGCAGCCCGGCGCGAGCGCATGTTGATGCACTTCTTTTATTTGGATAGTCCAGATTACCCCGACGTCCACTCTGACAGTTACGATTTCTACTCAATACTGTTGGGCCCTATGGATATGACATCCCGATTCGCACGGCGCATGAAGATGCCGAAATGTAAAATGCCCGCAGGAGTTCAGTAATGGCCGAAGTCGTTGGCCCGATGCCCAACATCCGGACTAAGAAGCTCAATCCGATTGCCCGGATCATGAAGGCGCGACATTGTTCGATCAACGTCCTCTATGAGCGTAGCTACATCATGAAGATGGGCGAGATCTGGACGCCCAGACGACGGATGTATTTCATCAATCAGCCGGATATCGTCAATCGGGTGCTGCACGCCGACCCCGATCTCTATCCGAAGAGCGATCTGATGGGGGCGACGCTGCACCAGATCCTCGGCAACGGCATTTTCGTCTCCAAGGGGCAGACCTGGAGGCGCCAGCGCAAGATGATGACGCCGGCCTTCGAACTTGCCCGCATCTCCGAGGTCTTCGACCTGATGATGGATGCCGCCCAGGCGATGAAGGTGCGGCTCGACACCATGGCCGATGGCCAGGAAGTGCGGGTCGACTTCGAGATGACCCATGTGGCGGCCGACATCATCTTCCGCACGATCTTTTCCGAACCGCTGACCCGCGAAGACGCCGAAACCATCTTCAGCGCCTTCAACAGCTATCAGGAACTCGCCTACGAACATGGCGTGTGGAGCATGGCCGGATTGCCGCAGGCCTTTTCGCTCGCCCGCATGCGCGCCTACAAATACGCCCGCACCATTCGCGGTATGCTCGGGCGGATGGTGCGCCAGCGCTTCGATCTGCTGGCGACCAATCCGGAAAACCCGCCGCGCGACATCCTTGCCTCGCTGATCGAGGCGACCGACGAGAACGGCAACCGCTTCACCGAATCCGAACTGACGGACCAGATCGCCGTGCTGTTCCTCGCCGGGCACGAGACCTCGGCCAGCACCATGGCCTGGGCGATCTACCTGCTGGGACAGGACCAGGGGGTCCAGCGCCGGATGCAGCAGGAAGTAGACACCGTCTTTGAGCAGGAGGGCGGGTTCGCGCCGCGCCACTTCAAGCTGATGAAGCTCACCCGCGACGTCTTCCGCGAGACCCTGCGGCTATATCCGCCGGTGCCTTTCGTGCCGCGCGACGTGACCCGCGACGAAGTGATCCGCGACAAGAAGGTCAAGCGCGGATCGACGATCTTCGTATCGCCGTGGCTCATGCACCGGCACCGCAACTATTGGAAGGCACCTGACACCTTCGACCCCGACCGCTTCTCCCGCGATGACGAGAAGGAAGCGATCCGTACCGCCTACATGCCCTTCAGCGAAGGTCCGCGGGTTTGCCTCGGCGCTTCCTTCGCCATGCAGGAAGGCGCGATCATCCTGGCGATGCTGGCCCGCCATTTCGAGATCACGCCCGTCGAGGGTCACGTGCCCAAGCCGATTGCGCGCCTGTCCCTGCGTTCGGAAAACGGCGTGTTCGTGCGCCTCGCCAAGCGCCAGGACTGAGGCACTCACCTGGCCGATAGCCGGGCCAACGCCCGGCTATGTTATTCCTGCACGCGGAGAACCTTGAAGATCTGCAGGCCGGATGCCGGCACCGGCAGCGCCTCCAGATAGGGCGGCACCGTTCCTTTCGCGAGGTTCGCATAAAGACCGTCAGGCTTGGTGTGGGCGACAACGCGCGTTTGCGTATCGCTCGCGCAGAAGGCGATATATCCGACATCGGCGCCGTAGAGGAAGGCGATCGCGTCCTCGGGCGTTGCCAGGCCGATGTGCAACTCGGTCAGCATGCCGCCCTCGTTGCGATGGTAGGGTGCGGAAAGCACGCGGTGGTGCGTAAACCGCAAAATATCGACGCCAAGCTCGGACGGCGCGGCAACGACCCCAGGCGGCAGACCAGCGAGCGGCTCCATCGCCTTTCTCGAGGTGCAATCGTTGCGCGCCGCAAGGTGGCTGTTCTTGGCCTGCTCGAAGAGCCCCTTGACGCCGTCGACCGCCAGGGCCCCGCCGACCGCCCAGACCGCCGGCACCGATATCACCGCCATGGTGAAATAGGCCAGCCCGGCGCCCAGGTCATCGGGATCGGCATGCGCCCGGCCCCGCAATTCGGCGATCAGGAAAGACAGCGGCAGAATTGCCAGCAGGTTGGAAAAGACCGCGCCGCGGACCTGGATCAATGCCACGAAGAAGCAGACGGCGAGCAGGAGGGCGAGAATGGAATGCAGTTCGACGTTGTCGCGCCGGACGATCCGCACGGCGCATACCGCCAGAGCCAGGGCACCGACGGCATAGTAGCCGCCGATCGCACTCGGCTCCGTCCTCAGCACCGCAAGGAAGGAGCGCGCCTCGGTGACCTGGTCGAGCCAGAGGCTAACCAGCAGCGGATCGAGATGGCCGAGCGGGCTGCCGAGGCATTGCGGCGCGAATACCAGAGCGGCGCCTGCAAGGACGACGGCATTGCCGCCGAGAACGGCAAATCGACCGGCGCGACCAAGCCGGTGTGCGGCATGGGTGGAAACGAACAGCAAGGCGCCGCCGAGGGTCGCCAGGCCGTAAAATCCGATCGACAGGCTGTCGCAGGTCACCATCGCATAAAGACGCGGCGGCACGGTCGCAACGAAGGCCGCGGTGATCGTCAGCGCCAGCGCCAGGCTGAAGGCGCGCGCGGCGGCCGCGAACGGCTCGCCATGCCAGGCCCACAGCACCGCGACAATCAGCGCCACGACCGCAACCAGGGGGGTCGTCTCGGCGCCGATGGCGATGGCCAGCGCCATCATCACGCCGGCGGTCGCGTAGCTTGCCGCCCGATAGCTGCGATCAACGAGCATCGCCGCCGTGATTGCCACCAGCACCAGCTGGACATTGTGATGGTCGATCGAACCGGGCAGGAAACGGTTGGTGGTCAATGCGAATATCGCAGTCATGCCGAGCGACAGGTGCATGACGGGCGCGCCGCCGATACGCTTTCCGGCAAGCCCCATTGCGTAGAACAACGGCACCAGCAGCGCCAGCGGCCAGACGGCCAGCGCCACGACTTCCGCCTGCGGCGCCGCGAGGAACAGGCCGAAAAACGACACCAGCGCGGCAATCGGCAGGTCGACGAGCCGCGACCAGTGCATCAGCGTCCCGCCCTCGAGGCCAAGACGATACTGCATCGGATCGAACCATCCCTGGCCGTTCAGAAGGTCGCGCACCGTCACCAGCCGCATGACGTCGTCATTGTCGATGCCGACATAGTCGGTCGCGCCCGGCACATTGATCGCCACGATCATGACAATCACCAGGACGGCATAGCCCAGCGCCATGAGGCCAAGCCGTGCCGTCAGCGGGCCCGTGTGTTCACCCTCGATCACGTGGGCCCCGGCGACCCTTTCTGCTAGTGGCATCGCATCCGTCATGCCTGCCGACCCTTTTGTTCGTCCATCGAAGAGGGAGGAAACCTAGCCTTAACCTTCTCAAGAAATAGTAAAACGACGCGGATTGACGACATTGCCGCGTGTTTTCCTTGTTGGCAGGTGGAACGATGATGACAGGCGGGGTGGATCTCGACATAGCCGTGCTTTTGCCTTGCTACAACGAGGCGGGCACCATCGCGTCCGTGGTTCGCGGCTTCCGTCAGGCGCTGCCGACCGCCCGCATCTACGTCTACGACAACAATTCGACCGACGGGACGGCGCTGGCCGCGATGCTCGCCGGTGCCGAAGTCATGCGCGAGCGCCGCCAGGGCAAGGGCAATGTGGTGCGCCGCATGTTCTCCGACATCGACGCCGACATCTATGTGATGGCCGATGGCGACGGTACCTACGCACCCGCCGATGCCGAGGAACTGATCCGCACGCTGCTGACCGAACGCGCCGACATGGTGGTCGGCACCCGCCGCGGCGTCACCGCGGATGCCGGCCGGCAGGGCCACGCCTTTGGCAACCGGATCTTCAACATCCTTTACCGCAGCCTTTTCGGCACTGATTTCACCGACATTTTTTCCGGCTACCGAGCCTTTTCGCGGCGCTTCGCCAAGAGCTTCCCCGCAGTCTCCGGCGGCTTCGAGATCGAGACGGAAATGTCGGTGCATGCCTCGCGCCTCAAGCTGCCGGTGTCGGAACTCGAACTCGATTATGGCCGGCGACCCGAGGGTTCGCACTCGAAGCTTTCCACCTTTCGTGACGGCGGCAAGATCCTCTGGATGTTCGCCATGCTGATGAAGGAAACGCGGCCCTTCACTTTCTTCGGCACGATCAGCGCCGGCTTCATGGCGGCAAGTCTCGTCTTCATGGTTCCGGTACTGCTTGCCTATTTTGCGACCGGGCTGGTCGATCGCCAGCCAACCTGGATCTTCGCCCTGGCACTGATGATGGTGTCGTTCATGCTGTTCACCGCCGGGCTCATCCTCGATTCCGTCGCCAGGGCGCGCGCCGAGCAATTGCGCATCCACTACATGAGCATCGATGCTCTTGCCGCGAAACGCCCGGGCAGGCGCCAGACGCCGCTCATCGACCGCGAAAACGCAGGCGACCTGGACGGCAGGGCCGACGCAGCATGAAGCGGCTCGCGTGGTTCGTGGCAGCGGGCGGCACCGGTTTTGCCGTCGATGCCGGCGTACTGGGCCTTCTGCTGGCATTTACCCCGATCGGCCCCTTCCTCGCCCGCGCAATCGCCATCGCGGTCGCGATGGCCGCCACCTGGGCGCTCAACCGTAGCTTCACCTTCGGCCGCTCCGACAGGCCAATCCTCGAGGAAGGCGTGCGGTACGGCTCGGTCGGCCTGCTTTCCGCCGTGATCAACTACGCGCTCTATTCCGCCCTGCTGATCTCGATCCCCGAGCTCCGGCCGCTGGCTGCGCTGCTGCTGGCGTCGCTCGCCGCCATGGGGTTTTCCTTCTTCGGTTACGCACGCTTCGTCTTCCGCCGATCATAGATAGCGCGGCATCACGCGAAGTGGTTCCGGGTGGCATCGTCGGCCGGGAAAAAGGACTCGATCAGCACACCCTGCAACAGGGCATCCTGGGCCGAGCCGAAGGAGGTCAGCGTGGTGATCCAACGGTAGTCCCTACCGCCAACGCGCATCTCGATCGGCAGGACCGGCACGCGCTCCGTTTCCGGATTGGCCGCGATTGCGCTCCTCACCGCCTCAAGGCCGGCCAGACGCTCGATGCGCCGGCCGAGCGGGCTGTTCGGTCCCTGCAGCCGGGCCTCGCCGCGGACCCGATGCACGAGATCAGCCGCGGCATGCGCCCAGTTCAGGACAATCGATTGCAGTGGCGACGGCCCCAGAAACGCGTCGAGGAAGTTACCGCCGACGGCCAGCCTGACGCCCGCCGTCTCGGCCAGATCGCCAAACGCCCTGTTGGCAAGCAGCACGTTGTATTCGTGATCGAAGACGATGCCGGGATAGGGATCGTGCCGGTCGAGGATCAGCCGGATCGCCTGCGCCACGGAGGCTGGAAAATCGCCGAGTGTTGCGGCCGGGCTTGTGGCGAACCGCGGACGGTAGCCTGCGGCGGAAAACAGCGCGCCCTGGCCTTTCGCAGGAACGTCGAGCACCGAGGAGAGCCGCAGGATCATGCCTTCGGAAGGATTCGACCGCCCCGTCTCTAGAAACGAGAGATGGCGCGTCGAGATACCGGCCTCGGTGGCGAGCTCCAGCTGGCTCATCCGCCGGTGGCCCCGCCATTCCTTCAGTTGCGCGCCGAATGTCATCGTCCCCTCCGCTTCCTGACCCCGCCAGCATGAAATCGGAATGTCAGGAAATCCATTACCTCCAAGGTAATTGGTTTGCCTCCCTGCGCGACCGAAGATCCATCCGTCATCAACGAATGGAGCCTCCCATGACCGGCTTTCTCAATCGCATTCCCCTTTCCGTGACCTTCCTTGCGGACGGGGTCTTCTCGCTTCTCGCCGCCGCCGTCTGCATCTTCTTCGCGGGGCCGCTCGCCACGCTCAGCGGCCCGGATGTCAGCCCCTCGATCTTCACCGCCGTCGGTATCGGGCTTTTCGGCTGGGGGCTCTTCCACATCGCCGCCGGCCGCTCGAACGGTGGTCCCTCGGCACTTGCCGCACGCATCAGCATGACCGGCGACATGCTCTGGATTGCCGCCAGTGTCGCCATTCTCGTGCTCGCGGGAACCATGCTGACCGGCGCGGGCATCGCACTGGTGGTCATCGCCATGATCGCCGTTGCCGACATGCTGCTGCTAAAGGCCAAGGGCTTTGGCCGCCAGCATGCCCCAACCCCTTGAGACCTCGCCTGGAGCCGTCGGCATCGGCGGCTCCAGGCGTTTTCTTGGGCTCACACCGGCTCCCAGCCGTCCTTTTCGCTTGCGCGATAGATGGCATCGATGAACTTCTGGCTGAGCTTCGAGCTTTCCAGCGTCACGATTTCCTGGTCTTCCCCCTGCGCCGCACGGCTGAATGCCTCCACTTCGCACTTGTACTGACGGCTGTCCTGGAAACGGAAGACCTCGGACTGCGAGTGGTTCTGGTTGGTAAGCTCGATTTCCTCGGCGCCGTAGCGGTCGGCATTGAACGGCGATTTCACCTCGATGAAGCCCTCCGTCCCGTGGAACACCATGACCTGCCGGGCCGCGAGCTGGGTCGAAATGTAGAAGCTCAGCTCGAAATCGCCGAAATCGGCCTTCACCGAGGAATAGATGTCGGTGCCGAACTGCGGATCGCGCTCGGTGACCGCCTGGACACGGCGCGGCTCCCTGCCGGTGGCGAAGCGCGTGGAGATCGTCGGATAGACGCCGATGTCGGGCAGGCCGCCGCCGCCAAGCGCAGGGATATTGCGCATGTTGCCCGGATCGCGATTGAAGTAGGTGAAGGCGCCCTGCACGTGGCGAAGCCTGCCGATCCTGCCCTCGACGATCAGCGAGCGGACCTTGTGCCACACGGGCGCGTAGGTGACCATGTAGGCTTCCGAGATCAGCACCTTGTTGCGATCGCGCGCGGCGATCAACTGATCGATCTCGGCGGCATTAAGGGCAATCGGCTTCTCGCAGAGCACGTGCTTGCCGGCGTCCGCGGCCTTGATCGACCATTCGACATGCTGCGAGGTCGGCAAGGGAATATAGACGGCATCGATCGTGTCCGACGCTAGCATCTCCTCGTATGAGCCGAAGGCATGCGGCACCGAAAAGCGCTGCGCCATCGCCTGCGCCTTGCCGAGATCGCGGCTGGCGATCGCCGTCACCACGCAATTCTCCGCGTCCTGAATGGCCGGCACGACCAGTTCGCGACCGATCTTCGCCGTCGATAAAATCCCGAAACGCAGCATCTCGTCCTCCCACGGTAACGTTGTTGTTCGAGCCTAGTCAGGGAACTATTCCTTTGCAACGGGGGCAAGTAGCGGACACAAGCCGCCAGGGCACGGAAACAAGATGGCCGGAAACGTCCCTTCTTCGTCCGCAATCTGGCTTTTCCCGATTTATATCAGCGCTAGTTTCAATTACACCTTCAACAACAAGGATGCATGAAATGACCGATGCAAGAACAGCGCTGCTGGTGATCGACGTCCAGGAATCCTTCCGCCATCGGCCCTACTGGCGTGACGAGGACGTCGCTGCCTTCCTGTCCCGGCAACAGGCGCTGATCGACGGCGCAAAGGCAGCCGGGCATGCCATCGTACAGATCCTCCACACCGACGACGACCCGGAGTTTCGCCTCGAAAGCGGGTATGTCACCACGCTCGCCGGCCTTGCGATCGAGCCTGACGTCATCATCCACAAGACCCGCCATTCGGCCTTCGTCGGCACGCCGCTCGAAATCTGGCTGCGTCAGCGCGGCATCGGCCGTCTGATCGTCTCGGGCATCCGCACCGAGCAGTGCTGCGAGACGACGACGCGCCATGGTGCGGATCTCGGCTTTGCCGTCGATTACGTGACCGAGGCGACCCTTACCTTCCCGATGACCCATGCCTCCGGCCGGGTATTCAGCACCGAGGATATCAAGGCCCGTACCGAGCTTGTGCTCGCCGGCCGCTTCGCCCGCATCGCGACGGTGGAGCAGGCGCTCTGTCAGATCGGCCTTGCTGCATGACGCCCGCGCACCGCCCCGACCGCCGGACCATTCCCGTCTATGTCGTGCTGCCGCCGCACACGCTGCTGATGGATGTCGCCGGCCCGATCGAGGTGCTGCGCTACGCCAATGTCGAACAGGACGAAATCCTGTTCGACTGCCACTTCGTCGCCGCCCGAACCGAACAGACGACATCGATCGGGCTGTCGCTCGCCGGCCTTGAGCGCCTGCCCGACCGGCTCCCGGAGAACGCCTATGTGGTCGTCTCCGGCAGCATGGGCGCCGTGCCCGATCCTGCCTCCGTCGCCGCCGAACGGGCAGAACTTGCGCAATGGCTACGCCGCGTGGTCGTGCCCGGCATCACGCTCGTCACGATCTGTTCCGGCGCGCTGCTAGCCGCCTCCGCCGGCCTGTTTGACGGCTGCGCCTGCACCACCCACGCTGATTGCATCGAGGATCTCCGCCGCCTGGCGCCGACTGCCGAGGTGCTGGAGAACCGGCTGTTCGTCGAGGATGGATGCTGCTTTTCCAGCGCCGGCATCTCCACCGGCACCGACCTGATGCTCCACATCGTCGGCACGCTCACCAGCGCCCCGATCGCCCTTGCCGTCGCCCGCACCATGGTGATCTACATGCGCCGCAGCGGCTCCGATCCGCAGCTTTCGCCCTGGCTGTCCGGCCGCAACCACCTGCATCCGGCAATCCATCGCATCCAGGATGCGATCATGGCCGATCCCGCCCGCGACTGGAGCCTGCCGCAACTGGCTGATCTTGCCCACCTGAGCGAGCGCCACATGACGCGGCTCTTTCGCGAGCATGCGGGCCTTTCCGTCACAAGCTATGTCAACCTCATGCGCGTGACGCTGGCGCGGGAAATCCTCTCCCATTCGCGGCTCGACATGGAAGCCGTGGCCGAGCGGGCCGGCTTTTCCTCGCCGCGCCACTTCCGGCGCATCTGGTCGCAGCACAACGCCCTGCCACCGAGCCACTACCGGACGTCCGATCAAAGAAATTGAGTGGTCGATCACGCTCACGGTTGCTAACCTCCGATCTCCCATCCGGCCTCTATTGGCCTCCCCCGACAACTACGGAGCTTTCCATGCAAATGCGCGCCCTCGGCCGAACCGGTCTTTCCATCGCACCCCTCGTATTCGGAGGGAATGTGTTTGGCTGGACTGCAGACGAGAAAACCTCGTTCGATCTGCTTGACGGATTTTTCGGCGCGGGTTTCAACACCATCGACACCGCGGACGTCTATTCCGCCTGGGTCGACGGCCATGTCGGCGGCGAGTCCGAGGCGATCATCGGCAAATGGCTGAAGCAAAGCGGCACGCCGCGCGACAAGGCTGTCATCATCACCAAGGTCGGTTACGACAATCGTGGCAAGGCAACCGGACTGAGCAAGCGCTGGATCGCGGAAGCGGTCGAGGCGTCGCTGCGCCGCCTGCAAACCGACTACATCGACCTTTATCTCGCGCACCAGCCCGATCCCCTGACCCCGCACGAGGAAACGCTCGAAGCCTTCGCGAGGCTCAAGGAGACAGGCAAGGTCCGGGCGATCGGCTGCTCGAACTACGATGCCGAGCTTCTCGCCACCACGCTTGAGGTGGCCAAGGCGAACGGGCTGCCGCGCTACGACGTGGTCCAGCCCGAATACAATCTCTATGCCCGCGCCGACTTCGAAGGTCCGCTTGCCGAACTCTGCCAGCGCGAGGATATCGGCGTCGTCACCTATTTCGCCCTTGCCGCCGGCTTCCTGACCGGAAAATACCGCAGCAAGGCCGACGCCGAAGGCAAGGAGCGCGGCGGTCGCGTGGAAAACTATCTCGACGAGCGGGGCCTGCGCATTCTCGCCGCCCTCGACAAGGTCTCCGCCGAGACCGGCGCGAAGCCCGCCGAGATTGCCATCGCCTGGCTGATCGCCAAGCCGGCGGTGACTGCGCCGATCGCCAGCGCCACCAGCCTGTCGCAGTTGCAGAGCCTGATCAACGCAGCCTCGCTGACGCTGTCGGCCGACGCCATCGCCCTGCTCGACGCGGCCGGCGCCTGAGATCGGGAGAGACAGGATGACCGTTACGATCCGCGACGCCCGCCCGACAGACGAAAAGGAATGGCGTCGCCTTTGGGCGGACTATCTCGCCTTCTACGACACGACCCTCTCCGACGAGATCACCGACGCCACCTGGCGACGCGTCCACGACCCGGCTTCAGCGATTTTCATGCGGGTTGCCGAAGTCGAGGGCCGGATGGTCGGCTTCGCGCTCTGCATCACCCATGAAGGCACCTGGGTGAAGGACCTCGACTGCTATCTGGAAGACCTTTTCGTCGATGAGAGCCAGCGCGGCCTGGGACTGGGACGCGCACTCCTCGACGATCTGGTCGACCTGTCGAAGCAGAACGGCTGGGCGCGGCTCTACTGGCATACCAGCGTCGACAACCATCGCGCCCGCAAGCTCTACGACCAGTACGTCAAGACCGACGATCACATCCGCTACCGGATCGAGTTCTGAGGCTAGAAAAACCGGAAAAGAAAAAGGCGGCTTGCCCAACCGGCAGCCGCCTTTTTTCATGTCCATCGCTTCACGCAGCAATCATGCGCGCAATACGCCGCCGGTGGTCTTCTCGACATTGGCGACGATCTTCTTCGTCAGCGCATCGAAATCCTCGTCGGTCAGCGTGCGCTCGACCGGCTGGATCATCACCTCGATTGCGACCGACTTCTTGCCCTCGCCAAGCGAAGCGCCCTCGAATACGTCGAAGACATTGACCCCGGTCACCAGCTTGCGGTCGGCGCTCGATGCCGCCTTGAGGATGGCGCCCGCTTCCACCGTCTTGTCGACGACGAAGGCGAAGTCGCGCTTGACGACCTGGAACGGCGACAGTTCGAGAGCCGGCTTGGTGCGGGTCGCCTTCTTCTTCGGATCCGGCATGGCGTCGACGAAGATTTCGAAACCGCAAAGCGCGCCGCTCACATCGAGCGCTTCCAGCGTCTTTGGATGGAACTCGCCGAAATAGCCGAGAACGACCTTCGGGCCCATCTTGATCGTGCCGGAGCGGCCCGGATGGTACCACGAGGGGCCACCCTTCTCGATCTGGACATTGCCCATGGGCAGGCCACAGGCCTCGATCACCGCAAGCGCATCCGCCTTGGCGTCGAAGACGTCGACCGGCTTGCCGCCACCCTTGGCCGCATTCGACCACATGCGACCGGCGCCCGAAAGCGAGGCCGTGCCGCGACGGACGCCGCCGGCAACGCGACGCTGACCGGCCGGCGTATCGTTTTCATAGGTGCCCGACACCTCGAAGATGGCGACATCGCCAAAGCCCTTGTCGGCGTTGCGCTGGGCTGCCGAAAGCAGTCCAGGCAGCAACGACGGACGCATGTCGGACATGTCCGATGCAATCGGGTTGGCAAGCTTCAATGCCGGCGACCCGCCGCCGAAAAGCTTTGCCTGGTCTTCCGAGATGAACGACCAGGTGACGGCTTCCAGCATGCCGCGGGAGGCAAGCGCCCGCTTGGCGGTGCGGGTACGGATCTGCAGCGTCGTCAGGATCTTGCCGTTGACGGCACCATGGCTGTCGAGCGGCGCGGGCTTGATGTTGTCGACGCCGTGGATGCGCATGACTTCCTCGACGAGGTCGGCCTTGCCATCGACATCAGGACGCCACGAGGGAACGCTGACCGAGACCCGTTCGCCGGAGCCGGAAACGCCAAAGCCGAGCCTGGTCAAGATCTCGACGCTCTCTTCAGACGACACCTCGAGCCCTGTGAGACGCTTGACCTCGGAGACCGGGAAATCGACGATCTTCGCCTCGTATCCCTTGTAGCCGACGACCTTGGAGGTCGCGGCCGTACCGCCGCAGAGTTCGAGGACCAGTTCGGTGGTGCGCTCGAGACCGGGGATCATGTATTCCGGATCGACGCCGCGCTCGAAGCGATAGCGGGCATCGGTGATGATGCCGAGCGAACGACCGGTCTTGGCAATGTTGATCGGATCCCAGAGAGCGGACTCGATCAGCACGTCGACGGTATTCTCGTCACAGCCGGAATGTTCGCCGCCCATCACGCCGCCGATCGACTCGACGCCGTTGTCATCAGCGATGACGACGTTGCCGGGGTTCAGCTTGTATTCGCGCTGGTCGAGCGCCAGGATCGTCTCATCGATATGGGCCCGACGCACGACCAGATTACCCTTCACCTTGGCGGCGTCGAAGACGTGCATCGGCCGGCCCTGGTCGAAGGTCATGTAGTTGGTGATGTCGACGAGCGCGTTGATCGGACGAAGACCGATGGCGTTCAGGCGACGCTGCATCCAAACCGGGCTCGGGCCGTTCTTGACGCCGCGCACGAGACGAAGCGCGAAGCCCGGGCACAGCTTCTCGTCATCAAGAATGATCTTGACGTCGACCGGGGTCTCGCCCTCGACCTTGAAAGCTGGCGCAACAGGCTGCTTCAGCCGGCCGAGACCGGATGCGGCGAGGTCGCGGGCAATGCCATAGACGCTGGTGCAGTCCGGACGGTTCGGCGTCAGGTTGATCTCGATGACCGGATCATCGATGCCGGCGTAGGCGGCAAAGCTGGTGCCGACAGGGGCGTTTTCGGGTAGATCGATGATGCCGTCATGCTCGTCCGACATGTCGAGTTCCTTTTCGGAACACATCATGCCGTGGCTCTCGACGCCGCGGATGTTGCCGACCGAAAGGGTGACGTCGAGGCCGGGGACATAGGTGCCGGCCGGAGCGAAGGCGCCGACGAGGCCGGTGCGGGCATTCGGCGCGCCGCAGACGACCTGGATCGGCTTGCCGGCGCCGGTATCGACCGAGAGGACCTTGAGCTTGTCGGCCTGCGGGTGCTTTTCGGCGGAGATGACGCGGGCGATGACGAAGGGCCTGTAGGCCGCCTTGTCGTCGACATCCTCGACCTCGAGGCCGATCGCCGTCAGGCGCTCGCAGACTTCCTCAAGCGTTGCCTCGGTTTCCAGATGTTCTTTCAGCCAGGAGAGTGTGAATTTCATGATCGTTTCTCCTTAAGCGGAAAGGCCGCCGAACAGCGTCGGCATGTCGAGCGGACGGAAGCCGTAATGCGTCATCCAGCGGACATCGGCGTTGAAGAAATCACGCAGATCCGGCATGCCGTATTTCAGCATGGCGATGCGGTCGAGCCCCATGCCCCAGGCAAAGCCCTGGTATTCGTCGGGATCGAGCCCGCCGGCGCGCAGGACGTTCGGGTGCACCATGCCGCAGCCGAGGATTTCCATCCAGTCGCTGCCCTCGCCGAACTTGACGATCGGACCGGAACGGTCGCACTGGATGTCGACCTCGAAGGACGGCTCGGTGAACGGGAAGAACGACGGACGGAAACGCATCGTCACGCTGTCGACCTCGAAGAAGGCCTTGCAGAACTCCTCGAGGACCCAGCGCATGTTGGCGACATTGGCCTTCTTGTCGACCACCAGCCCTTCGACCTGATGGAACATCGGCGAGTGGGTGGCGTCGGAATCCTGGCGGTAGGTCTTGCCGGGAATGATGATGCGGATCGGCGGCTGCTGCGCCTCCATGGTGCGCACCTGCACCGGCGAGGTGTGGGTGCGCAGGACCTTGCGCTCACCGTTCTCGTCCGGATTGAAGAAGAAGGTGTCGTGCATCTCGCGGGCCGGGTGGCCTTCGGGGAAGTTCAGCGCCGTGAAATTGTAGTAGTCGGTCTCGACGTCGGGACCTTCGGCGATTGCGAAGCCCATGTCGCCGAAGATGGCGGTGATCTCGTCGACGATCTGGCTGATCGGATGGATGCGGCCGCGTTCGGCCGGCGACGAGCGCACCGGCAGGCTGACGTCGACGGTCTCGGCGGCAAGACGCGCGGCAATCGCGGCGTCGCGGAGCGCCACCTTGCTGGCGGCGATCGCATCGGCGACTTCGTTCTTCAACGCGTTGATGGCGGCGCCGCGGGTCTGGCGCTCTTCCGGCGTCATGCTGCCCAGCGTCTTCAAGAGTTCGGAAACCGAGCCCTTCTTGCCCAGCGCCGAAACGCGCACGGCTTCGATCGAAGCCTCGTCACTGGCGGCGGCAATCTCTGCCAGCAACGATGTTTTCAAACTGTCGAGATCGGACATGTCCTGCTCTTTCTGTCCATGAAACGGGCGGGCCATGCGGCGCCCGGGCGAAAACGTGAACCGTGGTCATGAAAAAACCCGCGCCAGCCCAACCAGCGCGGGTTTCCCAATGTCGTCGATGCTAAAGCTTGGGAAGCGCTGGTTTACTTGACCGCGCTTTCAAACTCGTTAGCGGTGCCGGCGTCCTTGAGGTAGGCAAGGGCCTTCTTGGCAGCAGCAACGAGCGCGCCGAATGCAGCCGGCTCGTGGATGGCCATGTCGGACAGAACCTTACGGTCGACTTCGATGCCAGCCTTGTTGAGGCCGTCGATGAAGCGGCCGTAGGTCAGGCCGGATTCGCGAACGGCAGCGTTGATGCGCTGGATCCACAGAGCGCGGAAGTTGCGCTTGTTAACCTTGCGGTCGCGATAAGCGTACTGCTTGGAACGGTCAACCGCAGCCTTTGCAGCGCGGATGGTGTTCTTGCGACGGCCATAGAAGCCCTTGGCGGCCTTCAAAACCTTCTTGTGCTTTGCGTGAGCGGCTACGCCGCGCTTTACACGTGCCATGTCATGATCTCCTTAACGTATCCAGATCGCTCGAAAGTCTCAGAGACCGTTCGGCAGGTAGTTCTTGATGACCTTCTTGCCATCGGCTTCGGCAAGAATCATCGTTCCGCGGGCGTCGCGAATGAACTTGTTGGTACGCTTGATCATGCCGTGGCGCTTGCCTGCAGCAGCCGCTACGACCTTGCCGGTGGCGGTGATCTTGAACCGCTTCTTGGCAGACGACTTCGTCTTCATCTTGGGCATTTTGCTACTCCGTTGTTTTTGTTTCGAAGCGGGCAGACGACGCCCGCCTTCAAGCATAAGAACGGCCACGGCATGCCCTGCCGGACCGTTCGGACGGGCGCTTATAACCGCAGCGCCGGAAAAGTGCAACATGGATTCGCCCGGCCGGCACGTTCACGGCCGAGGAAAAAACGAAAAGCCGCCCCGCGGGACGGCTTTCACTTCATGCAAAGTCCGCTGAATTACTTCGGCGCAAGAACCATCATCATCTGGCGGCCTTCGAGCTTCGGCTCGGCCTCGACCTTGGCGATGGCCAAGGTATCTTCCTTGACCTGAAGCAGCAGCTTCATGCCGAGTTCCTGGTGAGCCATTTCACGGCCGCGGAACTTCAGCGTCACCTTGACCTTGTCGCCTTCCTCGAAGAAACGGTTCATCGCCTTCATCTTCACCTCATAGTCATGGGTGTCGATGTTCGGGCGCATCTTGATTTCTTTGATTTCGACGATCTTCTGCTTCTTGCGCGCTTCCGCCGCCTTCTTCTGGTTGGCGTACTTCAGCTTACCCAGATCGAGAATCTTGCACACCGGCGGCTCGGAGTTCGGAGAGATCTCGACGAGATCGAGCCCAGCCTCTTCCGCCATTTTCAAGGCCTGATCCGTCGGCACAACGCCCAGGTTCTGGCCTTCTTCATTGATGAGCTGAACTTTGGGTATCCGGATTTCCCGGTTGGAGCGCGGCCCGTCCTTTGTCGGGGCTTCGGCTTTGAAGGGTCTGCGAATGGTCGTATTCTCCTGAAACGTTTCGGATATCTGCTCTCGACTCTCGAAGAACAGTAAATTTTAGGGCAATGTCGTAATTGCCGTGCCGAAGTCAATAGCACGCATCGAGGAAAAAATCACCTCCTCTCGGGCATTTTGCGAATCTGATGTATAGGGGGCCAAAAGTTCCAGGAGATTTGCCATGAGCGTGACGACAGCCCCTACAGAACCCGAATTCCTGACTGTTGGAAGCGGCGCGGAGGAGCGCAGGATCGCCATGCGGCTCCGCCCTGCCGCCCCCGGCAACGACGGCCCGGCGCTGATCTGGCTTTCCGGCTACCGCTCGGACATGAGCGGCACCAAGGCGATCGAGCTCGACGGACTGGCCGAGCGCCTCGGGCTCGCCTCGATCCGCTTCGATTATTCCGGTCACGGGCTTTCCGGCGGCGCCTTCGCCGACGGCACGATTTCACGCTGGCTGGAGGAAGCGCTGGCGGTCGTCGCCCATGCCGCACCGCGCCGGGCCATCCTCGTCGGCTCGTCTATGGGCGGCTGGATCGCCATCCGCCTGGCGCAGGAACTGAAGAAGCGCGCCACCGGCCCGAAGCTCGACGGCATCGTGCTGATCGCCCCGGCACCGGATTTCACCAGCGAGTTGATCGAACCCCACCTCACCGACGCCGAACGCGCCTCGCTCGCCGAGAAGGGTTATTTCGAGGAACCTTCCGAATACAGCCCGGAGCCGAACATCTATACTCGCGCTCTGATGGAGGACGGCGCCCGCAACCGGGTCCTGAACGGCATCATCGAAACCGGCTGCCCCATCCACATCCTGCAGGGCATGGAGGACCGCGACGTTCCCTATACCCACGCCCTCAAGCTCGTCGAGCATCTGCCGGCCGACGACGTGGTTCTGACGCTGATCCGGGATGGAGATCACCGGCTTTCGCGCCCCGAAGATCTGGAGCGGATGCTGGCCGCGACCACGGCAATGGTTGGCAAGGCGGAATAGTTCGCATTTTAACCATGTTCGCGATTGGCTGCTGTTAACGTTTTGGTAATGATTGACTCTCCCGCCCGAAGATCTTTTAACTCTTTGTTAAGAATTCGAGGGACGGTCAATCATGAATGTTGTGCGTGTAAAGGGCTTGCTGGTGGCGATGATTGCCATCATTGCTTCCGCAACCGCTGCGGTTCCCGCACCCCGGCCGCATGCCGGCATGATTACCGGCAGCGTGACCTCGCAGCCGATCGGACATTACGAGTTCTGCCAGAACAATCGCGACGAATGCGCAGTACGCAGCCGGGCAACCACTGCAGCGCGCGTCACCGAATATGGCTGGTCGATCGTCCGCAACGTCAATTCGGCCGTCAACAGCAGCATCACCCCGATGACCGACCAGGACCTCTATGGTCGCGACGAACTCTGGACCTATCCGACCGATGCCGGCGATTGCGAAGACTTCGTGCTGCTGAAGCGCAAGAAACTGATCGAACTCGGCTTCTCCGCCTCGGACCTCCTGATCACCGTCGTGCGCAAGCCGGACGGCGAGGGTCATGCTGTGCTGACGCTGCGCAGCTCCGACGGTGACTTCGTCCTCGACAATCTCGAGGATGAAGTGAAGATCTGGCACGAGACCCCCTACACCTACCTGAAGCGTCAGGCGACCTTCAATTCCGGGCGCTGGGTGACGATCGAGAATGGCGGCGACCTGATGGTCGGTGCAGTCCAGAAGTAAGCGCCCCATAGCGGCAGCGAGCAAGCCGGACCTCAGGTCCGGCTTTTCTTGTTTCAGCGATCCTTTCTAAGGTCTCCATCAACCGCTGCCGATCAAGATACCGGCCGCCAGCACCAGCGACCCGCCGAGCACCACCTGGAACGTCGCCCGGAGGAAGGGCGTATCCATGTACTTGTTCTGGATGAAGGCGATCGCCCACAGCTCGACAAAGACGATGGCGACCGCCACGGCGGTTGCGATCCAGAAATGCGGGATCAGATAGGGCAGCGTGTGGCCGAGACCGCCGAGCGCGGTCATGATCCCCGACGCCAGCCCCCGCTTGACCGGAGAACCGCGACCCGAGAGCTTGCCGTCGTCGTGGGCGGCCTCGGTGAAGCCCATCGATATGCCTGCGCCGACCGAAGCCGAGAGGCCGATCAGGAAGGTCTGCCAGGTATCCTGGGTGGCGAAGGCTGCCGCGAAGATCGGCGCGAGCGTCGAGACCGATCCGTCCATCAGACCGGCAAGGCCCGGCTGGACATAGGTCAGCAGAAACTGCCGGCGCGCCGTTTCGTTTTCCTCAGCCTTGACATTCTCGGGCACATGGGTCGCGCCGAGGCGGCGGGCAAGCGATTCATGCCCCTTCTCGGCCATCGCCAGGTCGCCGAGCAACTTGCGGGTTTCCGCATCCGTGGTCCGAGCCGCCGCGGCGAGATAGAAGCGATAGGCCTGCTCTTCCATGCGCTCGGCCTCATCGCGCACCTTCTCGATTGACATCGAGCGGGCAAGCCAATCCGGCTTGCGCTCGTAGAAGTCACTCACATGCTCCCGGCGGATCAGCGGGATCCGCTCGCCGAAGCGAGCCTTGTGCATGTCGATCAGTCGCTGGCGGTGGACGCTTTCTTCCGCCGCCATGTCCTCGAAAACCTGCGCCGATTGCGGGTAGCGGTCGCGCAGGTCGTCGGCATAAGCGAGATAGATGCGGCTGTCGTCTTCCTCTGAAGAGATGGCGAGCGCCAGAACTTCCTGGTCGCTGAGGGATGAAAACGGACGCTTGGACGAAGACAGTAAGCGACGCAGCATTGAAATCTCCACTTTAGAATAATTCTAATTCTAGAGCCTCGAGGCGCTTTGCGTCAACCCGCGGTAGCGATCAGCCGCGCGCAAGTTCGAAGGCGCCGAAGCGTCAGCTTTACGCTGCAACAATGCAGCATGCCGGATGGCGGATGGTCCTTGCGGTTTCGTCAGGCAGAGAAGCTTCCGGCTTCCGGTCACGACCTGGGTGACATCGTGGCGCCGACGCTTGCCGCCACGACCAGAGCGGTGCCGACCATCTGCAGCGCCGTCAGCGGCTGGCTGAGGATCAGGAACCCGGCTACCGCTCCGAGTGCGGGCTCAAGGCTCATCAGGATGCCGAAAGACGCAGTCGGCATGCGCCTGAGCGCGATCATTTCCAGCGCATAGGGCACGACAGGCACGAGGAGCGCCAGCCAGATCATCTCCGGCACGCCGCCTAGCCCAAAGGCCGTGCCGCCGCCGAGGAGCCCGAACGGGGTTGCGACCAGCGCCGCCACCATGAAGGACATCGACAGCCCCTGCAGGCCCTCGAATGCCGCGCCCACTTTCTTGGTGAGGAGGATGTAGCAGGCCCAGCCTGCCGCTGCGGCGAAAGCGAAGGCGACACCGGCAGCATCCCCGACCCAGCCTTCGCCATCCTGAGCCAAGAGAAGCACGCCTGCACCCGCCACCAGCGGCCAGGCCAATCGCCAGCCGAAACCGTAGGCAAAGGCGGCGACGCAAAGCGGCCCGAGGAATTCGATCGCCACGGCAAGCCCGAGCGGAATTCGCTGCAGTGCCGCGAAGAAGCAGAGACTCATGGCGGCGGTCGTCGCCCCGAGAAGCACTGCGCTCGTCCACTGCTGCCTGCTATAGCCGAGGATTGGCGGACGTACGATCACCGCCAGAATGACGGCGGCAAAGAGCATTCTCAGCCAGCTTGCCCCCGACGAACCGTAAGCCTCGATTGCGGGCACCGACAGAGCAGCACCGAACTGAACGCTGCACATCGACAAAAGGCACATCAATGCCCCGGTCGCCATGGCGGACGAACCGTGCGGCGGCGGCCCGCTGTTGCTCGCCGCCTTACCGTCGGCGGCGTTTCCGCTGCCCTCGACGATGCATTTCTGATCCACGCCTTCTGCCTTCTTGCTGCAGTCGACCTTCCGGCCAACGAAAAATCCGCGAGGATCGCTCCTCGCGGACCAGTTACCATCAGGCTCCACTGTTTGGGCGAGCCTCGCTCCGCGCTGCGATCAGGCCTCCAGTCCCCTCAGCACATTGGCAACATTAAGGCCGATTTCCGGAACGCCGTAACCGCCCTCCATCACGACAAGCACCGGCAGTCCGGATGCGGCGATCTTTTCGCCCATGCGGATATAGTCCGGGGAAGAAAGCTTGAAGAACGAGATCGGATCCTTTTCGAAGGTATCGACGCCCAGCGACACGACGATCGCCTCGGCACCGAAAGCCTTGATCCGGGCAAGCGAGTCATCGAGCGCCGCCGCCCAGACATCCCACGGCGTTCCGGCCGGCATCGGATAGTTGCGGTTCGCCCCTTCTCCGGCACCCGCACCGGTTTCATCGGCATAGCCGAGGAAATAGGGGAAGGCATCGACCGGATCGCCATGCAGCGATGCGAAATAGACATCGCCGCGCTCATAGAAGATGTCCTGCGTGCCGTTTCCGTGATGGAAATCGACGTCGAGGATCGCCACCTTCTTCGCGCCGTTGTCGAGGAAGCGCTGGGCAGCGACGGCGGCGTTGTTGATGAAGCAGTAGCCGCCATAGAGGTCGATGCCGGCATGGTGACCCGGCGGGCGGCAGAGCGAGAAGGCAAAGCGGTTGCCTGAATTCACCCAGTCGGCCCCGGTCAGCGCGACGTTCATCGACGAGACGGCGGCCGCATAGGTGCCTTCGGTGATCGAGGTTTCCAGCGCATTCGCGTAGTAACCCAGTGCACCGTCGATATTGTTCGGCACGCGCTGGCGGCTGCGGCGATAGGGGATTGCGGTGGGGATCGCCTCGCCCTGATAGCCCTCGGCGACCCAGCGGTCCCAGGCGGTGGCGAGAAAGGCGAGGAAGGCCGGATCATGGACCTTGGCCGCCGTTTCCATGCCGTAGGCGGCCGGAGCAACAACGTCGTCATAGCCGGCCTCCTTGACCGCCGCCAGGATCCATTCGGCGCGGAACGGCCCTTCGAACGGTTTGACCAGCTGGCCGCCGTGCAGTTCGGTTTTTGCATCACGAAGTTTATGATCTTCAGAATAAATAACGCGCATCGCCAAGCCCTGAAATTAATCGACGGGCGGAAGGTAGCGTTGTTTGTTCCGGGAATGCAAGGCGCCGGCATCACTGCAGCCGCAGCCGCCACGGCAAGTTATGCGGCGGCCGATACTTGAAGACGCTTGTAGAACAGCGTCGTGTCGCAATAGCGACCGTCGGGGAAAAGCGCATAGTCCGGGATCACGCCGGCGCGTTCCCAACCGAGCTTCGGGTAGATGCTTTCCGCGAGACTCCCGGTGGCTGTATCGAGCACCAGAAGCGTCAGGCCGCGCCTTGCCGCTTCACGTTCGGCGGCATCCATCAGCAGGCGCGACAGCCCCTGCCCCCGGGCCGCCCGGGTCACGAGCAGTTTCTTGAGATCGCCGCGGTGCGGCTGGTTCGGCATCGAACTGAACCCGACCTGGACGGTTCCGACGATCTCCCCATCCACCTCCGCGACCCAAAGCAGCGTCGCCTTCGTCGCGACCGCATCGATGACGCCGGACCAGTACGGCCGCGCATCTTCGAGCCCGTAGGGCGACATGAAGCCCACCGAAGCGCCGCCTTCGACGCAGTCGCACAGGACATGGCAGAGATCGTCGAGCGCCGAACGGGCTTCGGCTTCACTCAGCAGGCGTATTTCGATGCTCATCGTCTCTCCAGTAGGTCAGGGTTATCGGTGGCCGCGATCAAGGATCACGGCATAGCGGGCGGGCACATCGCCGGGATTGTGGAAGGAATGACCCTCGCCGACATTCATGTACAGGCAGTCCCCCGGCGCGAGGCGGAAGAGGCCATCTGCGGTGGTCATCTCCATCACGCCCTCGAGCAGCCAGACATGCTGGCTCATGGCGCGGCTTGCCTGCTGCGGCGGAAAGCTGGCCCGTCCGCCCGGCGGAAACTCCACTTCGACGACATCGACCGGGGAACCGGTGCCCGGCGGTGAAACGGCGCGCCGCTCGTAGCCGATTTCCGGATCACGCCAGACCGGCTGGGCCGCGCGCGCGGCAAACGGCGATCCGCCGGGTCCCTCCATGGCAAAGAAGCTCGACAGCGAGTGACCGAGGGCGGCGCAGATGCGCGCGAGAAGCGGCGCCGTCGGGCTCGCCTCGGCCCGCTCGATCCGCGAGATCATAGCCCGGCTGACGGCGGACGCCGAGGCGAGGTCGTCAAGCGTCATGCCGCGCTCCGTGCGCAACTGCCGGATACGCTCGCCGATGGCATTTTCCAGATCAACGTCATTTTCCATTATCGGATACTTCCATTCTCCTATCGTAGAATCAAGTGGAGATTCCTGCGAAAATTGCACGCCCGTAAAAAATTCCCCCGCGTGGCGCTTTGGCGACATCGTTGCCCCCAAGGAACAGCTACTATCGCCGGCAAGAGAAAAGACCCGACCACTTACTCAAATGCATTCAGTGCCTTAGCGATCACCCATTCGACGCGTTTCCGTCGCCGCCGGTGTTGCGGGAGAAATGGGAGACGACGGCCATGGACAACAACCTCAAGCCCCCCGCATCGCCGCTTTCCATCATCAGCATCATTGCTTCGATGACGGCCGTGGCGCTCGGCAACGGCATGATGTTCGCCTACATCCCCTTCGTGCTCGCGCGCGAAGACGGCCCCTCCTGGGCAGCCGGTGCCGCCGTGACCGCAGTCGCCTTTGGCGGGCTGATCGGCTGCGTGATTGCCGGGCCACTGATCCGCCGGGTCGGCCATGCCCGCCTGTTTTCCTGCTCGATGGCACTGGTCATCCTCGGAGCCTTGCTGATCGGCCTCGGCGTCAATCCCATCCTGTGGATCCTGGGCCGGATGATCTACGGCATCGCCGGCAACTCCAATTTCATCATCACCCAGAGCTGGCTCAACCACGCCGCCTCCAACGAATGGCGCGGCAAGGCGATGTCGCTGTTCTACATGACCTATGTCGTCGGCATGGGTGCGGGCGCCTGGCTGTTCGGCCAGATCCCGAGTGAGGGCAATCTTGCGCCGCTTATCACCATTTTCTTCACCGCCCTCGCCATCCTGCCGATCGGGCTCACGACCCTGCCGAACCCGCCGCCGCCGACCCAGGTCCGCGTCAACCTGAAGATGGCCTGGCGCGTGTCTCCGGTGGCCTTCGTCGGCGTTCTGGCAGCCGGCGGCCTGTCGATGGTGGTGCAGGGCTTCACCCCGATCTACGCCGCCGGAAACGACATGTCGCAAAAGGACATCGCGCTCCTCATGTTCGTCATGCAGTTCGGACTGCTCTTCGTCCAGTATCCGCTGGGTGCACTTTCCGACCGGATCGACCGGCGCATCGTGCTCGCCGCGACCTGCGCCCTGATCGCGGTGACGGCGGTCGTCGCGCTCAACGTCTCCTTTGCCAACTTCATCCTGCTGATGCTGGTCTTGGGGGTGTTCGCCGGCGGCGTCGAAGCGGTCTATTCGATCGCCAACGCCCACGCCAACGACCGCGCCGATCCGCAGAACTTCGTCCAGCTCTCGAGCACGCTGCTGGTCGCCTGGTCGACATCGGCAACCATCGTGCCGCTGGCGGTCACCGCACTGACCCCGGTTTTTGGCGAAAAGACCTTCATTTATGCGGTCATGCTGGTGGCGATCGCCTATACGGCTTTCGTGCTCTTGCGGCTTCGCGAGCGCGAGAAAGTGCCGGTAGAAGCGCGCGAGCAATTCGAGATGATGAGCGCCCAGGTGCCGAACGCCACGGCGCTGACCGAACCGGCTGCGGAGAAGGCGCGTTGACGGCACGTTGCCAGCACGTGGCCCCGGCAATTTATAGTTTACAGTCCCCTTCTTTTCCGCTTTGCGACTGCCCTGACCACTGCTATATGCGCGAACATGAGCACAAATTCGTCCCGCACGCCTCTTGACCATATTCGCAACTTCTCGATCGTGGCGCACATCGACCACGGCAAGTCGACCTTGGCCGACCGGCTGATCCAGTCGACCGGTGGCCTGGCCGACCGTGAAATGTCGGAGCAGGTGCTCGACAACATGGAAATCGAGAAAGAG
The DNA here is from genome assembly GCA_023399465.1 of Pseudomonadota bacterium. Taxonomy (GTDB): domain Bacteria; phylum Pseudomonadota; class Alphaproteobacteria; order Rhizobiales; family Rhizobiaceae; genus Ferirhizobium. The sequence goes on from JAEWPB010000144.1 coordinate 25,596, forward strand.
CGCGGCATCACCATCAAGGCGCAGACCGTCCGCCTGCACTACAAGGCCAATGACGGCGAGACCTATGTGCTGAACCTGATCGACACCCCCGGCCACGTCGACTTCGCCTACGAAGTCTCGCGGTCGCTGTCGGCCTGCGAAGGCTCGCTGCTGGTGGTCGACGCCTCGCAGGGCGTGGAAGCCCAGACGCTGGCGAACGTCTACCAGGCGATCGACAACAATCACGAGCTGGTGACGGTCCTTAACAAGATCGACCTTCCCGCGGCAGAGCCCGACCGGATCAAGGAACAGATCGAGGAAGTGATCGGCATCGACGCTTCCGACGCGGTGATGATTTCGGCGAAGACCGGCCTCGGCATTCCCGACGTTCTCGAAGCGATCGTGCACCGCCTGCCGGCACCGAAGAGCCAGGGCGGCGAGAGCGCGCCATTGAAGGCGCTGCTGGTCGACAGCTGGTACGACACCTATCTCGGCGTCATGGTTCTGGTGCGCGTCATCGACGGCGTGCTGAGCAAGGGCCAGCAGATCCGCATGATGGGCACCGGCGCCAAGTACGGCGTCGAGCGTGTCGGCGTGCTGACCCCGAAGATGGTCAACGTCGATTCACTCGGCCCCGGCGAGATCGGCTTCATCACCGCCTCGATCAAGGAAGTGGCAGATACCCGCGTCGGCGACACCATCACCGATGACAAGAAGCCGACCGCGGAAGCGCTGCCGGGCTTCAAGCCGGCCCAGCCGGTGGTGTTCTGCGGCCTGTTCCCAGTCGACGCCGCCGACTTCGAGGACCTGCGCGCCGCCATGGGCAAGCTGCGCCTCAACGACGCCTCGTTCTCGTTCGAGATGGAATCCTCCGCAGCTCTCGGCTTCGGCTTCCGTTGCGGCTTCCTCGGGCTGCTGCACCTCGAAATCATCCAGGAGCGTCTCGAGCGCGAGTTCAATCTCGATCTCGTCGCCACCGCGCCGTCCGTCGTCTACCAGATGACCCTGACCGACGGCAGTGAGAAGGAACTGCACAATCCGGCCGACATGCCCGACGTGGTCAAGATCAGCGAGATCCGCGAGCCGTGGATCAAGGCGACGATCATGACGCCGGACGAATATCTCGGCGGCATCCTCAAACTCTGCCAGGACCGCCGCGGCATCCAGACCGAGCTGACCTATGTCGGCAACCGGGCGATGATCACCTATGAACTGCCGCTCAACGAAGTGGTGTTCGACTTCTACGATCGCCTGAAGTCGATCTCCAAGGGCTATGCCTCGTTTGACTACAACATCATCGATTACCGCGAAGGCGATCTGGTGAAGATGTCGATCCTCGTCAACGGCGATCCGGTCGATGCATTGTCGATGCTGGTCCACCGCTCCGCCGCCGACCGGCGCGGCCGCGGCATGTGCGAAAAGCTCAAGGAACTCATTCCGCCGCACATGTTCCAGATCCCGATCCAGGCGGCGATCGGCGGCAAGGTGATCGCCCGCGAAACGGTGCGCGCGCTACGCAAGGACGTGACCGCCAAGTGCTACGGCGGCGACGCGACCCGCAAGCGCAAGCTTCTGGAAAAGCAGAAGGAAGGCAAGAAGCGCATGCGCCAGTTCGGCAAGGTCGAGATCCCGCAGGAAGCCTTCATCGCCGCCCTGAAGATGAGCGACGAGTAAGAAACCGTCCTTCGCCTGCCCACCTTGCAGGCTTAAAGGCCTCTCCAGCAAAAGAAAAAGGGCTCAGGCAATGCTTGGAGCCCCTTTCTTTGTGCGCTGACCAAAAAAGCCAGGAGACGAATGGCCGCCAACATCGTTACGGCTGCGACTTTCTACTCCGCCCCCTGCTTGACCTCCTTGAACCGCGCTTCGACCTCGCGACGGAGCGCCCTGCGCACCTCCGCCTGGCGGTGGCGGCGCTGCTTGGCGTCTGTATCGAGGGCGAGTACCGGCACTGGCGTGGGACCGCCATCGGCATCGACTGCGACCATGGTGAAATAGCAGGAATTGGTGTGGCGCCGCTCGCCGGTGCGGATGTCCTCCGCCTCCACCCGGATGCCGACTTCCATCGAGGTGCGGCCGGCAAAATTCACCGAGGCCCGGAACGTCACGAGTTCGCCGACATGGATCGGCTGACGGAACACCACCTGGTCGACCGAGAGGGTCACCGCATATTGCTGGGAAAAACGCGAGGCGCAGGAATAGGCGACACGGTCGAGCAGGTTCAGCAGTGCCCCGCCATGCACCTTGCCGGAAAAATTGGCCATGTCGGGGGTCATGAGAACCACCATTTCGAGCTGGCTCGGATCATAATCGCGGTCCATCGGAACCCTTTCAGCAATGCAATGCCCGGCCAAGAGAGCCGGTCTGCCTATATTAATATTGCCTAAGGCACGTGGGCGAAAGGGCGCCAACGCATGGCAGCAATGCGGAGCGGATCATCACATCCAGCCAAGGGGGCCTCCGCTCAAGCCATGCGGGCGCGCATCCGGGCCGGATTGCCGACCACGATCGCACCCGGCGCCACATCCCTGGTAACGACCGCCCCGGCACCGACGATCGCTTGGTCGCCGATCGTCACGCCACCCATGATGATCGCACCGCCGCCGATCCAGACGTCGTCCCCGATCGTCACCGGCCTTGCGACTTCGAGCCCCGCAGCCCGCAGCCGCGCGTCCTTGTGGTGCTCGGCGCAATAGATGTGCACGCCCGGCCCGAGCATCGACCGCGCGCCGATGCGAACGCTGCCGGAATCGAGGATCGTGCAGCCGGCGTTGAGATACACCCGGGCTCCAAGGGCGATATTGATGCCGTAGGCGCAGTGGAACGGCGCCTCGATGAAGACATCGTCGGCGACACTTGAAAACAGCCCGCGCAGCAGCGGCGCCATGCTGCCACGCTCTTCGGGATGCATGCTGTTGTGCTGGTGGACGGCAATGCGCGCCTTCAGGCGCAACTCATCCAGTTCCTCGTCGAGGCAGTTGTACCACTCACCCGCCGCCATTTTCTGCCGCTCGCTCGCAGCCACCGTCGTGCCCTCCCAATTCATGCCGCGGGAAGCCGCTATGCCGCATCCTGCCGTGACGTTCCCATAGAGCTACCGTGCGGCCTTTGCCGCGGCTCGGGCCCGGTCGCGCCGGACGATGCTTTCTGCCGGCCACTCTGCCTTCATGTCGTAGTACGCGTCAAACACCGCCGCGCCTTCGGGTAGCCGGACCCAGGGCAGCTTCGACCGGACATAGATATGCACGTCGGGCAGGATCGCGCCGGGTTCGTCGAGCGTCGTCGCCCGGACGAACAGCATCCACCGCCGCCGTCCGTAATCGCTCCACAAGGCCGAGCGGCAATCGGGGCAGCGATAGACGTCGTGCGGATGGCCGCTATCGGTCGACAGCGTCTCCATCACAGGCTCGCCCTGCAGCAGTTCGACCCGATCAGCCTCGATCAGCGCGTTCACCGCGAAAGCGCTGCCGGTCTGCCGCTGGCAATCCCGGCAATGACAGCAGTGCACGAACATCGGCCGATCCTTCAGCCGATACCGGATGCGGCTGCAAAAGCACCCACCCTCGAGATCTCCGCACATCTGCCATCCTCCCGTTGTCGACTGGTGGTAGGCCTGTCAGGCGCCAGGCTGCCCGATCTGCCGTACCCAGGCCCGCGCGAGCGTCAGCCCCACCTCGTCGGCGAGGCGGCCGTGCTCCTCGGCCATGTCAGGATGACGCTCCGGCCAGTCCGGGTCGAGCGAGACCATCATGGAAATGAATTCCGCGTTCCATGCATCGACGACCGACCGGCTGGCCTCGAAATGAAACTGCGTGCCGTAGGCGGCGCGGCCGACGCGGAAGGCCTGGTTGCGTGTCGTGTCGTTGGTTGCCAGCCGCACCGCGCCTTCCGGCAGGGAAAACGTATCGCTGTGCCACTGAAAGATCGGAAAGCGGTCACCGACCGTGCGCAGCACCGGGTCGGTCGCGGCCTCGTCGGTCAGGCGGACCTCATGCCAGCCGAATTCCCGGGCCGCGTTCAGCTTGTTTTCGCCACCATAGGCGCGCGCCAGGATCTGGCTGCCGAGGCAGATGCCGAGCACGGCCTTGCCGGCGTCGCCAAAGGCGCGCATCAGCCGGGCAAGCTCCGGAAGATAGGGGTGGGTTTCGTCATCGAGGGCGTTCTGCTCACCGCCGAGCACCACCAGCGCATCGTGGTTATCGATGCCGTCGGGAAGTGCCCCGCCATCCCACGGCCGAAAAATATCGAGGTCGGCGCCTGCTTCTTCCAGCGCGACGCCGACCTGTCCAAGATGTGAAACCCGCGTATTTTCAACGACTGCGACGCGCATGCCCTGCCATTCCCATTGTTGTGAATGGCCAGAAGGAATCACGTCCGCCGCCGACATTCAAGCGGCCAATTTGCCGATGTCCGGCAAAAGCACTTCGATCAGAACTGCTTGCCGATCTTGGCGTCGACGGAATGGGCATTGCCGCCGCGGAACGCGAAGTAGAAGGCGATTGCCGCCCAGAGGATCGACTTCTCGGATCCGCCGAGGCCTTCAGCCTTGACGACCCAGTGGAAGTACACGGTCACCAGCAGCACGATCGTCGTCGCCACTGCCGCGGGACGGGTCAACAGGCCGATTGCCAGGAGAATGCCGCCGAAGAATTCGGTGGCTGCAAGCAGCGGCGACCAGAAGACGCCGGGATAGAAGCCGAGGCTTTCGACCATGCCGGTCGCCCCGAAAGGATTGAGGATCTTTCCGTAGCCGTGAACCGTGAAAAGCACGCCGGCAATGACGCGCAGGAGGGTCTCGGCGAGCCCGGTGCCATTCCGGTAGAGCGGGGCCAGAGCGGGTATGATGAGGCCTTTGGAGGAGTTTGTATGCTCGGTCATGCGTATTCCTGACATTGCTGGTACTGATTCGGACCCTCACGAACCGAAGGCGGGATCGCAAGCCGGAACAGTCGAAAAAGATGAAGTTTGCGGTTAACAATTTCGTGACGACCGTCGATTGCTGGCCCGAAGTCGCGACGCTATAGAAATCCATCGATCGGAGACCGAGAAATGACCGACAAGCCGCGCGTCACCATCCTTTACTGCACCCAGTGCAACTGGCTGCTTCGCGCCGGCTGGATGGCGCAGGAACTGCTGTCGACCTTCGGAGATGCTTTAAGTGAAGTGGCGCTGCTGCCCGGAACCGGCGGCAATTTCGAGATCCGTGTCGACGGCGAACTGATCTGGGAGCGCAAGCGCGACGGCGGCTTTCCGGGCCCGAAGGAACTAAAGCAGCGGGTGCGCGACATCATCGAGCCCGGCCGCGATCTCGGTCATACCGACCGCGCAGGCAAGGCAGAGGACAATTAGATCCCCTCGGGGAGAGCCGAAGCTCACCCCGCCATGGGCACGCGAACCCGTTCTCTTCAGGGCGCCGGAGACCGGCAGACCCGGTATACGCCACTGTATGACAGGTAGGTATTGGTAGCCGGATTGTAGGACCGGTAATGGTCGCGGCACCACTGCTGATGCCAGGTGCTGTAACTCACCGTGGTGCTGTAGGAATAATAGGGATAGTACTCGTAATACGGATCGTATACGCCATAGAACCCGCCGTAATATCCTGCATAGAACGGGCTGTAGTACGGCCAGTAGTAATTGCCGTAATACGGCCGGTAATATCGTGGGTAGTGGGCGCGGTAGTATGGCCGGTAGTAGGGCCGGTACGGCCTGTTGTAGCTACCATGGTAATAGGGCTGGTAATGCGGGCGATTGTACCGGTAGATCGGCCTGTAACCACCGCCGTAATAGCCTCCCCCCATGCTACCGCCGCCGTGAAAACCTCCTCCCATGCCACCGCCGCCGCCGTGCCGCACATTGATGACATCAGAGCTCCCGCTCGACGCCAGCCCGGGCACTCGAGGGATCGCACTTGCCGGCGACATCATGGAAAACGCAGCCAGTCCGAAAACAAAACCGAGGACAAGATTGGGGATCCTGCTCATGGCAAACTCCTCTTGCCAACACGCGGGCCATGCCGCACACCCCCTCCCCTATTGCTTTAGTTAATACTCATATTTCCTTATGCACAAGGACATAATCCCGCTCTCACACGCAATGGCGCAGGCACCCGCCCCTCAAGCCCACCCGCCGAAAACCCTCCCCGATCATCGGCTTGTCTGCGGTTGAACGCAGCGGCCGCTTGGGCGATAACTTGCGCGACATGACCCCGGGGGAGAAACGTTTCGTGAGCCTGAAATTCGGTACAAGCGGCCTTCGCGGCCTGTCTGAGGATCTCAAGGGACGGGCGGCAGCGCTTTATGCGACGGCATTCGCCCGCCATTTGCAGGAAAGCGCCCGCATCCGCAGCGGCGACATTGTCCTGGTCGGACGCGACTTCCGCGAATCGAGCCCCGCAATTGCGACAAGCTGCATGGCTGCGCTGTCTGCCTGCGGTTTTGTACCGGTCGATTGCGGCGCCTTGCCGACGCCGGCACTGGCGCTCTACGGCCTCGAGCACAGCGCGGCCTCGCTGATGATTACCGGGTCGCACATTCCTGCCGATCGCAACGGCATCAAGTTCTACCGGCCGGACGGAGAAATCGACAAGCAGGATGAGATCGCGATTGCCGCCATTGCCGCACAACTTGATGCGGGCGGTTTTGTCGCACCTCCGGCAGCGACGAACGCGCGGACGGACAAAGGCGCAGCCGAGGAACTGTTTTTCCGCCGCAATGCCGCACTGCTTTCCGCTGGGGCGCTCGCCGGCATGCGCGTCGGCGTCTACCAGCACAGCACGGTCGCCCGCGACTTGCTGATCCGCATCCTCGCCCATTACGGCGCCGAGGCGGTGGCACTCGGCCGCTCCGAACATTTCATTCCCGTGGACACCGAAGCGGTTGCACCGGAAACCGTCGCGGCACTCGTGGCATGGGCCGCCGAGCATCGGCTCGACGCAATCGTCTCGGCCGACGGTGACGGCGACCGACCGCTGGTTGCCGACGAAAGCGGCCAGCCCTTGCGTGGCGACCTCCTAGGCCTGATTACCGGGAACTTCCTCGACGCCCGGGTGGTGGCGACGCCGGTCACGTCCAATTCCGGTATCGAGGCCAACGGCAGCTTCCGGGTCATCCGCACCAGGGTCGGATCGCCCTATGTGATCGCCGGCATGAATGAAGCGCTGGCCGAGGGCGAATCGGGGGTCATGGGGTTCGAGGCCAATGGCGGCTTGCTGACCGCATCCTCCTTCACCGTGAACGGACAGGCGCTGCGACCGCTGCCGACGCGCGACAGCGTGCTGCCGGCGCTCGCCGCCCTCAATGCCGCTGCTCGGGCGAAAACGCCGCTCTCAGCGCTTGCCGCAAGCTACGCCCTTCCCGTGGCCGCCGCCGACCGTCTCGAGGACTTTCCACTCGCAACCAGCGCCGCCCTGATGCTGCGCCTCAGAAGCGGCAAGGCGGCGCTGGCGGCATTTCTCGCGCCGGTCGGCGTACCCGCCGCGACAAGCGACGTCGATGGCCTGCGGGTAACCCTCGAGGACGGGCGAATCATCCACTTCCGCCCCTCGGGCAATGCGCCGGAAATGCGTTGCTACGTCGAGGCGGAGACGGAAAATGCGGCGAAGTCCTTGCTGGAACAGGGGCTTGGGTTGATCTGCGGCTTTGCAAAGTTGGACGCCTGAACAAGTTTTTTGCAGTTTGTTGCACTTTCTTCAAAAACCTTGTTGACACTGAGCGCCTCACCCCGTACATCGCTCCTCGTCGCCCAGATGGCGGAATTGGTAGACGCGCTAGCTTCAGGTGCTAGTACTCGAAAGGGTGTGGAGGTTCGAGTCCTCTTCTGGGCACCATTCCATTTTTGATCTTAGCCAGATCAAACACTTACAATCATCCGAAATTGTTTTTCAGCAATATCGCCCCTCCGGGGGACGGATGAATTGTATGCGGATGCCGGGGCGAAAAGCAGCCGGCGTCCGACGCATGATCCCCTGGCCCGACACCTCCCAATAGCCGGCTAAACACTTTCCTCATTATCCCATTCGAAGCTCTCGTCGCGCAGGCCGAATCGGTTTTGCGATTGACCCTTTCCGGCCTTTGATGGCATTTTACCTGTTTCTCAAATTCAGGATCAGCTATCGCGCGGGGGGAGAGCATCATGGCGGCCGTACACCAGATCTCTGCGAACACGGCGACCGGTTTCAATACCCTTGCAGACTATGATCGGTGGATCATCGAGCCGGGGGTAACCGTCAGCGGCACCGCTGACGACGCATTCTTCGGCTATCAGCGCTTTGTCGGAAACACCTTCGTGGTACGCGGCACCGTCGAGGCCAGCGGCAGCTACTACGCCTTCCTGCTGCGCGCCGACGAGAGCCGTGTCAGCATCGAAGCGGGCGGCCACGTCACTGCAGAGCGTACCGCCATCTGGATGCGCGGCGACCGCTCCACCGTCTTCAACCAGGGAGAGATCGACGCCACCGATTTCGCGATCCGTTTCATGGGGACGCGCAGCCATCTCGTCAACGAAGGCGCCATCACCTCCGACAACACCGCGGTCTATTTCGGGGGGCTCGGCGGCGATGCGAGGAACTCCGGCACGATCAGCGGCGTGGTAGGGATCAACGCCAACACCCTTTCCGGCAATGCCTTCGACCTGGTGAATACGGGCACGATCGAGGGCAGCAAATACGCTTTCGTCGGATCGGGCGGCCGCCAGGTCGTGACCAACCATGGCACCATCAGCGGCGATATCTATCTGCGCGACAGCGCCGACGCCTTCGTCAACAGCGGCGGGACGATCACCGGCAGCGTCTATGGCGGTCATGGCAATGACGAATACACCATCGACAATGCCGCGATATCACTGGTCGAACTGGCAGGAGGCGGCCGCGACAGGGTCAACAGTTCTGTCACCTACACGCTCGGCGACAACTTTGAAGCCCTGGTGCTGACCGGCAACGCCCGGATCAACGGCACCGGCAACACGCTGGCCAACGACCTCACGGGTAATTCGAGCGGCAACCGCCTGTCGGGTCTTGGCGGCGCGGACGTCCTGCATGCCGGCCGGGGGTTCGACGCGCTGTTCGGGGGATGGGGCAAGGATACGCTTTACGGCGAGGCCGGCAACGACAGGCTCTTCGGCGGCACCGGCATGGACACCCTCGTCGGCGGCGCCGGCAACGATATCCTGCGCGGCGGCGGCGGGGCCGACACTTTCGTCTTCGCCTGGGGCGACGGCGCCGACCGCATTGCCGATTTCTCCGCCACCGGCAACGCGCACGACGTCCTCGATCTCGGCAAGGTGACGGCGATCATCAGTTTCTGGGATCTTGCGCGCAATCACATGGTGCAGTCCGGCAGCGATGTGGTGATCACCTATCCGACGGGCAGCATCACGCTCGAAAACGTCGACATCGACGATCTCGGCCGGGCCGATTTCATCTTCTGAGGACTTTGAGACGGACACGCGTCGCAGAAACTGCGACCGGAGAACCAAACGGCCCGTTCTGCGGCTGTACAGGCGGGCGAATAGGCGCTAAGGCCGGGTTTCGAATCTTCCTGCATGACAATTGCGAGTCCCTCCCTCTTTATGTCAACAGAATCGATTGTCGCCGGCCATTGGTCGGATCTCGTCGAACGTACTCTCCCTGCCGCCCGAATTCTGCTCGGCGAACTGGCGCGCCAGGAAGCGGCCGGTCTCTCCCGGATGTTCTACGACGTGCTGCTTGAAGACCCCGCGGCCAGTGCGATCCTGTCGAATGACGAGGTCGAGACGCGCCTGAGCGCGTCGCTGCAGCGCTGGATCATCGATATCCTGAATGCCGGTGCCGATGGCGACATCCAGACACTGATGAACCAGCAGCGCCATATCGGCGTGATCCACGCGCGACTGGGCGTCAGCATCGAGCTCGTGCTGCGCGGTGCCCGCCTGATCAAGAATGCCCTGCATATGGCGCTGTTCAGGTTGCAGCAGCCGGAAGAGGTCCGGTCCGAAGCCACGCGCCTGGCGACCAATCTCATCGATCTCGCGATCGAAGCGATAGCAGCCTCCTATTCGCATTCGCATGAAAAGGCGACGCGTACCGACGAAGCCTTCCGCAGCTATGCCGCGACCGTCAACATGTCGCTCGAACGCGAACGCCAGCGTGGCGCCCTGTTCGACTGGTCGAACCGTATGCTGCAGGACTTGGTGATGGCCCAGGGCGAGATGTCGCTTTCGCGCATCGGCCAGTCGTCCTTCGGCCTCTGGCTCCGCCACAAGGCATCGGCGCTGTTTGCCAACCGCAACGAGCTTGCCGAGATCCTTCGACTGATCGAGGAAATCGATACATCCCTGCTGCCATCCTGCGAGCACAGCATTGTCGATGATGCTGCCGCCGACCTGCGACGCAACACCCGCGCGATCGTCGCTGCCGTCGAGCAGATCCGCCTGCTGATCGAGACGCTGTTCGATCACCTCGTCCATCTGGAGGCCGGTCGCGACACGCAGACCCAGCTTCTCAACCGCCGCTTCCTGCCGACCGTGCTGACGCGCGAGATCGAACTGTGCCGCGACATGGAAACCAGCTTTGCGGTGCTGCTGCTCGACATCGACCACTTCAAGAGCGTCAACGACCGCTTCGGCCATGACGCTGGCGACAAGGTGCTGGAGCGGGTCGCCAATACGCTGGCTTGCAACGCCCGCAGCGGTGACTTCGCCTTCCGCCATGGAGGCGAGGAATTCCTGCTGATCAGCGTGGAGCAGACCGCCGAGCAGGCGCTGGAACTGGCCGAGACCATCCGCCGCGACGTCGCCGCGCAAACGATCACGATTGCCAACCACGGGCCGCTGAAGGTGACCGTCAGCATCGGCGTCGCGCTCCACCACGGCCACCCGGACTATCAGCGACTGATCGAGCGCGCGGACGAAGCGCTTTACGAGGCGAAGCAGGGCGGCCGAAACCGCTGCGTTCTCGCACCCTGACGACCGCTGGAGGGGTCCGGTTCAGTTCACGCTCACCGGCCTTGAACGCATGCGTGCAACCGTCTCGCGCTCGGCACGCTTGCAGCGCATCGGCGGCAGGTCCCTGTCCATCAGGGCCATGTCCTCCAGCACCATTTCACCCATCTTCCTGAAAGCGGAATCGAGGGCGCCGGCGCGGTGCGCCGACAGCAGGAACCCTTTCAGGCTACGGACCGGATGATCGAGCGGCAGTGGTTCCTCCGGGAAAACGTCGCTGGCCGCGACAATGCGACCGCTTTCGACCGCGGCCATCAGTGCGGGAAAATCGACCACGTCAGCCCGGCTCAGCAGGATGAAGGCGGCGCCGGGGCGCATGCGCGCAAGGGCACCGGCATCGAGGAAGCCCCGGTTTTCCGTTGTGACCGAGGCGACGACGAACACGAAATCGCTGGTCTCCAGAACCGCATCGAGCGAGGCCGGCTCGACGCCCTGCTCCTTCAGCATCGACGGCGGCAGCCACGGATCGAAGGCACGGATACGGGCGCGAAAGCCCGAAAGCACGCGGTTGAGGGCCTTGCCGAGCTCGCCGAAACCGATGATGCCGATATCCGCACCCGAAAGCAGCCGGGCCGATCGATTGCCCTCGCCGCCCCAAAGCTCCCTTCCTGCACGGAAATCCGCGTCTGCCTCGACAATTCCACGCGCGAGGTTGAGCGCCATCGCAAGGCCCATTTCGGCGACCGGCTCGGCGAAAACCTGTCCGGTGGTGACGACGTGGATGCCGCGCGCGAACAACACCTCGTAGGGCATGTTGTTGATGAGATTGCTTTCGACATTGAGGATCGCCCGCAGCGCCGGCATGCGACCGAGCGTCTCGGCGGATAGCGGCGGCTGGCCGATGATGTAGCGACATTCGGCCAGAACGTCGGCGGGAAGACCGGCGATGTCATCAGGATCGGCTTCCACCACGCGATAATCCCGATGCAGCCGCTTCAGCGCGTCCTCGCTAAAAATCAGATCGAGCGTGCGCGGTGCCGGCGCCGAGATGGCAAGCGGCCTGGTATCTGCGGTCATTGCTACCTCCCTGTCCGATCCTCCATCGGATAGCCCTTGTTGTAGAGCGAACCGGGGCGGTATTTCCAGCAGGAAAGACTGAGGGGGCCGTCAGCGCAATGAACGCGGGTTAATGCCCGGTATCCAGGTTTCGGGCACCGGCGGGCGCGTGCTCTCGAAAGTGACGCCGTTCTCCTCGCAGATATAAACGACCGCCGGCTCGGTGGCGCTGATGCCGGCACCGCCACGCTCGCCGCGAATCATGCGGACCTCGGCCCTGCACTTCACGCCGGCGCCTCGCGTCTTGACGTCGGCGGGATCCTTGACGCCCGGCAGATCGCGATAGGGATTTGCCTTGTCGATCTCCGCAGCCCCGAAATTGGTCGCGACGGCAGCTGGGGAAAAGCATGTCGTCGCGATGATGATGGCAAGGGCACAGGGCACGAAGCGACGGTTCATCCACTCAAGATCCTTGTTTGCGATTCCGCTATAGCCGAGCGCAATTCGCGGGGAAACGCACGATTTGTTGAGTGGGGCCCCGGTTCAGCGCGGCAGCCGCCGGTAGGCGGTGGGTTGCTCGTACAGCCAGCCGATGCGCTCGACCGCCGCGTCGAGGTTTTCGCGCGCCACCGACATCGTATGGCCGTTTGCGTGCAGGAGCGTCTTTTCGTCCTCCATCAGGCCGACATGGCCCTTCCAGAACACCAGATCGCCGCGACTGAGGTCGCCCCTACCGATATCCTCGCCGAGCGTTGCCTGCTGCATGTCGGTGTCGCGCAGCACCGTACGGCCGGTCATCATCATCGCAATCTGCACGAGGCCGGAACAATCGATGCCGAACCCCGAGCGCCCACCCCAGAGATAGGGCGTCTCGATGAAGCGGGTGGCGATATCGAGCGGGTCCTCGGCGGCGAGTTCACCGACGGGGATGCAGTGATTGGCGATGACGGCACCGCCGTCGCCCAGCAGGAAATAGCGGGTGCCGCGGGTCTCGGCTTCACCGACGACCTCGACCCGGCTGCCCATCGACAGCACCTCGACATGCGGCGCGCGCAGTTCCGGGCCGGGATAGCGGAAGGTGCGCGGCACCACGACCTTGTGCGTCGGCTTGGCTGCCTGCGGCCGCAGGGCGGTCTCCGGGAGATAGCCGACATAGCCGTCGAAATCGGCCCTGACCCAGGCCCATCCCGATGCCCGCTCGAAAACCGTCACGGCTTCGCCGAACAACAGTTCCGTATCGATGCCGCAGTCGGTCTCGGCACGCGGGCGCAGCCCCACGACCGGAATACCGATCCGGGCCTTCTCCCCCTCGACAAAGCGCTCTGCCTCAACCCGCCCCTTCAGCGCGGCATCGGCGAGATCGGGCCGGAAGGCATTGAGACGACGATCGAGTTTCATTGGCATTCCTCACATGGACAGTTTGCGGCCCTGGTCGATGACCAGGTCGCCAAGTTTTTCGAGATAAAGCGCTCCCGCCACCGTGCGCTTGATAACCACATTGCGGCGATCCGTCTCGTCGCGAATCCGGTCCACCAGTCCCATCGCGCCCATTGTATCGAGCGCGCGGGTGATCACCGGCTTGGTCACGGACAGCGTCGCCGCCAGGCCACGCACCGTATGGGGCGGCGGAAGCAGGTAGATGTGCAGCAGGATCGCCATCTGGCGCAGCGTCAGGTCGCGCTTGTCCTGCCGCACCTGCTCCAGCACCACGGCATGCCACAGTCCAAGCGCCTGGCTGGCGGACAATTCAACGGACAAGGAACATCTCCGATGTCGTTACGCTACCGTTTCATTCTCCGCCAAGCGCGCGGACTTGGCAAGCCACCCGGCAGGCGGCGGCCCGCAGCCCGCTCAGCGCGCCTTGCCGCCGATATAGCGGTAAAGCGCCCGGATGGCCTGGGCCTCACCGCCGATCTGCGCATGCGGCCGTTCGCTCGGTGCCCAACCGTAGATGTCGAAATGCGCCCAGCTCTTCGTACGGGTGACGAAGTGCTTCAGGAACAGCGCCGCAGTGATGGCGCCGGCCATGCCGCCCGCAGGCGCATTAGTCAGGTCTGCGATGCGGGCGCGAACGTCCCGGTCGTAGCCCTTGTAGAGCGGCATCCGCCACAGCGGGTCGTCGGTCTCCAGGCTCGCCTCGGTGATGTCGTGAGCAAGATCCTCGTCGTCGGTGAAGAATGGTGGCAAATCGGGTCCAAGTGCCACCCGCGCTGCGCCCGTCAGCGTCGCCATGTCGATCAGGAGGTCCGGTTCGTCCTCATCGGCATAGGTCAGCGCATCGGCGAGAATGAGGCGACCTTCCGCATCGGTATTGTCGATCTGCACGGTCAGGCCCTTGCGGCTGCGGTAGATGTCGCCGGGACGGAAGGCATTGGCGGAGATCGAGTTCTCGACCGCCGGAATGATGACGCGGAGGTCGACCTTGAGCTTGGCATCCATGATCATCAACGCCAGGCCGAGCACGTTTGCGGCGCCGCCGAGATCCTTCTTCATCAGCGCCATCGAGGACGCCGGCTTGATGTCGAGGCCGCCGGTGTCGAAGCAGACCCCCTTGCCGACCAGCGTCACCTTACGGTGGCCCTTCTTGCCCCAGCGCATTTCCATGAGCCGCGGTGCATCGGCGCTGGCGCGCCCTACCGTATGCACGAGCGGAAAGTTCTCTTTCAGGAGATCGTCGCCCGAGATCACCGACATGTCGGCCTTGTAGTGCTCCGCCAGAGCCCGCATCGCGGCTTCGAGCTGCTCGGGGCCCATGTCGTTGGTCGGGATGTTGATCAGGTCGCGGGCCAGGAAGACGCCGGCAAGCTGGCGCTTGATGTCGGCGGCATCGGCATCCTGCGGAATCAGCAGTTTCGGAGCGGCCGACGTGTCGGAACGGTAGCGCTCGAACCGATAGCTGCCGAGCCCGTAACCCAGCGACAGGCGGTTGGCGGTCAGCGGCGCTGTCTCGATATGCCACTCGCCAGCCGGCAGCGCACGCGCCAGCTTGCCGGTGAGGAACGGCGCCTCCGACGGGTTCTTGCCGAGACCGAAGAGCGCGCCGCCGAGATGACCATCCGCAGTCGGGATCAGCAGAACGGCGCCGGTTTCGGCTGCAAAACCCGCCTTCCTGGCCCAATCGAGCGCGATCGGATCGATCGATCCGGTCTCGATATGCGCCGGGGTGACCGCAAAGATCGGCAGGGTGTTGCCGCCCTTGGTGCTGAAGGGGGATGGTCTTTCGATAAGCTGAAACGGGGCCATGTGATCAACCTTTTTGCGGCTTGCGCCGCCAACCGAGATGTCGAGGTGTTTAGCGGAAGAATCGCGCCGTTAACACTGTATTAGGGTTAACAGATTATTGCTTGAGCGGAGATTGCTCCGGACTGATCCGGACCGCCCCGAATACTCTTCGAATTTGTTCTCAAGGGCAATGCCATGACCGCTTCGAACCGTACCTCAACTTTCGCGAATCGATTGGCACAGGGTGTTTGCATCGCGCTCCTCTCCGCAGCGCTTGTCGGCTGCAATTCGACCAAGAGCGAGATGACCACAGGCTCGATTTCGCGTTCGACGAAGCCGATCGAGGAAATGAACGCCTCGGAACTGGCGCGGGCGACCGAGAGTGTGGGCAGGAGCTATGAAAAGAACCCGAAGGACGCCAGCACCGGGATGCACTATGCCAGCCTCCTGCGCATGGGCGGCAAGAACGAGCAGGCGCTGGCGGTGATGCAGCAGGTGGCGATCACCAACCCATCCGACCGCGAAGTTCTCGCTGCCTACGGCAAGGCCCAGGCCGCTGCCGGCCAGCTGGAACAGGCGCTCGGTACGATCGGTCGCGCACAGACTCCGGACCGGCCGGACTGGAAGCTGAAGTCGGCCGAGGGCGCCATCCTCGACCAGCTGGGCCGTGCGGGCGAAGCGCGCACGCGCTACCGGGAAGCCCTGGACATCCAGCCGAACGAACCTTCGGTCCTGTCCAACCTCGGCATGTCCTACGTACTGGGCGGCGATCTTCGCACGGCCGAAACCTATCTGCGTTCGGCGAACGAGCAAGCGAGTGCCGACAGCCGCGTCCGCCAGAATCTCGCCCTCGTCGTCGGCCTGCAGGGCCGCTTCGACGAAGCCGACCAGATCGCCCGCCGTGAGCTCTCGTCCCAGCAGGCGGAAGCCAATGTCGCCTATCTGCGCGCCATGCTGTCGCAGCAGAATTCCTGGAAGAGCCTCGCCGCCAGGGACAGCAAGCCGGTGACGGCGACGAACTGACAAGCCTACAGATCTCGTGAACCGATGAAGCGCGCCGGGCCTGGTCCGACGCGCTTTTTTGCTTTGCATTACCATGTCGAACTTGGTCGCGACCGCAAACGCATTTGCAGGAGCACGCGGGTTGCCCGTCCCTGCGGGCCAGCGCGCCGGACTGGCGTCAGCGATCAGAACTTGTCGGCGACCTGAATGCCGGCGGGGCCGAGGATAACGGCCATGAGCACCGGCAGGAAGAACAGGATCATCGGCACCGTCAGCTTCGGCGGCAGCGCGGCAGCCTTCTTCTCCGCCTCGTTCATGCGCTCGTCGCGGCTTTCCTGCGCCAGAACACGGAGCGCCTGGGCGATCGGAGTACCGTAGCGCTCGGCCTGGATCAGGGCCTGGGTGACGCTCTTCACCGCCTCGAGCTGGGTACGGGTACCGAGATTTTCGAGTGCGGTACGGCGATCCTGCAGGAACGAGAGTTCGGCCAGCGTCAGAACCATTTCCTCGGCGAGTTCCGGCGACTGGTCCGCCATCTCCTCGGTTACCTTGCGCATCGCCGCTTCGAGCGAGATCCCCGATTCGACGCAGATCAGCATCAGATCGAGCGCATCCGGCCAGGCGCGCTTGATCGAATGCTGGCGTTTCCCCATGCGATTGGAGATGTAGACGTTCGGGGCATAGAAGCCGGCATAGGCGCCGAAAATGGTCGCCGCCGCCCGAATCAGGAATGGCTGGTCCTCGAGCTTGCCGAGGCCGAACACCCAGAAAGTCGTCGCTGCCCAGAAGACAAAGGGCAGGAGAAAGCGGGCGACGAGGAAGATGTTCAGCGCGTTCTGCGACCTGAGACCGGCCGCCTTGAGGCGATCGGTGGTTCCGGCATCGACCAGCGCCTCGCGCAGGTTCAGCCGCTCGACGATCCGGCGCGCCGACTTGTTGTTCTGGGCGCGCAGCGTACTCTTGCCGGATCCACTGTCGGACGACAACCGGGCGCGTTCGCGGGCCCTGATCAGTTCCCGTTCCGTCGAGACCGCCTTCATCCGCTTTTCCAGATCGCCGCGCTCGAAATAGGGGATCGCAAGCGAATACAGCGTGGCGAATACGGCGATCGACACCATAACCGCCATGATCGTGTATGGGTCGGTCAGCTTCGCCGCCAGTTCGGAGGTCATGGCAAAGGTCCCTTCCCTAGATCTCGAAGTTGCACATGTTGCGCATCACGTACAGGCCGATCGACATCCACACCCCGGAAAGGCCGAGGATGAGGTGGCCACGCGGATCGGTGAACAGGATCATGATGTAATGGGGCGACGTGAGGTAGACGAGGAGCGCCACGATGAACGGCAGGGCGCCGATGATGGCCGCCGACGCCTTGGCTTCCATCGACAGCGCGGCGACCTTGGCCTTCATCTTCTTTCGGTCGCGCAGAACTCTCGAAAGGTTCCCGAGCGCTTCGGAAAGATTGCCGCCCGCCTGCGCCTGAACGGCGATGACGATCGCAAAGAAATTCACCTCCGACAGCGGAATGGTCTGGGTCATGCGTCCGCAGGCTTCGGGAATGCTGAAGCCGACCTGTTGGGATTCCACCACGCGGCGAAACTCGCCCTTGACCGGCTCCTGTCCGTCCGAGGCGATCAACCGCAACGCGTCGTTCAGCGGCAGGCCGGATTTGATCGAGCGCACCATGACGTCGAGCGCGTTCGGAAACTCTTCGAGAAACTTCTTCTTGCGCCGGCCAATCAGGAAAGACAGCACCCAGCGCGGAACGCCGATCGCGGCGGCGAAAGCGAGACCGAAGGTGATGAAGAGCGGGGCCCCGCCGATGAACGCAATGACCAACACCGCCAGGCCAAACAGGGCGCTGAAAAGGTAGAACTGGGCGGGCGTCACCGAAACTCCGGCCTGGACCAGCTTTTCCTTCACGGTCAGCGTCTTGCGGGATTTCTCCTGCTGTCGCTTCTCGAGATCCTTGAGCGAATCCTGCACCGACTTGCGACGCTTGGAGATCTCCTGCACGCGGTCGCGCGCTGCCTTCACCTTCGCCTGATCGGTCTCGGCGGCGCTCACCCGATTGACGCGGCTGGTCGTCTTCTTCTCGGTCTCGATGCTGGTGAAAAGCAAGCCGTAACACACCAGGCCGGCCGAGATCGCGGCCAGCAGGACAATGCCAATCACGGTGATATCGACACCGAACATCACATCCGCTCCTAGTTTTCCGCCATGGCGTCGAGTGCTGCGGCCAGCCGCTTTTCCTCGTTGTAGTAACGCGCGCGATCCCAGAACTGCGGCTTGCCGATACCGGTCGACATGTGCCGGCCGATGATCTTGCCGTTGGCGTCCTCACCCTCGATCTCGTAGCGCATCAGGTCCTGGGTAACGATCACGTCGCCTTCCATACCGATGACTTCGGTGATGTGAGTGATGCGGCGCGAGCCGTCGCGCAGACGGGCGGCCTGGATGATCACGTCGATGGAGCCGGAAATGATCTCGCGCACCGTCTTGGCCGGCAGGCTGAAGCCGCCCATGGCGATCATCGATTCCATACGGCTCAGGCATTCGCGCGGGGTATTGGCGTGGATGGTGCCCATCGACCCGTCGTGGCCGGTGTTCATCGCCTGAAGCAGGTCGAAAACCTCGGATCCGCGCACTTCGCCGACGATGATGCGTTCGGGACGCATACGCAGGCAGTTCTTGACCAGATCACGCATGGTGATCTCG
Source organism: Pseudomonadota bacterium (assembly GCA_023399465.1). Taxonomy (GTDB): domain Bacteria; phylum Pseudomonadota; class Alphaproteobacteria; order Rhizobiales; family Rhizobiaceae; genus Ferirhizobium. Next base: position 44,487 of record JAEWPB010000144.1, read on the forward strand.
CCCTCGCCCTCAATGTTCGGCGGGCGTGTTTCGAGGCGGACCACGTGCGGCTGCTGCAATTGCAGTTCGGCCGTATCCTCGCAGGTGATGACACGCTCATCGGCATCGATGTAGCGGGTGAGGCAGTTGAGCAGCGTCGTCTTGCCCGAGCCGGTACCGCCGGAAATGACGACGTTGCACCGGACGCGGCCGATGATCTGCAGCAGTGTGGCGCCATCCGGCGTGACCGCCCCGAATTTCACCAGCTGTTCGAGTGTCAGCTTGTCCTTCTTGAACTTGCGGATGGTCAGCGCCGGCCCGTCGATCGCCAGCGGCGGCGCGATGACGTTGACGCGCGAACCGTCGGGAAGACGGGCGTCGCAGATCGGGCTCGATTCGTCGACGCGTCGGCCGACCTGGCTGACGATGCGCTGGCAGATGGACAGGAGCTGGGAATTATCGCGGAAGCGGATTTCCGATTCGATGGTCTTGCCGCCGACTTCGATGAAGGTCTGGCCGGCGCCGTTGACCATGATGTCGGCGATATCGTCGCGGGCCAGGAGCGGCTCGAGCGGACCATAGCCAAGCACGTCGTTGCAGATGTCCTCGAGCAGTTCCTCCTGCTCCGAGATCGACATCGCCAGATTCTTGATGGTGATGATGTCGTTGACGATATCACGGATTTCCTCGCGCGCGCTCTCGGGATCGAGCTTGGCCAACTGCGAAAGGTCGATCGTATCGATCAGCGCCGAAAACACCTGGGACTTGGTGTTGTAGTAATCCTCTGTACGCGAGGGCTTGCGCCGTGCCGACTGGGGTGCCGGCTGCGGCGGCGAAGGCGCACGAACCGGCGCGGTTTCCCGCACCGGTTCTGCCGGGAAAGCCGGAGGCGCGGACGCCAGCGCATCCGGTCGCACGGGCGGCGGCGCACCGGCGCCACTGCCACCTCTACCGAAACCCTCGTTACCGCGTTTGCCAAACATAGCCATGTTCCAGTTCTATCTGCTTCGGCGCTTGCCTACTTGCGGCCCAGCAGGCCCAAAACCTTTTCGAGACCGCCCTTCTTCGCCTTCTTGGCGCTGGCGCGGCCGGTAATGACATGCGCAATCTGAGAAAAAGTCTCGGCGGTCGATGACTTCCCGTCCATCTCCGAAATCATCCGGCCGCTGTTGGAGGCATTGCCGAACAACTGGGCGTCGAAGGGGATGATCGCGATCGGTTCCAGCTCCAGCGGCGCGCAGAAATCCGACGGCGTGATTTCCGGGCGCTTGGCCATCCCGACCTGATTGAGGATGAGATGCGGCGGCTTGTCGTTCGGGCGCAATTTCTTCAGCGCATCGACCATGTTCTTGGCGTTGCGCAGGTTCGCGAGATCCGGCACGGCGGTGATCACCACCTCGTCGGCATCGGACAGCACCGTCCGCGTCCATTCCGACCAGGAATGCGGGACATCGAGAACGGCCATCGGCACCGACCGTTGCAGGATCTCCAGAACCGGCTGGAATGCGGCACGGTCGTAATCGTAGCTGCGATCGAGCATCGAGGGCGCGGCGAGCAGCGAAAGATGCGCTGAGCACTTCGCCAGCAGGCGATCGAGGAAGACCTCGTCGAGGCGCTCCGGCGAGAACACCGCTTCCGCGATGCCCTGGGCCGGATCCTGGTCGAAATCGATATTCGCCGTTCCGAAAGGCAGGTCGAGATCGGCCAGAACCGTCTCGGTGGAAAACAGGCTGGAGATCCCGAAGGCGCAGTTGTGCGCGATCGTCGACGAGCCGACGCCGCCCTTGGCCCCGATGAATGCGATGGTGCGCCCGAGCGGCTCGGCGTCGGGATCGATGAAAATTGCGCTGACGGCGCCGAGCAGGTCAGCCATGGCGACGGGAGCGACCATATATTCGGAGATGCCGTTGCGCATCAGCTCGCGGTAGAGCCCGATATCGTTGTAGCGGCCGACGACGATGACCTTGGTGCTGGGATCGCAAACCTCGGCCAGGGGGGCGAGCTCATTCATCAGGTTGTGAGGCTCGGCCGCCGTCTCGAGGATGATCAGGTTGGGCGTCGGCGCGCTCGCGAACATGTTGGCCGCCGCCGCGGTGCTGCCGCTGGTAATGCGCAGGCTTACCTTCGCCATACGGCGATCCTGGCCACAGCGCTCCATCAGCCGTTGCATCGCCTCGCTTTCACAGAAGGCGTGCATCGAGATGCGCGGCAGCGGGCGCAGGTGCTCGAACTCGCCCGCGCGCCACCCGTCCTCGGCATGGGCGCCGTCATCGCTCGCTCTCAAGGAGTTGATGTCGTAGTCGATCGCACTCATGAGTTCGTCCCGTCAGCCCTACGGCTTCCTCAATTGTTGTTGTTGATGTTGATCGTGACTTCGTCCCCTGACGAAATGCCGCGATAGTCGCTGATCACCTGGCCACGCTGGGTCGCGTCGATCGGGGTCATCGCCCGCGGCGTTATGAGATCCATGGGATTGGCGATCTGGGCTGCGAGATTGTTCTGCGTCGCACAACCGAAGTTGTAGTAGTTCTTGTTCTCGAACGTGTTGTTGGCCACGTCCGCCGGCCATTGGCCGCAAGGATTGGTCACCGCCTTGGTGGCCACGTAGCTGAGACGGATCGGAGCTGCATCGCCGACCGGTGCCGCACGATAGTTGCTGTCGATGATTTTTGTCGAAGGCACGCCGCTCTGCGTCAGCATGCGGCGGATTTCCTGTCGCGCAGCCGCAGCCGCCCCGGCATTCATCGATCCGTCGGGCGCCTGTATCTGGATAACCCCGGAGGAACTGGTTTTGTACTCGTTGATGAACCCCTTGATCGAGTCGCGCATCCCAATCGTGAGATGGCGGTCACCTGAAGCGATGGGCACGTCGAGGGTGTGTTCGACCTCGGTCAGGGTGATCGGATGGCGGGTGCGGTAGTCGTCCGGGATGGAGCCGGTGGTCATGCCGTCGCGCGTGCCGCAGCCCTGCAGCAGGGCGGACACTGCCGTCACGGTCATCACCATGGCAAGCCGACGCATGTTGCGTGCAGGAAGGCGAGCGTTGTTGGCGGGCATGAGCGTTTCTCTTTCTTCGCTGCGAAATGCCTGGATCCTGGCGGTCATCGTGCTCTCCCGATCACTTGTAGATGAAGCCGACGGTGCCGTGGTAACCGCCGGGAGGGGCTACTTCCTTGCGGCCGTAGACCTTGTTCACCCGGTTGAGGAAGAAGGTGGCGGCATCGTTTTCGGGATTGAAGTTGTCGTCGGGGCGAGCAATTTCGTTGCGCGCGACCGGCCGGACGAGATAGGGCGTCGCGATGATGACGAGTTCCGTCTCGTTTCGGGTGAAGTCCTTGCTGCGGAACAGTGTGCCGAGGATCGGCAGCTTTGCGGCACCGGGCAGGCCCGACATCGCCTGGCGGATGTCATCCTGCACGAGACCGGCAATAACGATCGAGCCACCGGAGGGAAGCTCCACCGTGGTCGCCGCCTCGCGACGACGAATGCCGAGATAGGTCGAACCCGGCACGTTGGAGAAGCTGTTGCCCGTGACGATCGATCCTTCGAACGTGGGTTCCGATACATTGGTTTCGATCTGCAGGCTGATGCGGCCGGCACTCAGCACGACCGGCTTGAAGTTCAGGTCGATACCGTAGTCGACCTCCTGCACCGCACGGGAGACCGTCTGCTCGCCGGTTCTGCCGTCAACCGACACCTCCTGCACCCCGGCCAGGCGGAACTCCCCGCCGACATGGAAGCGCGCGGCCTGTCCCGAGATCGCCGTCAGGCTTGGCTCGGCCAGCGTTCGCATGACGCCAGCCTGCTCCATCGCATTGATATAGCTCGCAATTCCCGTCGCCCCGATCGAACCGGTGATGACCGCGTCGGCGCCGACGCCAATCGCATTGCCGAGGTTGGCCGGGTTGCGGAACGAAATGCCGGTCTCGCCATCGGAAACGCGGCCGTTGAAGCCGAGCTGCTTGAGCACCTGGCGGCTGACTTCAGCCACCGTCACCTTCAGGGTCACCTGGTCCTCACCCTCGATCGTCAACAGGTTGACGATCTGGGACTTCTGCCGGTCTTCCGCGAAGATGTCGGCATCGCCATTGTTGCCCTGGGCGGTAATGTTGCGCGTCGTTGCCTCGCCGCCCTTGAGGAAAGCTTCCGCGAGCTGCGCAGCCTTGGTGGCATCGAGCGGTGTGCGCACCGTTCCGGTCAGGACGATGTTGTCGGAGACGATTTCGACGTTGATGTCGGAATCGGGAATGAACCGGCGCAGGTTGGCCTGCAGACCCGAGATATCGCGCTCGATCTCGATGTCGAGGCTGACAATCTCCTGGCCGTTCGGCCCGAAGATGAAGATGTTCGTCTGACCGACTGCCTTGCCGAACAGATAGATGCGGCGCGACGAGCGGATGACCGCATCCGCCAGCGTCGGATCGGAAACGAGAATGTCATGGGCTTCCGTCGGCAGGTCAACGACGACCGCCTTGTTGAGCCCGAGCTTGACGCGCTTCTGCGCGCCGGGGCCGGTCTGCGAGATCCTGATCAGCGATCCCTGTTGGGCGGCATGCGCGACCCCGGATCCCATTCCGTCGAACGATCCGGCGAACGGGCTGGTAAGCGCGATGCACAGGGAAAGCCCTCCGGCAAGTCCGCTCCGGATCTTCTGTTTCAAAATGCCCACTGTCGCGTCCCCGTTCATTGCGCTTCCGCCTGGCTCTGTACGTTGCTCACGATCGCTCCCGACTTGATGACCTGGATGGTTGGTGTCCCGGAATCACCGCTCAGGAGATAATCGGCCGCCTCGGTATCGGCTTCCTGCGCGTCGGCGACCGAGCGCAACGCCAGCGACAGCCGATCGGCCATCTGCTGCGCCACCGAAATCACCTTGGTCTGATCTGGAGTAAGTTCGAGGGTTGCCGTGGTGCCGACAACCGTTTTCGATCCGTCGTCTTTTTCTTCAATCTGCTGGTCGATCGCCAGCACGCGGACATTGCTGAGCACCGTCTCGGTCAGGTACTCGCTCTGCTCGCCCTTGCGGACCATGATGACGTCAACGCGGTCATTCGGAAGAATGAAACCGCCGGCGCCGGTGGCGACGGAAATCTCGGTCGCGACGGCCCGCTTTCCCGATGGGAGCAGCGACGACAAGATCCGGTTGGAGGCGTCGGCTATCTTTTCGGCGCGGATGGGTTCACCTTCGAACAGCGGTAGGCGAACGACCGCGCCGCTCAGCTCCGTCAGTGCCTCCGGGCGGCCCGTGGCAGTAATGAGTCCGTCGGTCAGGCTACCTTCGGGCCACGCCATCCATCGAATTGATTGATCGTTCAGGCGGGAGCCGACGGGAAGATTGGCGGCGGCGACCAGGACGTTGACCGTCGGCTCCTTCTGGATGACGGCCTCTGCCTGCTGCACGACTGCACGCCCACCGGCGAGGCGCATCGCCAGAAAACCGGCCATGCCTGCCGCCACAATGGCCACTGTCAGGATGATTATTCGCGCGGGTTTCATGATCGTTCTCTTCCGGGACTCACAATTGGTCCCCTGCAGAATGATCAGCAATTGGTGTAATTATGGTTAATAAAGCACTTGCAAAACTGGTTAATGAAATCTCGCCTTGACGGTTGCAGAAGCAAATGCGGCGTTTGTCGCCTCAATGAAGGCGGGCAAGCGCTGATGTCACGAGCGAAGAAGAGGGATAGGCAAGGAAGCCGCCGATTGCGATGGCGATGCCATATGGCACTTTCTTCGCCCAGATCAGGGAATGCGGCAGCGTGACCCCTGCCGCCATCAGCGTATTCGCACGCGCGCGGAGGAACAGGATGACGAGGGTCAGCAGGCCACCGACAAAGGCGACATAAACGAGAAACTCGAACAGCGAGACATTGTAGCCGAACCACAGGGCAGCTGCGGTCAGCAGCTTGGCGTCGCCACCCCCCATGACGTTGGTGGCGAACAGCGCGAAACAGACGGCGAAGACCACCAGCGCGGCCACGAGGTGCATCCCGACGCCAGCCCAACCCAGTCCCGTGAACGGAGCGATGATGAAAAAGGCCGCGATCAGTATCGCGGGGATCCGGTTCGGGATGGTCATGGTGAAAAGGTCGGTAAATGCCGCCATGGCCAGGCAGATCGGGAACACAACGAAAATCACGGCTTCGATCATGGAGCGCCTCTTTCGGAACTTGCTTCAGCGATTGTGGGCGGCAGGCATTAAGGAATCGCAAAACGGCGATCCGCACAGGAAATCGTCAAGGTGGCCGGTGCCAGAAATGGAAAAGCCGCCTCATGTGTGAGGCGGCCCAGAACTTACGGTTTCTGTAACGCAAAATTACTGGTTTGCGTTTGTCAGCTCGGTGTTGATGGTCGTGAACGTCGTGTTCAGCGAGGTACCGAGAGCGCTGGCGCCAGCGATCAGGGCAACCGAGATAAGAGCAGCAATCAGGCCGTATTCGATGGCGGTGGCGCCGGACTCATCCTTGATAAGGCGTGCGAAAAGCTTGGTCATGGTAATCTCCTACTCCACTTGTTGTCAGCACTTCCGCCAACTGTTGCCGTTGATCGGATGGCTGCAACCTAAGTGATGCCGATTGCCATAGACTTAAGGAACACGGTTATCATAAACTTAATTCTGAAATATCCCGGCAATGGTAAATGCAGTCATAATAGTATTTCCCAAAGTATCCATCGAGGTAAACCGCACCAAAATCGGATAAGATGCGCCACAATAATACAACCAGTCCGCTCCATGGGTAAACCAATGCATCGAGACGGGGCGAATCGGCGTACTGCCACTGCAGAATGAAGCTCAGATTGGCAAAACCACCCTTAACCCTTCATTCACCATTCCCTCGCATATTTAAGCGCACGACGTTGGAAGCAAGCTCACAAAGGGCAGTCAGGATGATCTCACACAAGGGTTTGCCAGGATTGGCCCAAGCAGCCGCATTGGCGTGCGCCCTTTTTGGGAGCGCCGTCCAGGCGAGCGATGGTCATATGCGCGTGTACATGGATCAGGCGCGCGTACTGAAACTCGACAGACCGGTCTCCAAGGTGATCCTCGGCAACCCCCAGGTCGCGGACGCGACCGTTGCCGACGCCAAGACCATCGTCCTGACCGGCCGCAGCTTCGGCACGACCAACCTGGTCCTGCTCGACAGCGACGGAAATACCATCGTCGACGAGCGCATCCTCGTTTCGATCGATGAAGGCAGCACTGTGCGCGTCTATCGGCAGACTGCCCGTTCTGTCCTTTCCTGCACGCCGAACTGCGAGCAGCACACCTCCCACGACGCATCCGACAGCGCACCCTAACTGCGCGACAACCAACCACGCGCGCTCTGACAGTCGTTCGATTCCGCGCAATCGGGGAAACGAAAAATCAAGGAACTGCGGCTAATTTAGCAGCTTGATCGATGTGCGGGCCAGTTGCCATGTTCAACAATCGCAGGAAAACGACCGACAAACACCGCCCCCGCGGGTGGTGGATGACGATCGGGCGCTTGCGCCGATCCCGGGACGGCGCCGCGGCGATTGAGTTCGCCATGCTCGCCATTCCCTATTGCATGATTGTCTTCGCCATCCTCGAAACCTGCATCGCCTTCCTGGGCGACCAGCTTGTGGGCATGGCAGTCGATACCATGGCGCGCAAGATACGTACCGGCCAGATCACCACCGCTGTTTCGGAAGAACAGTTTCGTCGGGAATTCTGCGACGAGATATCAATCCTGATCACCTGCTCGCCCGAAGAGATCAAGACGCCGGCCAAGCTCTATCTCGACGTTCGCAGCTTTCCCGACTTCGAGAGCATTCCAAAGGGAGTTCCGCGCGTTTCCTCCGAACGCTTTGCGGATCTCGATCCCTCGTCGTTCGGTTATACACCCGGAGGTCCGCAGACCATCAACATGGTCCGGGCCTATTACCGCTGGGATATCGTGACCGATCTGGTTCGCCCCTATATCAGCACGGCGCGCCCGGCCGATGGTTCCATGTCGACGTTCCTGATCGTGCAATCCGCAGCGTTCGCCACCGAGCAGGCGGTTACGCCATGATGAAGCGCGTTGTGCACTTCCTGGGCTCCCGGCTCACCGATTTCGTCGCGCAAAAACTCGACGGGCTCCTTCGGGACAAGCGCGGGATGGGGGCGGTTGAATTCGCGATCCTGGTGCCGATCCTGCTGGTCACCTACATAGGCGTTTTCGAATTGACGGTCGGGTTCAGCACCGCAAAGCGGGTGACCCGCTCTGTTGGCGCGATTGCCGACTTCGTCACGCAGAAGCCGACGACGAGTGACGATGAACTGTCAGACATGATACATGTCGCCAGAAGCTACATCGCCCCTTACAAGACCGATGGCATCACGATCAAAATAAACGGCATTGCCATAGACAGCGCCCGGTCGGCAACAATTGCCTGGTCCTGGGCCGATGGCACCACGAAGTCCGTGGTTGGCGACGCCGTCGCCGTTCCGGAACCGATTCTGAAGGCCGAGAGCTACCTCGTCCAGGTGGAGGTCTCCATTCCTCACGAACTGCTGATGTTCATGCCGACGATAGCCTGGCAGAGCAAGACCTTCCCGATCACGCGCACCAATTTCTTCAGCCCGCGCATCGGAAAGAGCGTCATCTGCGCCGATTGCTGAGCGCCACGGCCGGGATCGGACCCGGTTTTCCCCTTGCCAGCCGGCAAGCGAAGTTCGAAAATTGCCAAGCGCGGTGGAGAGCGATATGCATAAGGGTCGCGTTCGACCCGATGCTGACCGGGCGCGCCCATATCCATTTTGCACAGGTACCCCATGGCACGAGCCTTTCTCTTCGTTCTGGATTCTTTCGGCGTCGGCGGCGCCCCGGATGCCAGGCGTTATGGCGATGATGGTGCCGACACGCTCGGGCATATCGCCGAATTCTGCGCCGCCGGTGCCGGTGATCGCGCCGGCCTGCGCTCCGGCCCGCTGACGCTGCCGAACATGTCCGCGCTCGGGCTGATGCACATCGCCAGGCTGGCAAGCGGCAGCTTTCCCGCGGGCATGCCGGTTCCCGAACGGATCTTCGGCCTTCACGGCGCGGCAAACGAGATTTCGCACGGCAAGGACACCCCGTCCGGCCACTGGGAAATCGCCGGAACGCCTGTGATGTTCGACTGGGGTTATTTTCCTTCCGAAGGCGATGCCTTTCCGCCAGAGCTCGTCGCGTCGATCTGCGAGACAGCGAAATTGCCCGGCATTCTCGGCAATTGCCATGCTTCCGGCACCGAGATCATCGCCCGCTATGGCGAGGAGCATATCCGCACCGGCAAACCGATCTGCTACACATCATCCGATTCCGTCTTCCAGATTGCCGCCCATGAGCAATATTTCGGCCTTGAACGGCTTTACGAACTTTGCCGGATCGTCCGGCATCTTCTCGACCCGTACAACATCGGCCGCGTCATCGCCCGCCCCTTCGTCGGCGAAACCCGCGCGACCTTCGAGCGCACCGGCAACCGCCGGGACTATTCCGTGCCGCCGCCGGAACCGACGCTGCTCGACCGCCTCGTGGAGGCGGGACGCAACGTCCATGCGATCGGCAAGATCGGCGACATATTCGCCCATCAGGGCGTCTCGCGCGTGATCAAGGCAAACGGCAACGAAGCGCTGATGGATCGCAGCCTCGAAGCAATTGACGCCGCCGCCGACGGCGATCTCGTCTTCACCAATTTCGTCGATTTCGACATGCTGTACGGGCACCGGCGCGATGTTCCCGGATACGCGGCCGCGCTCGAGGCGATCGACCTGCGCCTGCCGGAAGTGCATCGCAAGCTCAAGCCCGGCGACATGGTCGTCCTCACCGCCGATCATGGCTGCGATCCCACCTGGCGCGGCACCGACCATACCCGAGAGCGCGTGCCCGTGATGGCGTTCGGGCCAGGCATCCGCTCGCGCTCCATCGGCATTCGCAATACCTATGCCGATATCGGCGAAACGGTTGCCCGGCACCTCGGCATCGCCCCGGGCCCCCACGGGAGGAGTTTTCTTTGACATTGCATTTGAAAAAAGCGGAGCTGCACTGCCATCTCGAAGGCGCTGCGGCCCCTGCCCTCGTCCTGCGCCAGGCACGCAAGTACGGCATCGATACCAGCGCGTTCCTGAAGGACGGAGCCTATGTCTGGAGCGACTTCGCCGAGTTCATCCGTTGCTACGACGACGTTGCCGCCGTCTTCCGCACCGAAGAAGACTATGCGCTGCTGGCCGAAACCTATCTGACCGAACTCACCGAGATCGGCACGATCTACAGCGAACTGACGGTTTCACCGGATCATGGAGACCGTATCGGCCTTGGCGCCGACGGCTACATCTCCGGCATCAGTGAAGGCATGCGCAAGGCCAGGGACAAGACCGGTATCGAAAGCCGGATGATCGTTACAGGCGAGCGGCATTTCGGCCCGGACAGCGTCATCGCCGCTGCCGAATACGCCGCGCGTAGCGACAATCCGCTGATCACCGGCTTCAACATGGCCGGCGAGGAACGCATGGGCCGCGTTGCCGACTATGCCCGCGCCTTCGATATCGCCCGCGATGCCGGACTTGGGCTCACCATTCATGCCGGAGAAGTCTGTGGCGCGTTCAGCGTTTCCGACGCTCTCGACATCGTCAGACCGTCACGTATCGGCCATGGCGTGCGGGCCATCGAGGATCCGGAACTGGTCAGCCGCCTAGCCGATCTCGGAACGGTGCTGGAAGTCTGCCCCGGCTCGAACATCGCGCTGAAGGTGTTTCCCGACTTCCAGTCCCACCCGCTGAGGGCGCTGAAGGAGGCCGGCGTGAGGGTGACGATCAATTCCGACGATCCGCCGTTCTTCCATACCTCGCTGGAGCGCGAATACGAGCTGGCGTCCGGCGTGATGGGCTTCAGCGTCGACGAGATCAACGCGATGACACGCACGGCAATCGAAGCCGCCTTCGTCGATGATCTCACCCGCCAGGCGCTGTTTGCGAGGCTTTAGTCAAATCCGGCTGGGAATCATGCTGCAAATGACGCCCCTACTCTTGCGATTGGGGGGCGTTCCATGAAAGAACCGTCTGAAATTCACTGCTATTGGAAGGCTGACCATCATGAACGGCGTCACAGTCATCGATCATCCGCTCGTGCAGCACAAGCTGTCCATCATGCGCAAGAAGGAAACCTCGACGGCGGGGTTCCGCCGGCTCTTGCGCGAAATTTCGACACTGCTCTGCTATGAAGTGACCCGCGACCTCGAGCTGACCATGGAGACGATCGAGACCCCGCTGCAGCAAATGCAGGCGCCGGTGCTCGAAGGCAAGAAGCTGGTTTTCGCCTCGATCCTGCGTGCTGGTAACGGACTGCTCGAAGGCATGCTCGATCTCGTCCCCTCGGCCCGCGTTTCGCATATCGGCGTCTATCGCGACCATGAAACGCTGCAGCCGGTGGAATACTACTTCAAGGCACCGGAAGACATCGCCGAGCGCCTGGTCATTGTCGTCGACCCGATGCTGGCGACCGGCAACTCCTCGATTGCCGCCGTCGACAAGCTGAAGGAACGCGGCGCGCACAACATCCGCTTCCTCTGCCTGCTGGCTGCGCCGGAAGGCATCAAGAATTTCTGCGAAGCCCATCCCGATGTTCCGGTCTTCACCGCCTCGATCGACAGCCACCTCAACGAGAAGGGCTATATCGTTCCGGGCCTCGGTGACGCCGGCGACCGCATGTACGGCACCAAATAATTCGCCAAGCCTTAACCATGGCGACAGGATCAGGGCCCGGAACTTGTTTCCGGGCCCTTTTTCATGCGCGTTTTAGCAGTTCGTCAGGTATCGCCATGGGAACGTTGTTCGATCTTTCGCCCTGGAGGTTGGTTGGACCATGCTGATGCGCAGCCTTGTTATCCTTGCCGTTGCGGCGATCGCCGCCGTGCAGGTGCCGTCCCTGCTGCAGTGGTACCAGCACAATACGACGACGAGCGAACCGCCTGCCGTTGCGGCGCCGGCAATTGCCAATGCTAGTACCGGCAGCAGGGTGACGTTGCGCGCCGACGAACGCGGCCACTTCAACGGTACGTTCAAGATCAACGGCAAGCCGATCGACGGGCTGATCGACACCGGCGCCACCTACGTCGCGATCAACGAAAGCACGGCAAGGCGGCTCGGATTTTCCGGCAACGGCCTCAATTTCAAGTATGTGGTCAATACCGCCAACGGCCAGACCAAGGCGGCGCATGTGACACTCGACAGGGTGGAGATCGGCGGTATCCGCGTACGTAGCGTTGATGCGGCCGTCCTCAAGGACAACGCTCTTTCCTCGACACTGGTCGGGATGAGCTTCCTGAAGAAGCTCGGCTCCTACAGGTCCGAAAAAGGCGCGCTGCATCTGGTTCAGTAAGCCGCCCCGATCAGTCGTGGGGGGCACTCACAGGCGACTGACGATGAGGGGCCGCAGTTCGGGCGCCTCGTCGGCTATCAGGTAGTTCGCGGCGATAGCGGCGGCTGCCCGTTCACCACTTTCACGATCCGCAGCGTGCACCATCGCAATCATGTCGCCGCTCGTGATCTGCGAACCGATCGGCAGAAGGCGGTCAAACCCGACACGGTGATCCACCAGATCGGCCGGATGACGGCGACCGCCGCCAAGATCGATGACGAGCAATCCGATATCACGCGCATCGCAACCCGCAATCCAGCCGTCCCGTTCCGCCAGAACGGGGATTTCGACCGGCGCCTGCGGCAGATGGCGTTCCGGGCGATCAAGGAAGTCGCCGGGACCGCCGAGGATCTGTACCATCCGTCCGAATGCCTCGGCGGCGCGGCCGCTCGCCAAAGCGTCCCGGGCCTTTTCCTCGCCCTCCCCGGCCGTTGCCGCCAGACCGGACAGCACCAGCATTTCCGCCGCAGTGGCAAGCACGACGGTTTCCAGCCGCGATCCCGTTTTCCTGCCCTTCAGGAAATCCAGCGCATTGCGGACTTCCACGGCATTGCCGGCGGCATCCGCGAGCGGTTCATTCATGTCGGTGATCAATGCCGACGTCCGGACCCCGGCGCCGTTCGCCACCTCGACCAGCGAACGGGCAAGCGTTTCAGCCTCGGCGATACTGGTCATGAAGGCACCATTGCCGATCTTCACGTCCAGCACCAGCGTATCGAGTCCGGCAGCCAGTTTCTTCGACAGGATCGACGCGGTGATCAGCGGCACGGAATCGACCGTCGCCGTCACGTCGCGCACGGCATAGAGCCGCCGGTCAGCGGGAGCGAGAGCAGCGCTCTGGCCAACGATGGCGCAGCCAGCCTCGGCGATTGCCTGGCGAAACAGCGCCGCGTCGGGCACGATGGAATAACCGGGAATGGATTCGAGCTTGTCGAGCGTGCCGCCCGTATGGCCAAGGCCGCGCCCGGAGATCGTCGGCACTGCGAGCCCGCAGGCTGCCGCGATCGGCGCCAGCATCAACGAGACATTGTCGCCCACGCCACCGGTCGAATGTTTGTCGCCGACCGGCCGGTCGATCCCGCTCCACGAAAGCACGTCACCGGAATCGCGCATCGCCAGCGTCAGCGCCACCGTCTCGTCCCGCGACATGCCCTGGAACCACACCGCCATGGCGAAAGCGGCGATCTGTCCTTCGGAGATTTCGTCGCGCGTCAGCGCCTCGATGAACCCCGCGATCTCATCCGGGCCAAGTGTCTCGCCATTGCGCTTTCGCCGGATGATTTCATGCGGGATCATTGTATCAGTACCCTTGGGATCCGGCAGCCGATGACCCGCCGCCGAGCACGACGAGTATATCATCGAGGAGGCCGGACGCGCCGAAGCGGAACGTCGAAGGGATTGGCCAATCGGGCGCCATGATCGTTTCCGCCAGCCGCAGATAAAGCGCAGCGTCGGCGACCGAACTCACGCCGCCCGCCGGCTTGAAGCCGACATTGCGGCCGCTGTCGCGGATCACCCGCAGCATGATGTCGGCAGCTTCCAGCGTCGCGTTGACCGCGACCTTGCCAGTCGAGGTCTTGATGAAATCGGCTCCCGCATCGATTGCCAGTTCGGCAGCCCGCTGGATCAGCGCCGGATCCTTGATCTCGCCGGTTTCAAGGATGGTCTTGAGCACGGCATCCGGACATGCGGCCCGCACTGCCCGCACCATCTCGGTTACCGCGGCCTCGTCGCCGGCAATGAACGCCTTGTACGGAATGACCAGATCGATCTCGTCAGCGCCGTCGGCGATGGCGTCGCGCGTTTCGGCCACGACGTCGGCGATCTGCTGGTCACCGGTGGGGAAGTTGACGACGGTGGCGATGCGTACCGGATGACCCGGCCCGAGAATGGCGCGCGCCCTTGCGACAAAGCGCGGCCAGATGCAGATGGCGGCGCTGTTGCCGTAGGGTGTCTGCGCCCGCTCGCAGAGCGCGTCGATATCTTCAGGGCTGCAATTGTCCTTCAGATTGGTCAGATCGAGCAGCGACAGCGCGACGCCGGCGGTTTCGCGCAGGCTGTGCTCAGGAATGGCTCGGTTCACCATTGGCAATCATCTCCGTCAGTATGGCTGCCAGATGCTGACCGCCAATGGGCGCCATGTCCTTGGTTTCTTCATGGCTCAGTTCCGCGCCGGTCATGCCGGCCCCGAAATTGGTGATCACGGAGGCGGCCGCGACCCGCAGCCCGAGGAACCGTGCAAGGATCACCTCCGGCACCGTCGACATCCCGACCGCATCGGCACCAAGGATACGGGCCATGCGGATTTCGGCCGGCGTCTCGAAGCTCGGACCGGAAAACCACATGTAGACGCCGCGCATGAGCGGAAGGCCGACCTTCTCGGCGGCGGCCTGCATCCGGTGGGCGAGATCCTGGTCATAGGCGGTGGTCATGCCGACGAAACGCTCGTCGCTCCCCTCGCCGATCAGCGGGTTCATGCCGGAAAAATTGATATGGTCGGTGATCTGCATCACCGATCCCGGCGGCATGTCCTTGCGCAGCGAGCCGGCGGAATTGGTGAGGATCAGCGTATTGACGCCCAATCCCTTCAAGACCTCGATCGGCCGTCGCATGGCATTGGCATCGCCCTTTTCATAATAGTGGGCGCGCCCGGAAAGCATCATGACCGGTGTTTCGCCGAGGCGGCCGATCACCAGTTCGCCGGCATGCCCGGATACCCCGCTGACGGGAAAACCGGGCAGGTCGGCATAAGGTATCCGCAATGGATCGCGCACCGCTTCGACAAGCGAGCCGAGGCCCGAGCCCAGCACGATGCCGTAGCGCGGCAGCAACCCGTTGAGCCTGTCGACCAGCAGGTCGAGCACTTCGTTCATCCAAGTACCCCGGTTTTGAAACTCGCCGGCAGCAGTTCTTCCATGGTCATGGTCTTCTGCACGCCGACCTCGTCACAAAGATAGATCTTCGTGTCCTTGCTGGCAAATTCCGAAATCTTCTGCCGGCAGCCGCCACAGGGCGGGCAGAGCGGAAGCTTCTCGGCGATCACTGCCATCTCGACGATCTTGCGAGCGCCGCCCATGATCATCATGCTGATTGCGGTCGGTTCGGCGCACCAGCCCTGGGGAAAGGAGATGTTCTCGATATTGGCGCCGGTATAGATCTTGCCGTCCTCCGCCCGGATCGCCGCGCCGACGGGAAACTTCGAATAGGGCGCATGGCAATAGGCCATGGCGTCGCGGGCGGCTTCGAACAGGTCGTGTGACATCTTATCTTTCCTTTACATAGGGGACGCCGCCGGCCTTCGGCGGCCGCGCGACGCCGATGAAGCCCGCGAGCAGGATGCAGGTCAGGACATACGGCATCGCCTGGAAGATCTGTACCGGCACTTCGCCGATCAGCGGCACCGACTTGCCCTGCATGAAGTTGGCGATGGCGTCGAGGAAACCGAACAGCAGGCAGGCGAACATCACCGGCACCGGCTTCCACTTGGCGAAGATCAGCGCCGCAAGCGCAATATAGCCCTTGCCCGCCGACATGTCCTTGATGAAGGCCGCCGACTGGGCGATGGCGAGATAGGTACCGGACAGGCCGCAGAGAACGCCGGCGCAGATGACCGCGCGATAGCGCAGCCACTCGACGGAGATGCCGGCGGTATCGACCGCGCCCGGGTTTTCGCCCACGGCGCGAAGGCGCAGGCCAAAGCGCGTGCGATAGAGGATCCACCAGGAAATCGGAACCGCCAGGAACGCCAGGTAGGTCAGGATGTTGTTGCCCGAAATGACATTGGCATAGAGGGGCCCAAGAACCGGAATGTCGCGCACGAGATCGACGCCCGGAAGCGTAATCGGCGTAAAGCGCGCCGTATTCGCCAGCTGCGGCGTGCGGCCGCCCTGCCCGAACCAGGCCTGGCCGAGAACGATCGTCAGACCGGCAACGATGAAGTTGATGGCGACACCAGACACGATCTGGTTACCGCGATTGGTGATCGAGGCAAAGCCATGAACGATCGAGAAGGCGATCGAGACGAGGATGCCCGCCATAAGGCCCATCCACGCGGAACCGGTTACATAGGCCGCGCATGCCGAGGCGAAGGCCGCGGCCAGCATCTTTCCCTCGAGGCCGATGTCGAAGATCCCCGCCCGCTCCGAGAAGAGCCCAGCAAGTGCAGTAAAGATCAACGGTATCGACAGGCGGATCGCCGAGCCGAGGATGCTTACCAAGATATCGATGAATTCCATCCGTTCACCCTCAAGCCGCAGCGAATTTCTGATAGGCGACGACGATCGCCGGACGGAACATGTATTCGAGCGCGCCTGCAAACAGGATCACCAGACCCTGGATCACGAGGATCATCTCGCGGGTAATCGACGGCATTTCGAAGGAAAGATCGGCGCCACCCTGATAGAGGATGCCGAACAGCAGCGCTGCGAGCAGGATCCCCACCGGGTGGTTTCTTCCCATCAGCGACACGGCGATGCCGACGAAGCCAGCACCGCCGACGAATTCCACCTGCAGGCGCGCGGACGCGCCCATGACAGGATTGAGCGCCATCATGCCGGCAAGGCCGCCGGAGATCAGCATGGCGATGATGACGGTACGGGCATAGGGCACGCCGGCATAGACCGCGGCAGTCTGGCTGATGCCGAGGGTGCGCATCTCGTAGCCGAGCTTGGTGCGCCAGATCAGCACCCAAACCAGGAAGCACATCACCAGCGCGATCAGGAAGGAGACGTTGAACGGGGCCGGCCCGAGCTTCATCCCGAACATCGCCATCAGCCAGTCAAGCTTCGGCAACTGCCCGCCGGGAAGGAAGGTGCGGGTTTCCGGTGCCATGTTGTTCGGCGCGATCAGCACGTTCACCAGCAGGTAAACCATCAGCGCCGAGCCAATATAGTTGAACATGATGGTGGTGATGACGATGTGGCTGCCGCGCTTGGCCTGCAGCCATGCCGGCAGGAACGCCCAGGCCGCACCGAATGCCGCAGCGCCGATGATGGCGAAGGGCATGGTCACATACCACGGCACATAGTGGTCGAGCGCAAGCGCAACCAGCGCCGCGCCGAGCCCGCCGAGATAGGCCTGACCTTCCGAGCCGATATTGAACAGCCCGGCATGGATGGCGACCGCCACCGAAAGCCCGGTGAAGATGAAGTTCGTGGCGTAGTAGAGGGTGAAGCCGACGCCTTCGCCGCGCCCAAGCGCGCCTTGAAGCATCAGCCACAACGCATCGACCGGATTCTCGCCGATGAACCACACCACCATGCCCGAAATCAGGAAGGCGAGGGTCAGGTTCAGGAGCGGGATGAGGCCGTAATTGATCCAATTGGGAAGGGGGACGGAAGCAGTACTCATCAGGGCCTCATGCGGCGATGCCGGCCATCATCAGGCCGAGGGTCTGTTCACCGGTATCGGCGCTCTTCTCGCCGACCACCTGGCCCGCGAACATCACAAGGATCCGGTCGGAAAGGGCGCGAATCTCGTCGAGCTCGACCGATACCAGCAGGATGGCCTTGCCCGAGTCGCGCATGTCGATAATGCGGCGGTGGATGAATTCGATCGCTCCGATATCGACGCCGCGCGTCGGCTGGCCGATGATCAGCATCTTCGGATCGCGTTCGATCTCGCGGGCGACGACGATCTTCTGCTGGTTTCCGCCGGAGAAATTCGCCGTCTTCAGCCGCGGGTTCGGCGGACGAATGTCGTATTTCTCGATCTTCGCCTCGGCATCGGCGCGGATCGCATCGAGATCGAGAAACGGACCCTTGCCGTACTTCGGATCGCGGTGATAGCCGAGCACCGAATTCTCGTATTCCTCGAACTTGAGCACCAGGCCCATATGGTGGCGATCTTCCGGGATGTGGGCGAGCCCGAGCTGGCGCAGATGCGCCGGATCGACGCCGGCAATCGGCTGGCCGTCGAGGAGGATTTCGCCCGAGACCGGCTTGCGGATGCCGGCGATGGCCTCGAGCAGCTCCGACTGGCCATTGCCGGCAACACCGGCAATGCCGACGATCTCGCCGGCGCGGATGTCGAAGGAGACGTTGTCGACCATGGTGACACCGCGATTGTCCTTGACGGTGAGATTGCGCACCGAAAGAACCGCGCGACCGGGATTTGCCTCGCCCTTTTCCACCCGCAGCAGGACGCGCCGGCCGACCATGAGCTCGGCCAGTTCCTCGACCGTGGTTTCGGAGGTCTTGCGGGTCGCCACCATCTCGCCGCGGCGCATCACCGACACCTCATCGGTGATCGCCATGATCTCGCGCAGCTTATGGGTAATGAGAATGACTGTCTTGCCCTGATCGCGCAGCACGCGAAGGATGCGGAACAGGTGATCGGCTTCCGCCGGGGTCAGAACCCCGGTCGGTTCGTCGAGGATCAGGATTTCGGCGCCACGATACATCGCCTTGAGGATCTCGACCCGCTG
Organism: Pseudomonadota bacterium; assembly: GCA_023399465.1. Lineage (GTDB taxonomy): Bacteria > Pseudomonadota > Alphaproteobacteria > Rhizobiales > Rhizobiaceae > Ferirhizobium. The sequence goes on from JAEWPB010000144.1 coordinate 63,288, forward strand.
CTGCAAGCCGACGGGGAGCTCCTCGATGACGGCATCGGGATCAACTTCGAGTCCGTATTCCTCCTCGAGCCGCCGCAGTTCGGCCCGCGCGGACGACACGCCTCGCGCCAGCAGGGCACCGCCCTCGGCGCCAAGCATGATATTCTCGAGCACGGTAAAATTCTCGACCAGCATGAAATGCTGGTGCACCATCCCGATGCCGGCGCTGATCGCTGCCTGGCTGTCGCGGATATGGACGGGCCTGCCGTTGATGCGGATCTCGCCGCTATCGGCGTGATAGAAGCCGTAGAGAATGGACATCAACGTCGATTTTCCGGCGCCGTTCTCGCCGATAATCCCGTGGATCGTTCCCTTGGCGACCGTCAGATTGATGTTCTTGTTGGCATGCACCGCGCCGAATTTCTTGTCGATGCCAACGAGTTCGATAGCTGGGGAATGGCTCACTATGCAGCTCCAGAAACCGGATATGAAAAGGGCGTATGGCAGGCTGGGAAGCCCATCATACGCCCTTTTACTTTATATCACTTCGGGCACGAATTGTCCGACATGTAGTCGTGAACCTTCACGGCGCCGGAAATGATGTCGGCCTTGGCCTTGTCGACCGCAGCCTGCATTTCCGGGGTGATCAGGGCCTTGTTGTTGTCGTCGAGCGCCCAGCTCACGCCATCCTCGGCAACGCCGAGTGCCTGCACGCCGGCGGAGAACTTGTCGTTCTTGGAGTCGTTATAGGCGTTGTAGACGGCAAGGTCGACGCGCTTGACCATCGAGGTCAGCACGGAACCCGGGTGCAGGTGGTTCTGGTTGCTGTCGACGCCGATCGAAAGCTTGCCGTTGTCGGCAGCCGTCTGCAGCACGCCGAGACCGGTCGCGCCGGCTGCCGCGTAGATCACGTCGGCACCCTGGTCGATCTGGTTCTTGGTCAGCTCACCGCCGCGCACCGGGTCGTTCCAGGCAGCGCCGGTGGTGCCGGTCATATTGGAGAACACTTCGATGTTCGGGTTGGCAGCGCGGGCGCCCTGCTCGTAGCCGCAGCCGAACTTGCGGATCAGCGGGATATCCATGCCGCCGATGAAGCCGACCTTGCCGGTCTTCGATGCCAGCCCTGCGAGAACGCCGACGAGATAGGAGCCTTCGTGCTCGGCATAGACGACCGAACGGACATTCGGCTTGTCGACGACGGAATCAACCAGCACGAACTGGGTGTCCGGGAATTCCTGCGCGACCTTTTCGATCGCCGAGGTCCAGGCGAAGGAAACGGCAACAACCGGGTTGTAGCCACGGCTGGCGAAGTTGCGGATCGCCTGCTCGCCCTGGGTATCACCGGTCGGCTCGAAGTCACGATAGTCGATGCCGGTTTCGGCCTTGAACTTTTCCGCGCCGTTATAGGCAGCTTCATTGAAGGACTTGTCGAATTTCCCGCCAGTTCCGTAGACAAGCGCAGGCTTGATATCGGCAGCGAGCGCCGTAGCCGACATTGCCGCCATGGCAAGGAGAGTCAAAAGGGATTTCTTCATAGTGCAGCCCTGTTGTTGCTATTGATCTTGTGGGTCCTCCCGCACGCCCGTTCCCGGAAGCTTCTGCGGAACCCGGCCCATGGGCCTGGCTGCGGGCATCCTTGCATGGCTCAGAAGAAATTTCACCAGAAATTTTTCCGAGGGTAAAGAATTGTGGGAATTGCCAAATTTCAATTCAGACCGATGAATTCCTCGGCAGTTCCCACGTCAAGTCAGCCGTGTTTCTGGCCGATCGGGCAGCTGACGCCGGTACCGCGCAGGCCGCAATAGCCATCCGGGTTCTTTGCGAGATACTGCTGGTGATAGTCTTCGGCAAAGTAAAACGGCCCGACGGGCGCAATTTCCGTTGTAATCTTCGCGCTGCGTCCGGCAGCCTTCAGCGCAGCCTGGAACCGGTCGCGAACTGCCTCGGCTTCACTCTGTTGTTCAGGGGTGGTCACATAGATCGCCGAGCGATAGGTCGTGCCGATGTCATTGCCCTGACGCATGCCCTGGGTCGGGTCATGGGCCTCGAAGAACGTCTTCAGCAGCATTTCCAGCGACACGATCGACGGGTCATAGACCACCTTGACCACTTCCGCATGACCGGTAAGGCCAGTGGTCGTCTCCTGGTAGGTCGGGTTCGGCGTATAACCGCCGGAATAGCCGACCGCCGTGACATAGACCCCGGGGATCTTCCACAGCAGCCGTTCGGCGCCCCAGAAGCAGCCCATGCCGAGATAGATGGTCTCGAAACCCTCGGGCGCCGGCGCAGCGAGTTCCCGGCCGTTGACGAAGTGATGGCTCGACGTCGGGATCGGCGACGGCCGCCCCGGCAGCGCCGTTTCCGCCGTCGGCATCACCGTCTTCTTGTTGAATATGTCGATGAGATACATGATTGCCTCCGATTGCGGGGCGAGAGAGGCATCGCTCGGCCCTGCGATTTTCCGTTTGTCCTCCGCGCCATGCGTCCCGGCCTGGCGCCAGCGCCAATCTAGGCGGCGAACCGCCCGACAGCCGATGGCCGCCGGTAGGCGAGCATCCACAGAAGCAGCGATAGCACCAGGAAGACGCCGAATGCCGGCTGCGCCAGCAACCAGCCGAGACCGCGCTCCCAAGCCAGCGGATGCACGTGCTGCTCGATCAGTGCCTCGGCATGGATCAGCGTCGTCGGGCTGGCGTCAAGCCAGGCATCCCCGAAACTGGTGAGCACGAGGCGCGAGGCGGAAACCGACTGGATCGAATCGATCGTCGCCGCGATGACGGCGATCACCAGCGAAATGAGACTGAGGAACCGTAGGAAGAACCGCATGACATTCTCTTTGCAACTGGCCGCAGGCATCAACGCCACGGCAATCCCGCGGAAACCCGGCTCGTTTGCCACCTTGGAAAACAAATAATCGCCCGGCCGGACAAGCGCAATGGCGACCGCGAAAACAGATTTGTGAGCCGACTGGAAAAAACCGTCGAAAGTGGGTTGATCCCGGCGAATTCATCGGTATATATCCCGGCCGACCGATGTGATCGTTTTTACGGAAAATCATCACCGGCAAATGGACAGGTGGCCGAGTGGTTGAAGGCGCACGCCTGGAACGCGTGTATACGTGAAAGCGTATCGAGGGTTCGAATCCCTCTCTGTCCGCCATGACTTCCAACAACATATTGTTTTAATTTGATTTTCTGGTGACACGCTGCGGCAACCCATCGTGCAGGGACCGGTTGTCAAATCGGATTCCATAAGCCTACGTAAGAGTACGAGCGCTGGATGATCGGCGTTCGATACCACAGAAAGCTCTTGCGCAGAACGTGCTTGCTTTCCAACGCAATCTCCAGAGCCCGCGCCAGGCGAAAACGAACTGGCTTTATCGGCCCGACGAGAGGTCGTGGTTCTCTACGGCATCTGCCGGAATACCCTGCTCAACTGGGTCAAGGCGGGACTCGTTCGTCTGAAAGCTCGTTAAGAGCCCAGGGCATCCGCCACAGTGAATTTCAAAAGAGTCCGAGTGTGCGCAGCATGCTTTCAAAGGTTGTCTGTTGCCGACTTCCCATGTCACCAATCGCCCTAGGGGAGAGCTTTTGATCAGAGCCCTGCTTGTGTATGCGGCTCGGGCTGTATCCGAATTGCTGCGTGAAAGCGCGGCTGAAGTTCGCGGGGGAATCGAAGCCAATCGCCAAACCGATTTCAGCGACTTTTCGCGTATCGGACAGATCTGCCAGCATTGCATGGGCAGCAAGAAGACGACGCCGGCGAATATAGTTCGCTACGCCGCCGGAGGTCTCGAAGAGTTCGTAGAGCCGGGTTCTCGAGATGCCCAATTCCTTGCAGAGAGCTTCAGCTGTCAGATCCGGTGAGGAAAGGTTGCTCAGGATGAAGCGCCGGGCCCGCGTCATCAAACCGAGCTGTGAAATCTGGTCCGTCTCACCATTGCGATCGACCAAGGGCGTCACCGCCTCAAACACCATATCGCGCAGACGCTCCCTGACGCATGGCAGATCTTCCTTTGTGAAGCAATCGAGATTGGCTTCAGCACTCGAGAGATAGTCGGAGAGCAGACGAGCCCTATGGCCACCCAGAACGATATTGTTGCTGGCCGCCGGCAACGCGCCGCGTTCAGCAAACAGATCGACAGGAACGATCAGGCTTGTCGAATTCGATGCAGATTTTCTCCCCCGGAATGGGCGGCCCAGCGACCGCATTTCCACGAGCCCGGGTTCATTTTGCGCAACACGGCCGTCGACTTCGGTCCAACTGCGACCCGAGCGAAGAAAAATGACTTGCCAATGATCGAGGGGGCTCAGCCGAACCTTGTCAGCCGTGCGTTCATAACTGAAAGCTGGAGCTGTCTCCTGGACCAGCAGCACACCGTCGAGGTTCCATACACTCTGCCGGGCGATAAATCCGTCCCCGGGCTCGATGCCATCGGCCAATCGCGTGTCATGTAGTACTGCGACATGCTCTCTCCACGCGGGAAACTGCTGGGAAGATGGCAGGCTCTCAGTTTCAAAGCGCAGGGGAACCAGTACGCCGCTTTTCACTTCCTCTAAGCCGAGAGGAGCCTGAGGCGCTCGCGGATAATGCCTGCGTTCGACGACCTCGGGTGCGGATCGGATCTTCTCATCACCCATGCCTGATCCCCATTTTCATGCCAAATGCTGAACCGCCTTGTTCAATTACTGCCGCCTCGAGCAAGATTGCTTCGCAGTCTTCCTCAGAGGAAGTGAAAACAAGTCAAAACCAGACAGGTTCACAGAATATAACCAGCCAAACAACAATTACCACATTCGGATCCGGAATCCACCAAATGGTGCAAAAGCAACGCATGGAAGCACCAATAAAAGTCAAACCACGTTTCAGAATTAGTGTAAAAAACGTAAAAATATGGATGCATTGAAAAGTTTTCGGATGCGTTGATATTGAGAGACTTTTTTTATCTGTCTACAAAAAAGACAACATTCCCCATGCGGAATAAGTCAGCAACAAAGATTTAACCGGCATTTGCTTAGACAAATCCCTGATTTTGTTGGAGTATCGTGTGGATAACGTCTCTAAAACCCTCAGAATGAAGCTTCAAAGAAAATCGAGCCGCAGAATACTTGTTGCGGGGGGAGCTGGTTTCCTCGGGTCGCACCTTTGTGAGCGCCTTCTGAAAGAAGGGCACACCGTGACTTGTGTCGACAATTTCTCGACCGGGCGGATGGACAACCTTCGTCAGCTTCTTCGATACGACTCTTTCAGCTTCGTGCGCCACGATATCGTCGAGCCGATAGACTTGCCGGTCGACGAAATATACAACCTCGCGTGCCCGGCATCGCCGCCTCACTATCAGGCTGACCCGGTTCACACGCTGATGACCAATGTGCTGGGCTCGCTCAACCTTCTGGAACTGGCAGCGCAGTACAAGGCGCGGATCTTCCAGGCCTCCACCTCGGAGGTCTATGGCGATCCTCATGTACATCCGCAGCCTGAGAACTACTGGGGCAATGTCAATCCGTTCGGTCCGCGCTCATGCTATGATGAAGGTAAGCGCTCGGCTGAAACGCTGTTTCACAGTTTTCATCAGAAGTATGGCGTCGACATTCGTATCGTGCGCATCTTCAACACTTACGGACCACGTATGCGCGCAGATGACGGCCGCGTCGTGTCGAACTTCATTGTCCAGGCTTTGAAGGGTGAGGACATCACCGTCTATGGCGATGGATCGCAGACCCGCTCCTTCTGCTATGTGGACGATTTGATCGAAGGCTTCCATCGGCTCATGTACGGTCCGCATGGCATTCAAACGCCGGTGAACATCGGCAATCCGGGCGAGTTTACGGTCGGCGCCTTGGCCAAGCAGATTATCGCCATGACAGGTTCGTCCTCGAAGATTGTCCACCATCCATTGCCGGTCGACGACCCGCGCCAGCGGCAACCGGATATCACCGTGGCAAAGCGTGAGCTTGGTTGGGAGCCGAAGGTCGCTCTCTCCGATGGCCTGAGGTCGACAGTTGCCTACTTCGAGCAGCAACTGGCGCGGCCCATCAAGGGGCTTGCAGACGTCGCATAGGCACCGGTCCGCGGTCGGCATGCTTCGTTGAGAGACGCCACGCCGACAAGCACAAATTTCGTCAGATCCGCGATGATCGCGCAAACAGGACTGCGCAGGGTCTTTTGCGGGCCGTTTTGAGAGCAATAGTGATGACCAGCAATGTGGTGATTGTCGTCGGGGGCGCGGGCTTCATCGGGAGCCACACCGCTAAGCTCCTGAGCAGGCAGGGGTACGAGCCTGTCATCTATGACAATCTTTCGACCGGACATCGCGAAGCCGTGCGATGGGGGCGATTCATCGAAGGCGACATCCTTGATACGCCTCGACTAACCCGAGCGATCGAGGAGTGCGGTCCGGCCGCGGTGATCCATTTTGCCGCTTCGGCCTATGTCGGCGAGTCCGTGCAGAACCCGGCAAAGTACTATCGCAATAACGTCAACGGCACTCAGTCCTTGTTGGAAGCATGCCGACTTGGAAATGCACGCAATGTCATCTTTTCTTCAAGCTGCGCGACTTACGGGGTTCCCGATCGCCTGCCCATCCGGGAAGGTGAGGTCCAGCGCCCCATAAATCCCTATGGCCGCACGAAGCTGATCGCGGAGCAGATGCTCGCCGATTATGCCGCGGCCTATGACCTCCACTATGTCGCGTTGCGCTATTTCAACGCCTCAGGTGCCGACATCGAGGGAGAACTGGGCGAGGCGCACGATCCCGAAACGCATCTCATTCCTCGTGCCATGATGGCTGCCGCCGGCACCATCGATTTTCTCGAGGTCTATGGCGATGATTACGACACGCCGGACGGTACCTGCATTCGCGACTATATTCATGTCGCGGATTTGGCGCGTGCGCATGTGCTAGCGGTGGAACATCTCCTTCATGGCGGGGACAATCTCGCTGTCAACCTTGGCACCGGGCACGGCACGTCGATCAAGGAAATCCTGGCCGCAATCGCTCGTCTGACAGGTCGCGACGTGCCTGTCGAAATACGCACCCGCCGCGCGGGCGATCCACCGGCTCTATACGCCGATCCCGCACTCGCCGCCGAGAAGCTAGGCTTTCGCGCGATCTATTCCGACCTCGACACCATCATTCGTACCGCCGCTCCATTCTTCGGCCTGGAGGTTCAGGGATGAAGACGGGCCTGACGAAAGAAAGGTCTGCTCGGGAAACCGCTTTGATGGTGCCGGTTTTAACCGGCTGGCGCCGCGTGGAGTACGTGCTCGGAGCCGGGATCTGGGCAGCGTCACTGATATACTTCTGGCTGTGGTGGCTTGAGCCAGCTCATCATATCCATCTCGTCGGCTCCGCGCTGGTGACAGCCATACTGGCCTGGGTAACGTTGCTGCCACTCTATTTCATCGTCTTGTTCTTTCGCGCGAGCCGTCCCCATGGACCATTGAACCTGCCGCGGGGCAGCCGCATAGCGATGGTCGTGACCAAGGCCCCCTCCGAACCTTTCGAGGTGGTAGCGGAAACGCTGCGGGCCATGCTTGCCCAGGACGTACCGCACGACACTTGGCTTGCCGACGAGGATCCATCCCCGGAAACGTTCGCATGGTGTCTCAAGCACGGTGTTTTTGTTTCCACCCGCAAGGGGCGCTCGGACTACCATCTCAAGACCTGGCCGCGCCGCACGCGTTGCAAAGAGGGCAATCTTGCGTTTTTCTATGATCACTATGGCTATGAGCGCTACGATTTTGTGGTGCAGCTTGATGCTGATCACGTTCCGGAGCCGGGTTACCTGTTCCAGATGCTGCGCCCCTTTGCCGACCCGGCCGTAGGCTATGTCTCCGCGCCCAGCATTTGCGATCGCAATGCAGCCGAAAGCTGGTCGGCGCGCGGGCGTCTCTATGCCGAAGCCAGCATGCACGGATCATTGCAGGCCGGCTACAACAATGGGTTGGCACCACTCTGCATCGGCTCGCATTATGCCGTCCGGACGCGTGCTCTGAAGGAAATCGGTGGTCTTGGGCCCGAGCTCGCCGAAGACCACTCCACCACGCTGATGATGAATTCCTATGGCTGGCGGGGGATCCACGCACTCGACGCCATCGCCCATGGCGACGGGCCGCGCACTTTTGGCGATCTCGTGACCCAGGAATTTCAGTGGTCGCGCAGCCTGGTGATGATCCTGCTGCAGTATTCGCCGCAACTTGTACGCACCCTGCCGCCGCGATTGAAATTCCAGTTCCTGTTTTCCCAGTTCTGGTATCCGCTGTTTTCGCTGTGCATGGCACTGATGTTCGCCTTGCCAATTGTCGCCCTGGTGACGGGGAACAACTTCGTTGCAGTCACATATCCCGACTTCCTCGGCCACTATCTGCCGCAGTCAATCCTGCTGATCGTTTTGGCTTTTCGCTGGCGCGCTTCTGGGACGTTCCGTCCCTATGATGCGAAAGTTCTCAGCTTTGAAATGACGCTGTTCACCTTTGCACGCTGGCCTTGGGCGTTGGCTGGAACGGTGGCTGCGCTCCGTGACTGGGCGACGGGCTCTTTCGTGGATTTCCGCGTGACACCGAAGGGCGCATCCGCCGTGGATGCCGTTCCCTTTCGCCTGTTAGCACCTTACGGGTTCCTGGCGCTTCTCTCTATTCTCCCGGTGCTGCTCATTCCCGACGCCAGCGACAGCAGCCGCGGATTCTATATCTTCGCCATCGTCAACGCAGTGATTTACGCAGTGCTGCTGTTCGTCATTGTCGCAAAGCACGCCTCCGAGAACGCGGTGCGTTATCCAACCCGCTTATATCGACCGGTGGTTGCAGCCAGCCTTCTTGCTCTCGTTGCTCTGCCGGGCTTGGCCACCGTCCAACGCGGCCCCGACGGCATCGAGGCGCTTGCTTGGGGGACACACAGCTTCGTCCTTTTCGAAGATCGCTTTTCCGTCGCAGGCGCAGGCGTTGGCGGCCGCGACATTCGCAAGACCATTTTCAATCCGCGCTGGCGCACAGATGCCGTCAGCAAATCGAGTAACGAGTAGAAGAGGCAAATGGCCATGAAGATCGCAGTTATCGGAACCGGCTATGTCGGACTGGTCAGCGGCACTTGTTTCGCCGCTTGGGGTCACGAAGTCGTATGCGTTGATAAAAACGCCAAAAAGATCAAGGACCTGGAACACGGCGTCGTGCCGATATACGAGCCCGGCCTGGACGAACTGGTGGAACGCAACTCCGTGGCGGGCCGCTTGCGTTTCACCTGCAATCTGGTCGAAGCGGTCAAGGGAGCTGATGCTGTGTTCATCGCTGTCGGCACGCCGCCTCGGGATGGCCATGGTGATGCCGATCTGTCCTTCGTCTACATGGCCGCGCGCGAACTGGCGCCATTGATCGACGAAAATGCGGTGGTGGTGGTGAAATCCACCGTTCCGGTAGGTACGGGCGATATCGTGCAGAAGATCATCGGAGCGGTGCGCAAGGCCGGGACCTTCTCGGTTGCTTCCAATCCCGAGTTTCTCCGCGAGGGCGTTGCCATCCGCGACTTTCTCGAGCCCGACCGAGTGGTTATCGGGGTGGAGGACGAGCGTGCGCGCAAGGTTCTCATGCAAATCTACGGCGCGCCTCTCGAAGCCGCCAAGACGCCGATCGTGGTGACCCAGCGTCGCACTTCCGAACTCATCAAATACGCCGCCAACGCATTTCTGGCGACGAAGATCACCTTCATCAACGAACTCGCCGATCTTTGCGAACAAGTCGGCACCAATATCAGCGAGCTCGCACTGGGCATTGGCCTCGACAAAAGAATTGGCAGGAACTTCCTCAACGCCGGGCCGGGCTACGGCGGTTCATGTTTCCCCAAGGATACGATGGCGCTCCTGCGAACCGCACAGGACCACGGCGTGCCCCTTCGCATTGTCGAGGAGACGGTTACCGCCAATGAGTCACGCAAACGCCGGATGGCCCTCAAGGTGATGGACGCACTGGCCGGCGACGTCGAGGGGCTGACGATTGCGGTCTTCGGCCTCACTTTCAAGCCGGATACGGATGACATGCGCGACGCACCTTCGGTGCCGCTTATCGAGACCCTGCAGCGTTTCGGTACGCGTATTCGAGCCTATGATCCGGTCGGCATCGAAAACGCGAAAAAAATCCTTGCGGATGTCGAATTCTGCGAGGATCCCTATGAATGCGCGCGCGACGCTGATGCCGTGGTCGTGATCACGGAGTGGGACGACATCAAGAAGCTCGATCTCGCGCGCCTTAAGAAAATCATGCGCCAATGGATCCTGGTCGATCTCAGAAATGCGTTTGAACCAGGCGCTGCCGAAGCAATGGGCTTCCGGGTATCTGCCATCGGCCGTTCGACGGCGGTCCGACGTGAAACCCATGCGCCGGGCACGCGGCCGCATGCAGCCGCGCATATTCATCCGGCGCAACGACCGGAAAATACTCACTTCGAGATGGCGGGAGGCGCAATTGACCGCAGCCAGAACTGAACTCCTGCAGCATCTGCGGCTCACCCGAATCTCGGCCGCGATCGCCTTGACGGCATCTCTTCTTGCGGGACCGGCCTATCCGGCGCTATCGCAGGAACCCGCCCTGCCCGCCGGCGCGCGCGCCATGTCGGCTCCTGAACTCTATAGGCTCTATCGGAACAAGAGCTGGCGATGGGAAAACGGCGCCGGCCTCATGAAGGACGAGGGCAGGAAGTTCAAGGCGTGGGGCGAAGGCGAGAAAGGCAGGACCTGGGCCGAAGGTCGCTGGGCCATCACCGAAACTGGCCAGATGTGCCTCGTGGCAACATGGCATACCAGCGATGGTGCGTTTCCAGCCAAGACCTGTTTCTCGCACCGGATTGATGCCGGAAACGTCTACCAGAAGCGCGAACCCGATGGCAGCTGGTATGTCTTCCGCCATGCCGAGCCCCGCGAAGACGACGAAGCTCGCAAGCTGGTCCCCGTGGATCTGGTTTCCGAACGACTCGATAACATTCAAGCCGCACTCGGCGCGGCCATGTTCCCTGAACAGTAAGAAAGGAAACGCCCTATGAAGCGTTCATCGAAAGTGATCGCACTTGTGCTGGCGAGTGCAGCAATTGCCAGCGGCGTTTACGCAGCCAATGGAGTGTCGGGAGCCAGCGTCGACAACCGGAGCCGCTTTCACGACAAACGGCCTATGATCACGCCGGAGTCCGTGACCGCAGGTGCCTATGATCCTCATGGCGATTACACCAATGACCCCAACTCCAGGATTGAACACCTGTTCCTTCCCTGGGAAGACGTGGAATTGTCTACCCTCGAAGCTGCCGGCGACTACGCCTATCAACGCAATCGCACATTGATGATCACCATCGAACCGTGGTCGTGGGCGCGTGACTGGCGTGTGGCACCGGAGGACCTCCTGAAAGGGATCCTGGCCGGGCAATACGATTCCAACATGGCCGACGTCTGCTCCGCGGCGGCAAAGCTGAAAAGCCCCGTGATCATCCGCTGGGCCCAGGAAATGGATGACACGGAGGGTCAATTCACCTGGTCATACTGGAAACCGGAGGAATACGTCAGGGCCTACAGACATGTCATCGATATTTGCCGCAAGTCACTGCCATCGGCAAAATACATGTGGTCCCCGAAAGGAGAGCCGGACCTGGCGGCCTACTATCCCGGTGACACCTACCTCGACATCGTCGGTCTTTCCGTATTCGCATATCAGACCTACGACAAGTTGGAGGTCGGTCGGGACAGGACCTTCGTCGAGCGCACCAAACCGGGTTATGACCGTGCCGCAGGCTTCGGCAAGCCTATCGCGATCGCGGAACTCGGTTATGCAGGCAGCGACGACTATGTGCGCGCATGGGCCGCTGCAGCCAACCAGCCGCATGCGGAGTTTCCAGCCATGAACGCTGTCGTCTATTTCAATGACCGCGAAGTCTATCCATGGCCGCGCAACGTCGGGCGGCCCGACTGGCGTGTCGCCAATCATCCCTTGAACTGAGCCGAAGCGCCGAGGCAGCGTCATCCAAGGATGCATCACTGAAGGCACAGAGAACTGCCGTGTATAACGCGCGGCAGTTCATCTAATGAATCGTAGTTATACGGACGGTTGCCGGGATGCGAAGCAGCGTGCCTTCTGTCCGAAACCGCTTGGGGTGCAGACATACGGATTGCTTCTCATGTAATTCGAAGCCGTAACTCTCATAACCTTGCGGGAGGGCTTGCCGTAACGGACGTCTTTGCCGACCTGGTACTTGACCAGATAGACGGACCGGTCCTGATCCTTCGATCTGCGGATTTCCCCAGCTTGTGCGTTCAGACCGAGAACCGACGAAATGGCCAGGCCCAGTACCAGGGTCGCCGCGGCCCGCGCAGGACGGGCAATAGAATTAGACTTGCTATGCTTCATTGATCCCTCCAGATTTTCCGTTCTGAAGAGAGGTTTAGCGCTTAAGATTTAAGACGGTTGCCGAACTACCGCTACAATTTTAACAAACCAGAACAATACCGTCGCGCGCGCTGGCAACGTCGCATTTGTCCTCAATTGTAAGGCTTCAGCACTTCTAGAAGTCTAGCCCTAATGTTCTCGGGCGCTTTGGAGAGCGGCAGCAGAAGGTCGTGGCTAAACTAGTAAAGAACAGAACGTAGCGCATTCAACAGTTCGGTGCGCTATTGGACAAGCCGCCCTCTTCCGCGGAAAAGAAGCGCCTGCGTTTACTGGTATGCAGCCCTGATGTGGCGCGAGGGCCGCCGCAGAATCCGGCAATTGATAATTCCATATTTCCAACAATAAAATTTCCATACTTGAGGAGCGGGAAGCTCTCATCGTTAAGAAAATCTCCAATTTCTTTGACGTAAGTTTTCGTCGTAGACGTTTCTACAAGACTACATTTCAAATGATGGCAATTAATTCATTAAAATGATGGACAGGGGAGCTATAATTGCAATGGCAGTGGAGCATTGTCCGAATTTCAATGCGCTTAGGCTCTTGGCCGCGTCATCGGTTGTGTTTTCTCACTCGTTCCTCATCGCGACAGGTTCGGAAGAGACTGAACCTCTGCACTTTACGGGTCAGGTGACAGCGGTTTACGGCGTTTTCCTTTTTTTCATTTTGAGTGGCTTTTTGGTGACAGAAAGTGCCAAGCGCTCAGCCAATGTCATCGACTATTTCCGCAAACGAATTTTGCGTATCGCGCCTGCCTTTATAGTGAGTACCTTTCTTATCACTTATGTTATTTGCGCGCCATTCGCCTCCGGAGGAGCCTTTGACTTCATCATCGATACTAAAACGTTGAATGAAGCCATGTTGGTGATTTTCTTTCACAAAGATATTCTTTATTTTGCGAATGTTGATTTTTACGCTGCTCATGGCGAAGCCAATTATCTTCCACACCTCGCCAATGGTGTGCTTTGGACAATCCGGCTAGAAGTTATAGGCTATACGTTTGTCGGTCTTCTCATGGCGCTTTCGCTTCTCAAGGGAAGAAAGCAGTTAATCGCAATCATTCTAACCTCAGCACTAATAGTGGCTTCATTCGCCTACATAAATATTATAACATCCAAATGGTTGGCTGGCTTTCTGTTTGTAGCTCCGTCGCTTTGCTGCGGTATAGCGATGAACTTTTTAATAGGGCTTCATAGACCCCGAAACTGGATTGCAGGTCTATTCCTGCTGGGTCTTGTACCAGCGCTGTACTACCAGGTGCTGCCACAGGCATTCCCCTTTATCGCAGCCTACCCTCTTATCTGGCTTGGATCCGTTCCGTTCCGTCCGTTTGCATGGATGGGTGCGAGAAGCGATATCTCTTATGGCATATATCTTTACGGATGGCCGATAACGCAGCTACTGCGTGCCTTTTTGGGCGATGACATGAACGGCTATCAATTGACGTTGATGGCACTCCCGTTGACGGCGTTTGTGGCTTTCTGTTCGTGGCATCTGATTGAAAAGCCAGCATTGCGCTTCAAGAGGACCTCACCAAAAGAAGATTTGCAAAAAGTCAGCCGACAACCGACGGCTCGCCTTGCTTCAAAATAAACGCCTCTGCGCGTCCGAAAAATTCGATGCCTTCATCGTTTTCGCTCCTGTACCCAGCCGGGAATCTAGCGCGGAAAATTCCAATCAAAAACGATCCAGTTTTTGGGGATCAACGCAACTGATCGAAACGCATTTGCTTGCCGCCGAGCGGCTGCGGGTGCCCGGTGATCGCACCAATCCCTCCTAGTGACCGTATGCAAGTGACGGTAATCGGCGGTTTGGCAGGCGTGATCTTCATTGAGGACGAGTCGGCGAAGGTGTAGTCAAGTTGAGGAGCGCTCCGCATTCCAAGACACAAGGAACCCGGCATGAAATCCACCTCCTATTTCGCCTTCGCTTGTATTCTCGCCGCAGCTCCGGCTCAAGCCGCGCTATCAGGATTCCACGACAGTGCGGAACAGATCGCAATGATCCTTTCCAGTGCCGCCGTGGCAGACGGCGTCAGGCAAGCTCCGATAGGATCCGTATCAAACACTGGTACGAGAGACGATGGTGCGCACGAATGGACCGTGCAGGTGCAGGATTGCGACCTCAGGGTTTACCTGATGCCGATCCCTCCTGCCGGCGTAGGGAAGACAACGTACGCTATCGACATTCCAGGCAAGTGCGAATAGGGGCCCGGCGTCCGCCTTCGCGGCACCAGCGAATTGCTTGCATCACTGTGAGCGTTATCGATTGCCCAACCCAAGCAGCCGCGCAGACATTGCCTGCGCCCTATTCGCATACTCGTCCGGAGCTTTGCCAGCAGCCTACCTGCGCTGAGGTCGGCCGCCGATGCGGCGGTAGTGAAACTCGGAACCGTCGGCGGCCGCGGCTTCCTCGATGAGGGCCGCCATGCGGGCATGGACCGGCGATTTCACACAGGCCGGATCGGTCGCCCGGGCGCTGCCGGCGATCGCCATCGCCTGGCAGCGGCACCCGCCCCAGTCGATCTCCTTGCGGTCGCAGCTCCGGCATGGCTCGAGCATCCAGTCCGTGCCGCGATAGGCGGCGAAGGCGGACGAATGATGCCAGATCTCGGCAAGGCCCCTCTCTCCGAAGCGCTCGAAGACAAGGTCCGGGATCGTGCCTGCGGCGTGACAGGGAAGCACGGTGCCGTCAGGCGCGACCACGAAGGCGTCGCGCGCCCATCCTCCCATGCAGGGTTTCGGATACATAGCGAAGTAGTCGGGGGTGACAAAATCGATGGCGAGAATGCCGTAAAGCTCCTCCTGCGCCTGGCGCACCACCTCCACCTGGCGCTCAACGGCGGCGCGGTCCGGCATCAGGGCGTTGCGGTTCAAAAGCGCCCAGCCGGCGTACTGCACATTGGCGATCTCCAGCCGCTCGGCGCCGAGTTCCAGCGCCAGAGCGATGAAGCCCGGCACCTCTTCCATGTTGTGGCGATGGACCGGAGCGTTGATGGTGAGCGGCAGGCCGGCGGCCCGCACCCGCCGCGCGGTCTCGATCTTCTTCTCATGCGCGCCGCGATGGTTGCCGATCTTTTCCGTGGTGGCGGCGAAAGCGCCCTGGAAGCTGATCTGCACATGATCGAGCCCGGCTTCGGCGAGGTCGTCGATCCGCCCTTCCGGGATGCCGATGCCGGCGGTGATGAGGTTGGTATAGATGCCGCGGCCGGCAAGTCGACCGACCAGCACTTCGAGGTCCGGCCTCAGCGTCGGCTCGCCGCCCGAGAGGTGAATCTGCAGGACGCCGAGGTCGGCCGCCTGATCGAAGAGCGCAAGCCAACTCTCCGTCGCCATTTCACGGTTCGCCTTCATCAGTTCGACCGGGTTCGAGCAATAGGCGCATTGCAGCGGGCACCGGTGCGTGAGTTCGGCCAGCATGCCGATCGGAGGGAGTACCTGTTCGCTCATAGCGTCACCAGGGATCGGTCGGACCATTCCTGCAGGAAGGCCTCGACGTCGGCGGCAATCTCGGCGGGCGGCGCCTCGTATTGCGCGGCCAGTTCCTGCAGGATCTCGGTCACCGTATGCCTGCCGTCGCATAGCCTCAGAATGTCGAGGCTTACGTCATCCGGCCAGAACACCTTTTCCGGGGAAAGCACGGCCCAGGCGCCGCGAACCGGATCATACTGCAGGCGCACATGCGGCTTGAGCCCCGGCACGGAACCCGGCGTCAACATCCTGCGCTGTCGTTGCAACTTCATGGCGGCAGTCCCGGGTCGAAGGCGCCCGGCGGAACGTGGCCGTTTTCGCCGTAAGCCTGCTCCAACGCATCCAGCATAGCCCAGAGTACGTCGCACTTGAAGACGAGCGCGTCGATCACGGCCTGCTGCCTCTCCGGGGTATCGGCATGGCGGAGGACGTAGGCGAGAGCGAAATCGGCATCGCGCGACGCCTGCGCCGGGCGCGGCTTGAAATATTCGAGAATATCCTCGGACACGTACGCATATTTCGCGAGCATTGCCGGCACGCGCTCGCCGATGATCACGGGAGAAAAGAGCTCGGTCAGCGAGGAAGCGACCGCCTCGAGCAGGCTTCTGTCGGTGCAGAAGGAAAGATAGGCGCCGACGGCAAAGCGTGTCGCCGGTAGTGCGCCTTTCTGGCTGGCCACCAGTTCGCGATCAAGCCCGAGGCCGGTCGCAAGCTTCAGCCAGCGGGCGATCCCGCCGTTCCAGCCGTCCGTGCCATCGTGATCCTCGACCCGCTTTCGCCATTCCGCCCTAAAGGCGGGATCCTCGGCGCGCGACAGGATCATCGCATCCTTGCGCGGGATGACCGCCTGGTAGCAGTAGCGGTTCAGGGCCCAGGCCTGCAACTGCGCCTTCGAGAGCAGGCCGGCAGTCATCTTGTGATGCAGGGGATGGCGGTTGTGATACCGAACGGCGCCCACCTCGCGCAGCACGCTCTCCAATGCCGCCGGCGAAAGTCCGTTTCGTGCTGCGTCTGCAAACTCGTTCACAAGCGGATCTCCATCCCGTCATAGCCGATCTCCCAGCCGTTCTGCCGTACCGCCGCCGCCTCGGGCGACCGCTCGTTGAGGATGGGATTGGTGTTGTTGATATGGACATAGATACGGCGCTCGATCGCCACGTCGGCGAGCGAGGCCATCGAGCCGCCAGGGCCGGAGATATGCACATGCCCCATGCGCTGGCCCGTCTTGACGCCGACGCCGGAGGTCAGCATCTCTTCGTCGGTATAGACCGTCCCGTCGAAGAGGAGGCAGGGAGCCCGATCAAGCCGTGCCTTCAGCGGGGCATCGATGCGTGCGCAGCCGGGAATATAAAAGACCCCCGCCCTGTCGCCATCCGAGGCGATCTTCAGGCCGATCGTATCGCCTTCTTCTGTTCCGAAACCGCTGTCGGCCTTCGTCTCGTCCTCCAGGAAAAGCGCGATCTTGCCGGGAACAGGAAACGCCTCGACCGTGATCCCCGTCGGTTTCCGCTGCCAGTTCAGGATGGGCGTGGCCGAATTGAGGCCAAGCTCGCGGCGCTCGACCAGCGTGCGATCGATCACGTTGAAGATCGCGTTCTGCTCCAGCACCGCAAGGACGCGGGCGGTGGCGTAGATGACGAAGCGCTCCCGCTCCCTGAGGCTCAGCAGGCCGGCGATATGGTCGACGTCGGCATTCGTCAGGACCACGGCGGAGATCGGCGTCGAGCGCAAGGGTGCACTTACGGACGGCTGCAGTTCCGGCGTCGCAGCGATCTGCTCGCGAATATCGGGGGAAGCGTTGAAGATGATCCAGTCCGTCCCGTTGGCGCAGGCGGCCAGACTTGACTGGGTTCTCGGGCGGACATTTGCTGCGCCTTGCCGCGCTGCCCTGCTCAGATGGAAATTGCAGTTCCACTGGGGAAAGCCGCCTCCCGCGGCCGATCCCATGATCTTCACGCGCATGGATGCCATTCCCCTGCTGCCGTGGGTTCGCCACGGGCTCTTGAGTGCGTTCGAGGGGCGCCTCACCCGGGATCCGGATGAGGCGGTACAGGCATGTTATTTCTTCGCGGGCAGTTGAGCCGGAAAGTAGCGCGACATTTCCATTCCAACAGCGACGGTGCACATCGCTGGCTTCCTCCATGTCTTCTTCATAAGCTCCTCCTCACTAAGGGCCATCACGACCACCCCCATCATACGCTCACTTGCACAAAATTCAACCACTGATGGGCATCAATACTTGGACAGGCATCTATTTTTCGGTTGCAATCGAGTTCTTCTCCGCTACTCTGGCCGTGGCACCGAAAATCCAGACAGATCCGACCAGCGTCGGGGAAGTATATTCTTGTTCAAGATCAGGGATGTGCGGTGCGTATTTTTCTTTTGTTTTACGTTTCAGCTTTCCTCGCGGCTTCAACTCTTTCGCAAGCCAGCGCCCAGGAGCCTTCCAATGCCAAAGAGCCGGCGCAGGGTGAGCGCCAGGTGTCGGAGGTCAAGCTCGGCTATCTCAGGGCCTATGCGCCGGAACTCGCCCTTTCGGTCCTGGATGTACCGCCTCGGGATGAAGGAGTAGCCGGCGCGAACACTGCGATCGCCGACAACAACACGACGGGCACCTTCCTCCATCAGAAGTTCACGCTTGAGGTAACCGAGGTAGAGCCGGACGCGGATGTGCTCCCGGCCTTCAACGACATGGTGTCCAAGGGTGTCAGCTACATCCTGACCGATCTTTCCGCCGCGCAACTGCTGTCGATCGCCGATCTCGCCCGCGAGCGCGACGTGCTGATCTTCAACGTCGGCGCGACCGACGACAGCCTACGCGAGGAGGAATGCCGGGCCAATGTTTTCCATACCGCGCCGACGCGCTCGATGCTTGCCGATGGCCTGGCGCAATACCTCATCTGGAAACAGTGGCGACGCTGGGTTCTGGTCCACGGCTCGCATGAGCCCGATCGTCTGTTCGCCGATGCGTTGCGCCGAGCCGCCACCCGCTTCGGCGGCGAAATCCTTGCGGAGAAGGAGTTCACCGACACCGGAACGGCGCGGCGTACCGATTCCGGCGTCGTCCAGATCCAGCAGCAGATACCCGTCTTCACGCAGGATCTCCCCGACCACGACGTGCTGCTGGTGGCCGACGAGAGCGAGGTCTTCGGAACCTACATGCCGTTCCGGACCTGGATCCCGAGACCGGTGGCCGGCACCGCCGGCCTGACCCCCAGCGCCTGGCACCCGGCCAGCGAGCAGTGGGGCGGTACCCAGATCCAGAACCGCTTCGCCAAGGCCAACGGGAGACGGATGCTGTCGAAGGACATGTCTGCCTGGACGGCAGCCAGAATCGTGGGCGAGGCCGCCACCCGGACGCAAAGCACAGAGCCCGCAAAAATCGCCGATTTCATTCGTGCCGACAGTTTTTCGATCGCCGCGTTCAAGGGGCAAAAGCTGACGTTTCGGCCATGGAACTGGCAATTGCGCCAGCCGGTCTTCCTGGGCGACGGCCGCTCGGTGGTCTCGACATCGCCGCAGGAAGGCTTCCTGCATCAGGTATCCGAGCTCGATACGCTGGGCGTCGACCAGCCAGAGACGAAATGCGTGCTGAGATAACGAGACAAGGGAGGAAAAAAGATGCGACGGAGGTCGTTTGTGTTATGGGCCGCGATTGCAGTGTTCGGGTGGCAGGCAGCCCCCGCCTCTGCCTACATGGTCTACGTCTCCAACGAGAAGGACAATACCGTAACGGTGCTCGATTCGCAGACGAAGGAAGTCGTCCGCACCATCGACGTCGGCCAGAGGCCGCGCGGCATCACCATCTCCCATGATGGCAAGTTCGTCTATCTCTGCGCAAGCGACGACGACACCATCGAGATCATCGACACGGCCACCCACCAGATCGTCGGATCGCTGCCATCGGGGCCGGATCCCGAGTTGTTCGTGCTCTCGCCGGATGGCAAGACCCTCTATGTCGCCAACGAAGACGACAACCTGGTGACCGTCATCGACCTCGAGACAAAGCGCGTGCGCGCGGAGGTTCCGGTTGGCGTCGAGCCCGAGGGCATGGGGATCAGCCCGGACGGCAAGGCGATGGTCAACACGTCCGAGACCACCAACATGGCCCACTTCATCGACACCGAAACGAACGAGATCACCCACAACGTGCTCGTGGATTCGCGTCCGCGGTTTGCCGAGTTCACGCCCGACAATTCCGAGGTCTGGGTCAGCGCCGAGATCGGCGGCACCGTCTCCGTCATCGACAACGCCAAGCGCGAGATAAAGCACAAGATCACCTTCGAAATCCCGGGGCTGCGGGCCGAGGCGATCCAGCCGGTCGGGGTCCGCATCACCGCGGACGGCAAGAAGGCCTATGTTGCGCTCGGGCCGGCCAACCGCGTGGCCGTGGTCAATGCGGAGACCTATGAAGTCGAAAATTACATACTGGTCGGCCAGCGCGTCTGGCAGCTTGCCTTCACGCCCGACCAGAAGACCATCATCAGCACCAACGGCGTTTCCAACGACGTGACGTTCATCGATGTTGCGACGGACGAACCCGTGCAATCGGTGACCGTCGGAGCCATGCCCTGGGGCGTGGTGGTGTCACCGAACTGAGGACCTTGAAAAGACGCGTTTCAAAAGAGTGAAAGAGGAGAACGGCATGCAGGGATACAAGCTTTTCATCTTGGCATTATGTGTTGGATCCGCACTGGCGATGAAGCCCGTCCTGGCTCAGGACGCTGATGACGATGACGACGACGCAACGCCTGCCGCTGCTACGACCGAGCAGGTTACGCGCGCCAGCAAGGACGTGCCCGAATTGATCCTCGGCTCCGCCGAAGACAGTTTTACGGTCAATCAGAAGGATTTCGAACTGATCGCCGGCCAGGGCTATCGCTGGAAGATCACCTCGGCCGCCGGACTTGAATACAAGTTCGTGACCGACATGTTTCGCAATGTCTGGATGAACCAGATCGTCATCAACGACCTCGAGGTCCATATGAACGGCGCGCCGGCCTGGCTCGAATTCGACTCGGAAGGCACGATGCAGGTCCAGTTCACCACGGTCAGGCCGGGCATCTATTCGTGGTCCGTCCCCGATCTTGCCGACAAGGGTCTGAAGGGTACGATAACCATCAAATAGTGCCGGAGCGGACCGGTATCATTGCCGCCTGGGAGGACGGGAGGCCATGCAGCATGTGACCGCCAGGGAGGGCATCAGCCCGGTGCCCGCGCTCGAGGTATCGGGCGTGAGCCATGCCTATGGTCGCAAACAGGCTCTGGCCGGGGTATCGTTTTCGATCGCACCCGGCCGTTTCACCGTCCTCCTCGGCCTTAACGGGGCGGGGAAGACGACGCTCTTTTCGCTGATCAGCCATCTCTACAATACGCGCCGGGGAGCGATCCGCATCTTCGGTCACGACATCAGCCGGGCGCCCGGCGAAGCACTGCGTCGCCTCGGCATCGTATTCCAGGCGCGCACGCTGGATCTCGATCTGAGCGTCTACCAGAACCTCTCCTACCACGCCTCGCTGCACGGCATCGGGCGGACCGCCGCCCGCGCCCGCATCGATGCCCTGCTGGCACAGGTCGACATGACCGACAGGCTGCATGACAAGGCGCGCAGTCTCTCCGGCGGCCAGATGCGGCGCATCGAGATCGCCCGGGCGCTGTTGCACCGGCCACAGCTGCTGCTGCTCGACGAGGCGACAGTCGGGCTCGACATCCGGTCGCGCGCCGAGAATCTGGCGATGATACGTAAGCTGGTGGCGACCGATGGCATCAGCGTGTTGTGGGCTACCCATCTGATCGACGAGGTCGGCGACGGAGACGACGTCGTCATACTCGACAAGGGCCGGGTGCTCGCCCGCGGCCCGGTAGGCGAGGTCATTCGTTCCGCGGGCGCAGGCGGCATAAGGGACGCATTCGCCCTGTTGACCGGATTGACTCCGGCTCTTCCGGGAAAGGAGGAGACATGACGGGAAATCCGCTGCAGGCAACTGTTCCGACGCGGCTGGACGAGGGACCGCCTGGCTTCCGTTTCCATCAGTATCTCGTTTGCCTCACGGGCATCCTTGTCCGCGAGGGGCTTCGCTTTCTGCATCAGCGCGAGCGTTTCATCTCCTCGCTGGTCCGCCCATTGCTCTGGCTCTTCGTTTTCGCTGCGGGATTTCGCCAGGTGCTCGGCGTATCCATCATTCCGCCCTACAAGACCTACGTACTCTATGAAGTGTACATCACGCCGGGCCTCTGCGGAATGATCCTGCTGTTCAGCGCCATGCAGTCCTCGCTTTCCATGGTCTATGACCGGGAAATGGGCAACATGCGGACCCTGCTGGTCAGCCCGTTTCCGCGCTGGTTCCTGCTGGTTTCGAAACTGCTTGCCGGCGTCGTGATTGCGATCCTCCAGGTCTACATCTTCCTTGCCGTGGCTTGGTTCTGGGGCGTCAAGCCGTCGCTCACGGGATACCTCCTGGCGTTGCCCGCGCTGTTTCTGTCAGGCGTGATGCTGTGCGCGCTCGGCCTGCTCCTGTCGTCGGTGATCAGGCAATTGGAGAACTTTGCGGGGATCATGAACTTCGTGATCTTCCCAATGTATTTTGCCTCCTCCGCGCTCTATCCGCTCTGGCGCATCCAGGAATCGAGCCCGCTTCTTCACAAGATCTGCCTCGCCAACCCGTTTACCTATGCGGTGGAACTGATCCGCTTTGCCCTTTACGGCCGGATCGAGTGGACGTCCCTCGTGGTAGTCTCGACCTGCGCGCTGCTGTTCCTCGGCGGCGCCATTCTTGCCTACGATCCGTCCCGGGGACTTCTCGCGCGCAAGCAGGATACCGGAGGAAATACCTGATGAGACGAAGTATCGCCTTTGCCGCCGCCCTGATGATCGCCACAGGCCAGGCCCTGGCCGCCCAGGGCGATGACCCCGACTGGCCATGCATCCAGCGCAAGGTCCCCGAGCTTTCGCTCGGCCAGATCTGGAATGGCCCGGACCTTCCCGAGACCGCCGCGAACTGGGCAAAGGATGCGACGATCCATGCTCTGGTGCAGGAACTGGCGGCCCGCCGGCTGCCGTTGCCGGAGGCGCAGCAAAGGATCGCTTCCTTTGCCGCGGGCCTGCCGCAAGGCGAGCGGCAACAGCGTCTCGCCATGCTTGCCCAGGGCCTGTTCGACTACATGAACCACGAGCGCTCGCAGGTGATCTCCGGCATCGCCCGGTACGCCAGGGGCCAACGGGATATGGCGGCGCGCATCCGGCAGGAGGCGTCCGATCTGGACGCACTCCGGTCCAGGCCGGATACCGACCAGCTCGCCCTTGCCCGGCGCGACGAGGGCCTGATCTTCCAGACCCGCATCTTCCAGGAACGCGCACAATCGCTGACCTATGTCTGCGAGGTCCCGACCCTCATCGAGCAGCGTCTGTACGCGCTGGCACACACCACTGCCGAAGCGATGAAAGCGCTGTAGATCTGCGGCCTACTGCGAGAATTGTTTCAGATAGGCGATGACATTGGCGACATCTTCCTCCGCCTTCAGCCCTGCGAAGGCCATTTTCGTGCCTTTGATGAACGCCTTGGGGTTCTGCAGATAGCTTGTCAACGCCGCCTCGTCCCAGACGATGCCTGAAGTCCCGGCCTCGACCATGGCGTTGGAATATTTGAAGCCCGCATGGGTTCCGGCGGTTCGGCCGATGACTCCCATCAGAGAGGGACCGATCTTGTTCTTGTCCGTGTCCACCACGTGGCAGGCCTTGCATTTGCCGAAAACCTGCTCGCCGGCGGTGTCTTGCGCAAAAGAGTTTCCTGCGGCCATGAGCATCATGCCGACAGCCCCGACCCATACATTGATATGCATGCCGATTCTCCCCAGATCCAGGCTGCCCGGTGCAACGCCGGGACGACGCATGGAAAGGTGCTCCCGGCACACAAAGTATGCGAGAGGCGCGATGTGTCAACAATGTTTCATTGCAAGCGGCGCGACGGCCGTTTCCTGGCGTGGTTGACGCATATTTGCCGCACGCGTATCATCCCCCAACGTTTTCTACCGTGCGAACTTGCACCATCGGATAGAAATGCAGAGCATGTGCGTCGCCAGTTCTTCTATGCCAGCGCGTGGGGAAAGGTGCTCAAGTGAATCTCATCGATCTCGTCCTGACTGTCTGCTTGCTGTCCAACCCGACGAGCTGCCGTACCGAACACTTGTACTTCGAGAATCGTGGTACGCTTTCCCAATGCATGATTATGGCTCCCCCCGAGATCGCCAAGTGGTCGCAAGGGCATCCGGCTGTGAAAATCACGCGATGGACATGCGAATATCCGAACCAGAGTCGGGACATCTGACGTTTCGCGAGCCTTGGAAGCAGTTCCAGAGTTCCGTGACCGGCTCGGCCTTCAGAAGCAGCGAACTTCCGCTTCCGCCTGCGCGCGTTTCAACTCTGTCAGGGCGGATTTGGCCGGGGCGCTTTGCCGGAACAGCACTCCCCGTTCGCCCGTCAGCAACCCCAGGCTCCTGAACGTTTCGGCAGCCTCGTAGCGCTCATAGGGAACGATGGAGGCAATGACGTCGATGGAGCAGGAGCACTTTTCGAGAGCCGCGCGGGTATCGCCATTGGCCTTCATGCAGCCATAGACGTAATCGACGACTGCGACTGTCGGATAGCCCCCCGCTGCCTGTGCTGACGCGGGAAACACAAGCAAGCCCATCATGGCAAGCCAGCGAACAAAACGTGCCGGCGCCACAGGAGTACCGATCGACAGCAGGGTCATGAAACCACCTCCACGCTCGTTTTATCTGAAGAATAGTTGCACTGCGGGAATTTATACACTTGGAAAACAAAGACGACTATTATGCTGCGATGCAGCAATATTTGGTGCGTCGCCAAAAAATAATACCTATATTGCCTATATTGATAAACTGTCTTATCGTTCGTCAAGTTTCCGGCTTCAAGGCCTTTGTTTTGGGAGGGACAAGGTTTCGTAGGTTAGGATGACGGACAGCATCGGTGCCCCTCTGTCCATCCGTTCTCGCCGTGACACGCTGACGGAAACTGAAATTCCCACACACAGCATGCGTCGCTCATGAGCCACTTCGGCCAGATATGGGATCGATTGCGTTCGTGATGACGAGCCTCAGGTGAACAATCGGGAGGATTTCGCATGGGCGTGATTGCCAGAATTATCTATCCATCACTGACAGCCGCCGGATTGTTGACGGCTGCCTTTGCCGGGAATGTCATAGCCAACGACGAACTGAAGACACTTTCGGCCGATCCGAAGAACTGGGCAATGCCGACGGGTGACTATGCCAACCATCGCTACTCCAAGCTGAACCAGATCAACAAGGACAACGTCAAGGACCTGCAGGTCAAGTGGACCTTCTCGACCGGCGTGTTGCGCGGCCATGAAGGGGGACCCCTGGTGATCGGCGACGTCATGTACGTCCACACCCCCTTCCCCAACATCGTCTATGCCCTCGATCTCAAGAACGACGGCAAGATCCTTTGGAAATACGAGCCGCGACAGGATCCCAACGTCATCGCCATCATGTGCTGTGACACGGTCAATCGCGGTGTCGCCTATGGCGACGGCAAGATCATCCTGAACCAAGCCGACACCACGGTCGTCGCCCTCGACGCCAAGACCGGCGAGGTCGTCTGGTCGGTGAAGAACGGCGACCAGACCGATGGCGGCAAGGGCGAATCCGGCACGGCCGCCCCGATGGTCGTCAAGGACAAGGTGCTGATCGGGGTATCGGGCGCCGAATTCGGCGTGCGCGGCTGGACGGCAGCCTACAATCTGAGTGACGGTTCGCTGGCCTGGAAAGCCTATTCCACCGGTCCGGACGCCGAGACCCTGATCGATCCGGAAAAGACCACCCATCTCGGCAAGCCGGTCGGACCCGATTCCGGCATTAACACCTGGGAAGGCGAGCAGTGGAAGACCGGCGGCGGTACGACATGGGGCTGGTTCTCCTATGATCCGAAGACCAACCTCGTCTATTACGGTACCGGTAACCCCTCTACCTGGAACCCGGTAC